>NZ_RAWB01000016.1 GCF_003612055.1 Corallococcus llansteffanensis
CCACCAGCCATCGCTTGTAGTTCGCCATCTCCAAACCTCCCTTGGATGTGCCGACCCAAGGCTGGGAGTGACGGGGCGCGGGGGCATCGTCCCGGCCATCCGGGATCGCCGGCCCGCTCTCCCAGGTTGCCGGCGGAAGGGGGCTCGCCGTGCCGCCCGCCCTCGAGCAGGCGTCAATGCTCCAGGCGTCAGTGTTCGCGGCGCAGCACGAGCAGCGCGTACTCCAGGCTCCCATCCAGCAGCCCCTGCTGCAGCCACAGGTGCTCGCGCTGCGACTCCATCCGCACGGCGTTGAGCGCGGCGCGCAGGCCTCGCGCGTCGGTGGCCTGGGTCATGAGCTCGTGCACGAGCAGCTCCGACGTCAGCGTCCAGAAGCCCACCGCGCGCGAGGACACGTTGTCATGCACCTCCAGCTCCAGGCCCGCCTCCCGCGCGGCGGCGAGGAACCCGCTCACGCTGCCCAGGTGCGTGCGCCACGTGTCGCCGGACGGGTGCACCGAGCCGGGACGCACCCAGAAGCAGTCCGCGATGGCCAGCAGGCCGCCCGGCTTGAGCCAGGTGCGCGCGCCGCGCAGCCATTCCGCGCGGGGCACCGCGCACGCGTTCTCCACGCAGATGATGGCGTCGAAACATCCCAGGCCCCGCATGTCCTCCGCCGAGCACAGCCGGGGATGGATGCGGGCACCCACGCCCCCCGCGTGCGCGTACCTGCGCACCTGCTCCACGTGCGCGGGCACGCTCAAGAGCGAGGTCACCGTCGCCCGGTGCTCCTGCGCCCAGTACAGCGCGCCGCCGCCCAGGCCCGTGCCCACCTCCATCACGTCGCCGCCGTCCGGGAAGGGGTCCATGGCGCGCGCCAGCTCCGCCAACAGCGTCTCCTGGGAGGCCTTGAGGCGCTTGCGCAGCTCCGGCGCCGGCATGCCCGGGGGCGGCAGCCGGTCCACGAGGCCCGTGTGGCAGTGCACCCGGGGGCCAGGGCCGAAGCGGGCGAGTCCGCGCTCGGCCAGGGCCTCGTGGTAGGCCAGCACCTCGCTCAGCTCCGGATCCCGCTTGGCGGGGTGCTTCTCGTGGAGGGCGCTCAAGGCAGTCATTGGTACTCCCGGGGCAACAGGATGCGAAGCAGGGCACCGCCGCCCGGCCCGTTGTGGCGATGCAGCAGGCCCCCGCTGGCGCGCAGCAGGCACTCGCTGGTGTAGAGGCCCAGCCCCGTTCCCTGGGGCTTGGTCGTGTACAGCTCCTCCGCCGGCGCGTTGAGGCGCTCCGGGGGGAAGCCGGGTCCGTCGTCCTCGATTTCGACTTCCAGCCGACCGCTGAGCGGTTCGGTGCGCGCGCGGATGGAAACCCGGGAGGCCCCCTGTTCGCCATTGCCCTCGCAGGCATTGACGACCAGGTTCTCCACCACCCGGCGCAGCGTGAGCGGCCCGCCCCGCAGCAGCGCGCGAGCGGGGCCCGGCGGCTCCACCCGCACGTCGATGTCCACGTCCGGGAAGCGCAGGGCCACGTGGGCCTGCACGCACTCCAGCACCGGCCCCAGGGCCACGGCCTCCGGCTCCGCGCCGACGAAGCGGCGGCCCTTGGCGCGCACCTCCTTCACCATCTCCTGGATCTGCCGCAGGCTGTCCTGGAGCTGGCGGGCCTGGTCCGCGAACTCGGTGCGGGCCAGGGGGCCGCGCTGCGCGCCGAACGCGGCCATCAGGTCCGCCGCGCTGCCCGCGTGGAGCAGCGTCTGCTCCATGTCCTGGTGGTGGCGGAGGATCTCCGCCATCGCCTGGGTGAGCTGGCCCACGTCGCGCTCCTGCTGCTCGATGAGCTGCGCGTGCACGGCGGCGCGCAGGCGCTCCGCGTCGGCGCGGGCCTGGTCGTACCGCACGGCGAGGCTGCCCAGCGACAGCTCGGCGAAGAGGGCCGCGGGGCCCACGATGGCGAAGAGCACCCCGGGGTCCGGGCTCGAGCGCAGGGGCAGCGCGCACGCGAGCGCCGCGAGCGTGCCCACCGCGAGGAAGGGCTCGCGCCACGTCACCCGGTACTGGCGGCCGTGCACCGCGGTGGTGGCGACGAGCAGCGCGCCGAAGGCGAGCGCCCCGGGGAGCGCGGCGAGCGCCATCAGGCTCGCGAGGAAGAAGTGCAAGAGCGCCAGCCCCGGCAGCCGCCACAGCCAGCTGCCCGGCGTCAGCCGCGTGCGGCGCGCGTGCACCGCGCAGAAGGCCAGCCCGTTGACGGCGACGGGCACGAAGCACGCGAGCGCGGTGGAGAAGGGCAGGGCGAAGAAGCCGCGCACGCCCGGGGTCCACGCGACGAAGGCGAGCAGCGCGGTGCAGGCGAGGACGCAGCCCAGGCACGTCCCCGGGCGCTCGGAGGTGAGGATGCGGCCCGCGTCCTGCGCGCGCATCCAGCGGCGGAAGGCCGTCACCCAGGCGCTGGAGGACACGGGCCGGGCCTTCATGCGGACACGCGGGCGCAAGCCCCCGACGCGGTGGACTCCGCGCGAGGCCGGACAGGGCAAGGCCTGGACGAATGGCTGTCTTCGCGATGCGGCATGCTGGTCACCCCCCTGCACCAAGCACAGCCCGATGAGACAGAAGCAAAGGCGACCGGAGGCCCTCGGGTCAAACCGCGAGGCGCCGGCACTGTTGGCCAGTCCCCGTGATAGAGGGGCGCCCCATGCGTGACAGAATCCAGGCGGTGTTGCGGCAGCTGGCCGGGTCCTCCGAGGTGGAGGTGCGGTGGCTGCATACGTTGTCGCTGCTGGAGTTCACCGGGGCGCGGAAGATTTCGCGCACGGTGGCGGACCGGCACCCGACGCTGGAGGTGCTGGGGCACCTGGCGGACGAGACGCGCCACGCGTTCACCTTCAAGCGGCTGGCGTGCGAGGTGGCGGGCCGCGAGGTGACGGAGTTCCTGAGCCCGGTGGCGGCGGCCACGTGGTTCCAGTCGCTGGACCGGGAGCTGGCGGCGTGGGCCACGCAGGTGACGGGCGCGGCGGACGTGCACCTGCACTACCTGCTCACCACGGCGGTGGTGGAGCGCCGGGCGATGGTGCTCTACCCGCTCTACAAGGCGGCGACGCGGCACCCGGCGGTGCGCGAGGAGATGGGGCGGGTGGTGACGGAGGAGCAGGGCCACCGGCGCGCCATTGAGGACGCCTGCCACGCGCATCTCTCGAAGGTGGGCGTGACGCTGGAGCCCGCGCTCGCGCTGGAGGAGCGCCTGTTCGAGGCATTCCTGACCGTGCTGGAGAAGGACGTGGCGGCGGCGCTCGAAGGGGCTCGGGCGGCCTGAGCCGTCAGTCGTCGCCTTCCTCGCGTCCACCCGTGCCGGACAGCACCAGCGCGCCGCCCTTCCACGTCGCCTGGAGGTTGCGGGCCCGGCGCGCGCGCTTGCGGCTCAGCTCCACGCCCACCGCGTCCATGCCCAGCGCGTTGGCCACCGCGAGCGCGGTGCCGTGGCCGCAGAACGGATCCACCACCGTGCGCGTGTGCGTCTGCTCCAGGATGAAGCGGCACGCCACCAGACACGCGGCCATCCCCATGCCGCGCGTCCACGTCACCTCGCCGGGCTCCGGCAGCACGTCCGCGGTGGACTTCCCCGGGTCCGCCTTCAGCCCCCGGCTGAAGCACAGCAGGTGCGAGTACGCGGGCCGCCCGAACGTCACCGTCCCCGGCGTCCGGCGGCACACCACCTTGTGCCAGAGCGTCTCGCACCCCGCGGCCTCCGCCGCCTTGGACACCAGGTAGCCCTTGTCCACCCAGGCCCCGTCCTTCTTCACGTCGGACTGGTAGAACACCGCCACCCCGTCCTCCGGCACCCGCGACAACACCTTCGTCGCCGCCCCCACGAACCAGTCCTTCCACTGGGGCACCGTGAGCGACGGGAACTCCGACACGTCCGGCAGCGACGCCACCACCGAACAGCCCTCCAACACGGGCCGTGCGTCCAACCACGCCAACGCGTCCTCGCAGAACACCGTGCGCTTCGCTTGTTCGTCCGTCATTGCGCGCCGGAGTCTGCCAGAGCGCCCACCCTCTCCCACCTGTCATTTGGCCAACCCCAGTCGCATCAGGGCTTGCTACACTTCCTGTCTAACCCCGACTTCCAACCCCGTTCCTGGAGAAGGACTCCACCATGCACAAGACGACCGCGACCGATGGGACGACCCTGCACTACCGGGTGCTCGGGGATGGGCCGCGTTCGGTGGTGCTGGTGCATGGGTGGATGATGTCCGGGGCGGTGTGGGACGCGATGCTGGAGAAGCTGGACCTGACGGGCCTGCGGGTGGTGGTGCCGGATCACCGCGGCACCGGGTCGTCCGGGCGGCCGTCGTCGGGGTACTCGCTGGAGCAGTACGCGAAGGACGTGCTGGCGGTGGCGGACCACGCGGGCGCGAAGCGCTTCACGCTGGTGGGCCACAGCATGGGCGGGCAGATCGCCAAGTGGGTGGCGTCCGAGGTCCCCGCGCGCGTCGCGGGCCTGGTGCTGCTCAACTCGGTGCCCGCGTCGGGGCTGCCCCTGCCTCCGGACGCGGCCGGGCTGTTCCGCACGTCCGCGGGGGACCGGGAGAAGCAGAAGACCATCCTCGGCCTGGCCTGCAAGCAGCTGTCCCCCGAGTCCCTGGAGGGAATGCTGAAGGACGCCGCCGGGGTGTCGAAGGAGGCCATCGAGCAGTGCTTCGACGCCTGGACGGCGGGAGGGTTCGCGCACCGGCTGGCGGCCATCACGGCGCCCACGCTGGTGGTGGCCACGGATGATCCGTTCCTGCCGCCGCTGTTCCTGAAGCAGGCGGTGGTGGCCCCCATCCAGAACGCGCGCCTGACGCACCTGCCGGGGCCGGGGCACTACCCGCAGGTGGAGCGTCCGGCGGAGACGGCGGCGCTGTTGTCGGCCTTCCTCGCGGGCAATTCCGCGCAGGCGTGAAGCACCCGTCGTCGGACACGGCAGCAAGGGAAGCAGGAGAGCGCGCGATGGCCTGGAGCATGTCCTTCGAACACGACGCCGAGCACGATGTCGTCACGGCGAACTTCACCGACTGCATCCTGGTGACGGACGAGGACGTGTACCGCTGGCGCAGCGAGGTGGAAGCCCAGTTCGCGAAGTTCAACGGCCGGGTGGACCTGCTCATCAACCTGGACGGGCTGGTGGTGCGCCACACGGCGGGGCGCACCTTCGGCAAGGAGCGGCGCGAGGTGCTGGAGCGCAACACGCACCGCTCGTACCGCTACGGCGGCGACGAGATGACGCGCATCTTCATCAACACCAGCGGCGCCATCAACGGCGCCGCGGTGAACCACTACCCCACGCGCGAGGCGGCCCTGGCGGCGCTGCTGGCCGAGCGCGAGTCCCTGCGCCAGCGCGGCTTCACGCCCTTCAGGTCCAGCCTCCAGGGCGGCAAGACCTGAGCTGGAGCTACACCCCGGCGAACCACTCGTAGCCGCGGTCCTCCCAGGTGCCCCCGGTGGCCTCCGGGAGGAAGCTCACCTGGGTGAGGTACTTCACCATCTTGTAGCCCAGCTTCACGCCCGCATAGAGGCGCAGCGGCGCGCCGTGGCCGGGTGCGAGCGGCTGGCCGTTCATGCCGTACGCGAGCACCGTCTGCGGGTGCAGCGCGCTGGCGGCATCCCAGGAAGAGAAGTAGCCGCTGTCGAACGAGCGGAACTCCACGAAGCCCGCGCGCGGGTCGGCGCCCACGGCCCGGGCCAGGTCGCTCAAGCGCACGCCGTGCCACGACGCCACCGCGCTCCAGCCCTCCACGCAGTGGTGGCGGATCCGGTAGTCGGTGCGAGGCAGCTGCTGGAGCTCCTCCAGCGTGAAGGCGCGCGGTCGGGAGACGCTTCCGCCCACCTCCAGGCGCCAGCCCGCGGGGGCCACGGGCACGGTGTCGGAGATGAAGTAAGTGGGGAAGTCGCCGGGCGGGGTGAGCTGCTCCACGCCCTCCTCGGGCGCGAGCCGGCCGGGATGGAAGAGGGCTGCCTGCGCGTGCTGGTTGAAGCGCTCCATGACGCCGAGGAAGCCCTCGCGGGGGCGGCTGGAATCACAGGCGCTGGTGGTGAGCGCGGCGGCGCCCAGCAGCACGCGGCGGCGGGTGAGGAGGCGGCTGCGCGTCTCAAACTCAGACATGGGGCTTCCTTCCCCCGGTCACCATCTCCCCGAAGGTGCGCGGGTGCAGGGCGACGAGCACCACGTGGCCCACGGTGAAGAGGGCGAGCAGCGCGAGCACCAGCAGGTGCACCGCGCGCGCCGGGTCGTAGCCGCCGAAGAGCACGGTGAGCCCGCGGAGCTGCACGGGCTTGTAGAGGACGAGGCCGGAGAGGACGGACAGCGCGCCCAGCACGAGGGCCGACGTGTACGCCAGCCGCTGGAGGCCGTTGTAGAGCCCGGTCCGCGCGGGCGCGGGGCGCAGCCGCAGGTAGTACGCGAGCGTGGCCACGGCGTCGCGCGTGTCGCGGCGCGGGAGGAACAGGCGGCGGCGCCACTCGCCACTGAAGGCGAGGTAGAGCACGTACACGACGCCGTTGAGGGTGAGGAACCACGCGAAGGCGAAGTGCCAGTGTCGCGCGCCCGCGAGCCAGTCCCCCAGCCGCAGCCACGACGGGGGCACGGCGTCCTGGAACGGATAGAGGGCGTAGTCCCGGCCGCGCGGGCCCAGGCGTGGATACGCGACGAGGATCTGCAAGCCGCTGGCGGCGAGGATGGCGAGCAGCGGCACGTTGGCCCAGTGGGTGAGGCGGATGGGCCACGGCTGGGGACGGCGGGGCTCGGGCGGGTGCATGGGGTGGACCCCAGCATCGGAATTCGACGGGTGCATCCCGGGCGAGCAGCGGGCTGCCGCTTGGAGAACGCCCGGGTGGAAAACTCATCGGACAACGGACGGGGAGGCGGCCCCGGAGGGCAGGACGCACACCCCGCGCGGGTCGGGCGTGGCGCGCGGCTCACGGGTTGGACGCGTCGCGCGGCTCGTGATGGTGTTCCTGCTCACAATGTCTTTTCAGGACGGTGCTGCCATGAAGCGAACCCATGCGTTGCGGCTGGCGGGACTGCTGCTGCTGAGCACGTTCGGCTGCGTGGAGGAGGAGCCCGCCTTCGAGGTGGCTCCGTCCGGGGGCGTGCGGCTGGTGGTCGCCCTGCCGCGCTCGTTGGAGGCCGTCCCGGTGGCGGCGGTGACGTCCACGGTGACGCACGGCTCGGGGCCGGAGGAAGTGGTGCCGCTGGCGCTGACCCCGGAAGGCGGCGCGGCGTGGTCCGGTGACGTGGAGCCGGTGAGCTCGGGTGAGACGGTCGGGCTGCGCGTGGACGCCCTGGATGGCGCGGGCGCGGTGGTGGCCACGGCGAGCCTGGAGGAAGCGCTGCCGCTCTCGCTTCAGGGTGAGGCGCTGGTGGTGATGGTGCCGCATCCGGCGGGCGCGGTGGCGGGCCCGGGCAACACGGCACCTCGCATCCACGCGGTGGTGGCCTCGAAGGCCCGGGCGACCTTCGGCGAGGAGGTGCGGCTGCGCGCGTGGGCGAGCGACCTGGAGCCGACCGACACCCTCACCTACGCCTGGAGCAGCTCCACGGGCTCGCTCGACTGCACGGGCGCCGAGTGCACGTTGACGGTCCTCCCCGAGCCCTATGCCGGGCTGGGGTCCCATTCCAACCTCAAGGACGGGCTGCGGGTGGAGGTCCGCGTCACGGACGCGCGCGGCGCGGTGTCCACGCTCCAGTTCCGCATCGGGGCGGGCACCGTGGGCGCGGAGGGGTCGCTGGAGGACACGCGCTTCAACCGCTGGCCCGTGGTGCCTGCGGACGGGGAGCCCCGGCCGCTGGCCGTGGGCGCGCCGTTCCTCGTGCCGGCGGCGACCACGGACGAGGACGGGGCCTCGGATCCGCTGACGTATGCGTGGACCGCGACGTGCGATGGCACGTTCGACGACGTCACACGGGCCACGCCCGTGTTCACTCCGACCGCGGAGCCCCTGGGCTGTACCTGCCAGTTGCATGGCGCCGTGAGCGACTCCTTCGGGGGCAGCGTGGGGCACATCGTGAGCCTGTGCGTGCGGCAGAGCGCGCCGCCGGTGCTGGGCGCCACGTCGCAGTCGGCGCCGAGCGCGCGTGCGGGCGAGCGCGTGACCTTCACCGCGGCGGCGACGGATCCGCGCGGTGAGCCGCTGACGTTCACCTGGACGACCAACGCGGGCGCGGTGGGCACGGCGGTGGGGGACGGCACGACGAGCACGGTGGACTGGACGGAGCTGTCCTGCGTGCCGCCGGACGTGACGCCCACGGTGGAGGTGACGGTGACGAACGCCTCGGGCGCGAGCGTGCGCCATGCCTTCCCGGTGGAGTGGACGGACCGGCGCTGCGGCGCGCTGGCGGGCGCGTGCGCGTTCACGCTGGCGCCGGGGAAGGTGTCGCTGTCCGCGGACTGCGTGACACAGGGGCCGGTGTTCGTCCCGGACGGCTTCACGTTCGATGGCGCGGGGCACACGCTGACGGCGGTGGAGGACGCGGCCGCGGGCGAGCACTTCCAGGGCGCGGTGCTGCGCAACCGGGGCCCGGTGGCGAGCGTGCGCGGCGTGACGGTGACGGCGCGGAGCCTGTTGGACGTGTGTGACGCGGGCGCGTTGCGGCTGCGCGGCATCCTGCTGGAGGGCGCGACCGGCGCCATCGAGGACTCGGTGGTGGAGGCGCTGCACCAAGCGGGGAACCTGAGCGGCTGCCAGGAGGGCTTCGCCATCGAGGTGCGCAACGACGCGGCCGGCGCCGCCCAGGTGACGGTGGGCCTGAGGCGCAACCGGGTGACGGGCTACCAGAAGGCGGGCCTGCTCGTGGCGGGCAGGGTGGACGTGGCGGCCGAGGACAACGTCGTGGAGGGTGGAGGGCCGGTGGGCCACATCGCGCGCGTCGGCATCCAGCTCGCGTATGGGGTCTTGGGTCGGGTGGTGGACAACGAGGTGACGGGCAACGCGTACACGCCGGCCACGGACGCGGCCACCGGCATCCTGGTGGTGGGCGGCGCGGGGCGGCCGCTGTGCCACGACCTGCTCATCCAGGGCAACATGGTGACGGAGAACGACATCGGCATCAGCCTGTCGCAGGGGGAGGGCGGCTCCAGCGCGCCCTCGGAGGCCACGCGCATCCAGGTGCTGGAGAACGAGCTGAGCAAGGACACGCTGACGAACGGGGAGGGACCCGAACAGGGCTACCAGGTGGCCCTCTTCGACAACGGGGGTGCGAACCTGCTCAGCCGCAACCGGATCAGCGGTGATGGCTACGACCCGGCCGTCTTCCCGGACGAGGCGTTCGACGTGGTCGTGAAGACAGTGGGGGGCGAGCGGCAGGTGGCCTTCGCCACGCCGGCCCGCACCGTGGACGCGGGGGCCTGCTCCGAAGCGCTGGTGGTGCAGGGGCGGGACGCCGCGGGCAACCTGGCCTCGCTGGTGGATCCGGTGGTGGCGCTGGCCGCGTCGGACGCGGGAGCGACGTTCCACCTGCAACCGGATTGCTCGGACGCGGCGGTGGCGTTGGTGAGCCTCGCGGGCGCGCAGCGGGAGGGCGTCTTCTACGTGCGCTCCGGCGCTGCGGGCGTGGTGACGGTGACGGCGACAGGGGACGGCGTGAGCGCGACGCAGGAGCAGACGGTCCGCTGATCCGCGGCGTGCAGGCAGTTCTCGTCGCTCCACGTGCGCGCGGAGCGACGGGTGACCGACTGGCGGTCCGGGATGCAGACCGTCTGCTGAACCGTGGCACGAGGGCGACCCTCGTTGCTCCGAGTGCGCATGGATCGTCGGGGTGCCCGACTGGCGGTCCGGGTGGGAACGACGGACGGCACAACGCATTCGCCTCGTGAGGACGGGCGCGGTACACGGGGCGCGTGCTCGGACGGACGGTCATCACCTGGGTGGGGCTCTGCCTCCTGCTGCTGCTTTCCGCGTGTGCGCCGCGCGCCGTGAGACGGGGTGTGCCCGGTGGGCCGGAGGACGTGGCCCGCGTGTACCTGGAGGCCTGGACGCGCAACGACCTCGTCGCCCAGCACGGGATGCTCGTGGAAGCGCCCGCGGACTTCGATGCGCAGCACGCGAGGTGGCGGCAGGCGCTGGGCGTCGTGGCCTCGCGCTTCGAGGGAATCGACCTCGAGTCCGAGGACGAAGTCGCCGCGGTGGTGGTCTTCCGCGCGGTGCACACGCTGCGAGGCCTGGGGGACTGGGAGGTGGAGTCGCGGCTGCGCTTCGAGCGCCGGGGGAAGCGCTGGGTCGTGCGCTGGACGCCGGAGGTGTTCCACCCCGAGGCGCGCATCGGAGACAGCTTCGGGCGCCTGCGAGCCTGGGGGCCGCGAGCCGCATTGCTCGACGTGACCGGGGCGCCGCTCACCGTGCCCGGAGAGGTGATCAGCATCGGGGTGTACCCGGGGCGGGTGCGGGACGGCGCGGCCGTGGCCCAGGCGCTCCAGACGCAGCTCGGGCTGGATCCCACGCGGGTCCAGGCGGTCCTGAGGTCCGGGGGAGCGCAGCCCGAGCAGTTCCTCGCGCTCATCGACGTGCGACCGGAGCGCTACCAGCAGGTGCGGCCCGTGCTCGCGCCGGTGCCGGGCATCTTCTTCCGCAAGAAGACCGCGCGCCTCACCCCGGCGGAGGGCTTCGCCGCGCACACGCTGGGACGGGTGGGCGAGGTGACGGCCGAGGCGCTCCAGGCGCTGGGCCATCCCTATCAAGCAGGGGACCTCGTGGGCCTGTCCGGCCTGGAGCGCGCACAGGAGCGAACGCTGGCCGGAAGCCCCTCGGGAGAGGTGCGGCTGGTGCGCCGCTCCGGAGAGAGCGTGGTGCTGCACCGCTTCGACGGCGCGCCAGGGACACCCGTGCGCACCACGTTGCGCAGGGAGGTGCAGGCGGCGGCGGAAGCAGCGCTCCTGGACGTCACGCAGCCCTCGGCGCTGGTCGCGGTGGACACGGCGACAGGCGAGGTGCTGGCGGTGGCCAGCCGACCCCTGGGCGAAGCACTGCACCGCGCGCTGACGGGGCGCTATCCCCCGGGCTCCACGTTCAAGGTCGTGACCGCCGAAGCGCTGCTCGCGAGCGGCTTGAAGCCAGACACCCGGGTGGACTGCCCGGTGGAGGCGGCCGCGGGCCGCAGGCGCTTCCGCAACTTCGAGTCCGAGGCCTTCGGCGCGTCGACCCTGCGGCAGGTGTTCGCGCTCTCGTGCAACACGGCGTTCATCCAGCTCTCCGCGAGGTTGAACCGCAGCGCGCTGGAGGATGCGGCCCGGCGCTTCGGCTTCGGCGTCCGCTACGACGTGGGGCTGCCCTCGCCGGGGGCCACCTTCCCGGAGCCCCAGGACGACGCCGACCGGGCCGCGGCATCCATGGGGCAGGGCAGGGTGCTGGCCACGCCGCTGCACATGGCCACGGTGGCGGCGGCGGTAGACACGGGCCGCTGGCACGCACCGCGCCTGCTGGCGGATGCGGAACCGGGCCCGGAGGAGTCCCTGCGCGCGGGCACCCCGGAGGCGCTCAGGAACCTCATGCGCGCGGTGGTGATGGAAGGCACGGCGAAGTCCGCGGCGGGCATCCAGGGGCTGATGGGCAAGACGGGAACGGCGGAGTTCGGCACGCTGGTCCCGCCGGAGACCCACGCCTGGTTCATCGGCCTGCGGGGCGGCATCGGCTTCGCGGTGTTCGTGGAGGGAGGGGGCGTGGGAGGCCGCGTCGCCGTCCCCCTCGCGACGCGCTTCCTCCAGGAGCTGGACGCAACGCAATCGTCCGGGCGCTGAAGCGTGTGTAGGCTCATGAGCGGAGAGACCGAATGAACTGGAGCCCTGTGCGCCTGCTGAGCCTGTTCGCCGCGTTCCTGCTGTTCACCCCCGCCGCCTTCGCTGCCGCGCCGAAGCCGCAGGAGTTGGATCGGCTCATCACGAAGTACCACCAGCTGCGCCAGTTCAACGGCGTCGCGCTGGTCGCGGACGAGAAGGGGGTCATCTTCAAGAAGGCCTACGGCTCCGCGAACTTCGAATGGCAGGTGCCGAACACGCTGGACACGAAGTTCCGCATCGCCTCCATCACGAAGCAGTTCACCGCGATGGTCATCCTGCAGCTCGTCGCCGAGGGGAAGCTCAAGCTCGATGACACGCTCGTCACCCTCCTTCCCGACTACCGGAAGGACACGGGCTCCCGCGTCACCCTCACCCACCTGCTCAACCACACCTCGGGCATCCCCAGCTACACGAACGCCCCCGGCTTCTTCGAGAAGAACTCGCGCCTCCCGTCCACGGTCGCGGACTTCGTGAAGGCGTCCGCCAGCGGCGACCTCGAGTTCGAGCCCGGGTCCAAGTTCGCCTACAACAACTCCGGCTACTTCCTGCTCGGCGCCATCATCGAGAAGGTCACCGGCAAGACGTACGCGCAGGCCGTGCAGGAGCGCATCTTCGACAAGGTCGGGATGAAGAACTCCGGCTACGACGTCCAGGCGACGGTGCTCCCCAAGCGCGCGAGCGGCTACGAGCTCCGGCCGGAGGGCTACATCAACGCCCCCTACCTGGACATGGGCCTCCCGTACGCGGCCGGCTCGCTGTACTCCACGGTGGAGGACCTCTTCCTCTGGGACCGGGCGCTCTACCAGGACACGCTGCTGCCCGCGGCGCTCAAGCAGAAGATGTTCACGCCGGGCCTGGGCGACTACGGCTTCGGCTTGTCCATCAGGAAGGTGAAGCTGAGCGACGACAAGACGGAGGTCGCCACCATCAATCACAGTGGCGGCATCAACGGCTTCAGCTCCTTCATCATCCGCGTTCCGGAGCGGAAGGAGGTCGTCATCCTCTTCGACAACACCTCGCGCGGCGACAAGATCCAGACGATCTCGACGGACCTGCTCAGCGTCCTGCATGGCCTCACGCCCCGGCCGCCCCGGCTCGACGTCCGGGAGCTCTTGAGCGCGATGCTCGCCAAGGCGCCCGTCGCGGAAGCCATCGCGCGGTACCGCGACCTCAAGGCCACGAAGGCGGACGCGTATGACTTCTCCGAAGGCCAGCTCAACAGCCTGGGCTACCAGCTGCTGCGCTCCGGGCGCGTCACGGACTCCATCGAGATCTTCAAGCTGAACGTGGAGATGTACCCCAAGAGCGGGAACCTCTACGACAGCCTGGGCGAGGCGTACCTGGCCCACGGGGACAAGGCGCTGGCGAAGGTGAACTACAGCAAGGCCGTGGAGCTGGACCCCACCAACACCAGCGCCGCCGAAGTGCTCAAGAAGCTCTGACCGCATGCCAGGAAGCGTTGCGTCTGACAATGAACCTGGGTCGTGGCAGACAGCTTTCACTCGAATGGAAGGGAGGGCATGCTTCTCGCGTCCCCCTTTCGTGTGGTGAGGAGTCCTCGCATGAAGCCTGTCCTGAGCGTCCTGGCTGCTTTGCTTGTCGGTGCTGCCGTCGGGTGTGGAGTAGGCCTTGATGAGTCTTCGGTAGAGGCTTCGGTCGACAAGGGGGGGGACGTCACGCAGTTGGCTGTCTGCGGTGACGGGGTATGCGCACCCATCGAGCGGAGGACTTGCTACGTCGACTGCGGCCCCTACGAGTCCTGCGGCGACCATGTCTGCTGTGATGGCGATACGCAGCAGAGCTGCCCCGAGGATTGTACCCGCGGGGACTTGGGGTATTGCTACAAGAGCTGACCCCTCACGATGAGGGCTCGATGTGGCACGGCGCGTCAGTGTCATGGGATGCCCTTGAACTGCGGGAATGGAGATACAATCCGTGTGCCCTCTCCCGAAAGGCACACACCATGTCCCGTCGTTCTCTCTCCCGCGCGGCGCTCGCCGCGGTCGCCACTCTTTTCTCCGTGGGCTGCGGCCCCATTGACGCGGAGCCCTCCGCGGACACGCTCGTCACGCGCGGCGACGCATTGTCCTCGGTGTGGTTCCATTACGACTTCCGTGCGGACAACTTCAGCACGAACAGCCAGTGCAACAACGGCGTCAACGTCGCCGAGAGCAAGCGCCTCGGAGAGTGGACGACCCGCGTCAAGCTCGACACGGATTCCCGGGGCGGCGGCTGCCTGCAGACGTTCGGGGTTCAGGACCCCGCGAGCGAGTTGTCCGGCCTGGCGCTCTTTGTCGAGTTCCGCGGTGAGGCGAACCTCTCGGGCGACGGCCAGTGCGACACCCCTGGGCTCCGCGCGATTCCGGTGACCCCCAGCGGCCCGTCGCTGGCGAGCGCCTGGGGCATCGACACCGACCAGCGCTACAAGGGGTGCGTCCAGACGCTCAGCCTCACGGGGCGCAGCGACGTCGCCCTCGACGTGAAGTTCGAGGACCAGAACTACAACGGGCAATGCGGGAACACGGGACTGCACACCGTCACCTCGACCCACCCCGTCTCCATCGTCATGGACATGGATGACCGCGCGGGGGGCTGCCTCCAGAGCTTCCGGCTCCGCAAGCTGTCCTGTGGCGACGGCGTCTGTGACGCGGGGGAGGCGTGCGAGGCCGACTGTAGCTACTGCGGTGACGGGGTCTGCAACAGCTCGGAGACCCAGCTCTCCTGCGGCCAGGACTGCGGGGGGAGCTACTGCGGGGACGGGGTCTGCGATGTGGGCGAGTTCTTGTCGTGCCTCGCCGACTGTGGCGGCGGTCCCGTCTGCGGCGATGGGCTCTGTGACCCGAGCGAGTTCGGGTCGTGCAGCCTCGATTGTGGTGGCATCGAGTGCATCAAGAACTGCTCGGGCCAGCTCTAGCCGGCGCTGAGCCCAGGCCTCCCGGGTGATCGGGAGGCCCGCTGGGGCTCGGGGGCAGGGCGCGAACGCCGTCGAAGGCTTTGCCTGAAGGAAGCCAAAGCCCGTCTTCAGCTCACGCTGCCCAGCCCGCGCAGGCCCCAGTCGTTGAGCTGCACGACGAGTCGCACGCACGCCAGGGCCAGCATCAATGCCTCATTCCCGCTTGGCGCACGGCCAGTCCATGCCTGCATCGGGCCGCTCTCCGCCGGGCGGCGCCTGATCCCCTGCGAGAA
Organism: Corallococcus llansteffanensis; assembly: GCF_003612055.1. Classification (GTDB taxonomy): domain Bacteria; phylum Myxococcota; class Myxococcia; order Myxococcales; family Myxococcaceae; genus Corallococcus; species Corallococcus llansteffanensis. Next base: position 14,963 of record NZ_RAWB01000016.1, read on the forward strand.
TCGCGACCATTCTGCTAGGGAGGGCTGGCAGTCCTTCCTGGAGGTCCCTGGATGAAGCTCTATTTCAATCCCCGGAGTCGTGCGGTCATCGCCAAGTGGATGCTCGATGAGTGCGGCGTCGAGTACGAGCTCGTGCCCATCAGCTTGGAAAAGAAGGAGCACAAGGCGCCGGAGTTCCTGAAGATCAACCCGGCCGGCAAGCTGCCCGCGCTGGAGGATGGAGCGACCCGGCTGTTCGAGAACGCGGCCATCTGTCTGTACCTGGCCGACAAGTTCCCCCAGGCGAAGCTCGCGCCGAAGCAGGATGCACCGGAGCGCGGCCGCTACCTGTCGCTGATGGTGTACTCGACGTCCCAGCTGGAGCCCTCCATGGGCGACCACCTGATGAAGACGCCGACGGCACCCCAGCGCGGCTGGACGGACTTCGAGGGTGCGCTGAACGCTGTCGAGGGCGAGCTGGGCAACGGGCCCTACCTCTTCGGCGACTGGTTCACCGCGGCCGACGTGATGATTGGCTCCATGTTCATCTGGATGCGCATGTTCGGAGCAACGTCTGGCCGTCCAACGATTGACGCCTACGTGGACCGGCTGCTGGCCCGTCCCAAGGCCATGAAGCTGGGCTGACGCGCTACGGGGCCGCCCCAGGTACTGGGCGGCCCCGCTCGTCGGTCCTGACGGCGGGTGGATCAACGGTCAGGTGCTGCGCGCCAACGGCGGCATCGTCTGAAGCCCTCCTGGAGCTTCCAGTGGATTCGGCGCGCTTGCCGCAGTTGCGCATGCAGGAGTGGGGGCTGGTGTTGTGGGGTGTCATCCACCAGCGTGCGGGGTGGAACGCCGCCGACCTCCGTGCCTCTATCTACGGCACACCAACACTGAACGCCTTCTACTCAGGCACATTGCTCAGCGGGTCCTCTATCGGGTGCCGTCACACGCTCGAACGACACTCCAAGGTTCCCGACCCTTTCGAGTGCGTCCCTGACTTCCTCTGATACGACGAATGCCGTCTTGAATTTCTTCGGCCGCAAAACATGCGCGCCATCAGCCTTCGAGGGATCAATACGCAGGCCGTAGATCCAGCGGTATTCGCCTGCATATTCGGGAAAGAGATCCTCTTCGGAGTAGTGCTGCACTTCTCGGCAATTCGCTTCATCAATGCAATCAGCCACCTTGGTTGCGTTGACGACGAAGTACCGCTCGGATTCCCCCTCTACCGATACCGGAAATAATTGAACATTGTCGGGAGCAAGTGTCCTGAAGACGATCGCGACCGCTTCACTGATGATGGGCACTTTCTCTATCACAGAGAACACAAACGTGCGCTTCTCACCAGGATGTGAAATCTGGGACTTGATGGGGCCAGGGTCTGGAAGGACGCGACCCTCTCCGAACATCCAAGGCTCATCGAACGCGCCACCAGAGGCCGGTACAGGAGTCGTGACGACCCACTGTGACACATCACCGGTTCTGACCCAGTAATAATGACGTTCCACCGCACCCCTCCTACTTCACAATGAAACTTCGCAACGGCGAGCCCGGCGTAAGAAGCTCATTGGCAATCTTTGCAAGCTCATTCACCAACCTGGACCGACAAGTCTCAGTCGTCCGGCATCGCTCTACGGCACGTTCAAGACGCTCTACCACCTCTCGATGGTATCGCTCGGGGTGAGGCCCTTCATGACCATTGAGGCGCACTTTGTTTACAACGTCTTCGAGGGTCATCCCGGCCTTCTTGAAGACGTCCTCGCATCTCGGTGTCCAAGGACCGCCGGTAACAGCGGAGAGGGTGTTCTTGTTCGTGCAGATGTGATGAACCGGCCCTTTGGCATCGCCCGGAAAGCGCCCGTCCGAGTACATCGCTACGGCGGCAGCAGCCCCTGGAGCTATCGCCACGTTCAGTACGCCAGCGGCGGGCAACGCGATTGAAGTCACGCCACCGTTCAGCGCTGCCCCGAGCTGGAAGCCGCCCTCGGCCTGCGCGCGAATGGCAGCCTGCGAGAAGCCCGGGAGCTTGGGGCCCTGGGCCGCCATCGCGTCCCTTCCACCAAGCGCTGCGGTGACGAGGAGCACCAGGACGCGCGTGCCGTTCGTCCCCAACACCCTGCCGAACCGGTGCCCGATGTCCTGTAGCTCGATGACGCTCATTGCCTTGCCCGCATCATCCCACAACCGGACGAAGCCTCGCCCCATCTCCCAGACCGGCACCACTCCGAGATAGGCCACCATCGCCGCCGTCAACGCCACCGCGATGGCCTTGGTGACCGGTTCGGGAAGGGCCATGGTGAGGAGAAGGGTCAGCGCGGCCGACGTGACCATGGCCTTGAGCGCGGCCGGGTTCAGCATCTTGCCCACCTCGGCCTCGACGCTCTCCCACACGGTATCGAGAGCGAATGACAGGGCCATGAGTGTCCGGTCCTTGCGCGAGAACGTCAGCCCCGTCCCGCCCACCAGGGACAAGCATCCGTCCGGATCGGGGCAGATGCGCGCGTACAGCGACTCAGGTGAACTCCCCGAGCCAGGATCCGCGAGTCCTTTTGAGGATGCGAGCAGGGTCCTGGATCGCACCCAGCCTCGCTCGTCCGCCTCTTCAGCCTCTCGGAATGCAACGTCCATCCGCATGTCGAGGATGAGCTGTGTGAGGGCAGCCTTGAACTCCGCCTCGTTCACCTCGACCGGATCAACGTCCACCGATTCATGGGTGACTTGCTGACCATTCCCAACATCTACATGGACAACGCGGGTGGTCGCACATCCCGCCGCAAGAAGCAGCAGGGAGACTACTGCAACTAACCTCATGGAATCCCCCGAAGGCGCCCCTGAGAGGCAGGAGGCGCGGCATCCTGACTTTGGGGTCTGACAACTTGAAGGGCACGTTGATCGTCCTGACGCCGGAGCGCTTCACCGTGTGCATCCCGGAGCACGTGGCGCTGGCCCGGCGCGTGCGCGAGTTGCTGGCGGGTGCCGGGCTCATGCCGTCCATGACGCGCTGACCGCCCCTCCTTTTCCTCCCAGAGGGGGTGAGGGGAAAAAAGGGGGACTTCCGTTGGGTGGGGGCAGGCGCGAAACCGCGAGGCCGTGACGGCCGCCGGGCGCCCCCTTCCAAGGAGCAGCACCATGCCCCCGCGTCTTCGTCCCGCCGCCCGGCTCACCGCCGTGGCACTCGCCGCCGTCAGCGTCAGCGCCTCCGCGGACTGCCCGTCTCCGCCGCGGGTTCGGCGGTCACCACCACCTGGGTGGGCGCGCGCTTCGTTCTCACCGCGGTGCGCCTGACGACGACGGGCGAGGTGCGGTTGATTGCCTGGGACGCGAACCTTCCGTAGTGGGCGGACGGTTCCCCTGGAGCCCTGCTTGCTCCAGGGGCGATTTGCCCCGCTCCGCCTTGCCGCCCAGGAGGGTTTCAACGACCATCGACGCCCTTTTTCCCGGAGGCGATGCATCTTGGAGCTGCGACACGGCCCCCTCACGGCGGGTGCATCGCCGGACGCCGGGCTCGAAACGCTGCGACGCGACCTGGGCCGGGCCCTGGCCAGCGTCTGCCCTCCGTCCCTCGCGGACCGGCGGGAGGACCTGTTGCAGGTCGCGATGATGCGGGTGGTGGAGCTGCGCAAGCGCGACCCGGGCCACGCGCAGATGTCTCCCGCGTACCTGTACCGCGTCGCCTACACGGCGCTCATCGACGAGCTGCGCCGGGTGAACGCACGCAAGGAGGTGGCGCTGGACGAGGTGGAGCGCGCGCCCGTGCAGCCCGTGGCACCCGGAGACCCGGAGCGTTCGGCCGGCGCCGCGCAGATCGCCCGCGCCGTGCGCGACTGTCTCCAGGGATTGGTTCAGGACCGTCGGCTGGCCGTGACGCTGCACCTGCAGGGACACACCGTTCCGGAGGCCGCGGAGCTGCTCGGCTGGGAGAGCAAGCGCACCGAGAACCTCATCTACCGCGGACTCAGCGCCCTGCGCGCGTGTCTCTCCACGAAGGGAATCACGCCGTGAGCGAACGTCGCCCCGAGGATGACTCCATCGACGCCGCGGGGGTGGAGCGGCTGCGGACGGCGCTGCGCGACGACGACGCGCAGGCGGGGGCGCCGGTGGACGCGGACCTCGTCTGGCGCGCCGTGACGCAGGACCTTCCGGCCGAGGAGCGCCGGGCGGTCATCGAGCGTGTCGCGGCGGATCCGGCCTGGGCCCAGGCCTGGCGTCTGGCGAAGGCGATGTCCCAGGCGGCCTCGCAGGCGGACGCACCGGCGAAGGTGCTGTCGCTGAAGGACCGGCGCGAGCAGCGCCCCCGCTTCTGGCAGGAGCGCCCCGTGTGGGGTGCGATGGCGGCCATGCTGGTGGTCCTGGTGGGCGCGGTGGTGGTGGTGCGGCAGCAGCAGCAGGTGGATCCGGACCGGATCCGGGGCGGCGCGGCCGAGGCCATCACGTCGGAGGTGCCAGAGGCGACGGCGCTGCCTCGCGACCGCTTCGTGCTGCGCTGGAGCGGGGTGCCCCAGGCGACGCACTGGAGCGTGCAGGTGTCGTCGGAGGACTTGAAGCTGTTCCACCGCGCGGAGCGGCTGGAGCAGCGGGAATACACCGTGCCGGCCTCCGTGCTGGCGGAGCTGCCCGCGGGAACGCGGGTGCTCTGGCAGGTCGAAGCGCGGTTGCCGGATGGCAGCATCCGGCGCGGCAGCACGTTCGTGAACCGTTTGCAGTGAGCGCGTGAAACCACGCGGTGGGCAGTCCATTCAAAGACATGCGGAGGGGGATGTGATGAAGACAAGCAATGCGGTGGGTGGCTGGGGACGTGCGTTGGCGGTGATGACGCTCCTGTGGGGACTCACGGCGGCGGCGCAGGTCTCACCGCCCATGCTGGTGATGACGACGGTGCCGGTGTCGGGTGTGGCGAGTGACCGGGTGATTGCCTCCGTGCTGGACGTGGGCGTGAGCCAGGGCGGTACGTTGACGGTGACGTTGCGCATCCTGGCGGCCAATGGCGCCGTGCTCGCGGAGATCACCGGCCCGGTGACCGAAGGGGTCCCCTTGCGCCTGAGCGCGAACGCGCCCTCGTCCGCCGGGGTCCGTGCGCAGCTCCTCGTGCCGCCCAACACCGAAGCGCTGGCCGCGGGCGTCCTGGTCCTGGAGCGGTTGCCCGGCGGCACGCGTCCGGTGGAGCCGCCCCCCCTCTGCAGAATTCCTCTCATCTACACCATCGACCCCAGGGGCGGCACGTCCGAGCCCACCACGTCGCTGTCCTGCTCGTACCTCTACATCCGGAGCTGACACGGTGGCGGGTGGGCGACGGCGCCTGGCGTGGCTGGGATGGCTCCTCCTCGCGGTGGGGCTCCTCCCGCACGCCCTCGCGGTCGCCGCCGAACCTCCGGAGCCTCCGGAGCCCTCCGCGCTCGCCCGGTGCGAGGAGGGCTTCGTCGCCCATCCGGCGGGTTCGGAGACGGCGCTGTGTTTCTTCCGGGAGGCCCAGGACCTGGGGCGCCGCGACGAGGCCCGGCGCAGGCTGCGGGGCCTCATCGCGAGCCACCCCGAGCGCCCCTGGCTCCTGCTGGTCCTGGGCTACGTGGAGATGCTCTCCGAGCCACGGCTGGCGGAGGACTCCTATCGTCGCGCGGCCCTCGCGTTCCGGAAGCAGGGGGACGCGGAGGGCGAGGTGATGGCGGGCATCAACCTGCGCAACGTGCTGGGCGTGCTGGGCCGGACGGAGGAGGCGCACACCTGGGTCCAGCGGGTGGGGGAGGTGGCGCGGGCCTCCGGTGACGCCCAGCTCCAGGTGCGTGCGCTCATCCTGGAGGCCTCCGAGCTCTCCGACCTGGGACAGGACCTGGGGCGCGCCTATCGCCTCCTCAAGCGCGCGGAGGCGCTCGCCTTCCCCGGGGGCAGCGACAGCGTGAAGAAGCAGCTGCTGAACCCCCTGGCCACCGTGAGCGCGAACCTGGGGCACTTCGACGAGGCGCAGGATGCCTATGCGCGGCTCGCGGAGCTCGCGCGGAGCACCCGCGACGTGGGCACCGAGGCCCGGGTGCGCTTCGCCTTCGCGAACCTCGCGCTCCGGCGCAACGAGGAGCGTCCCGAACCGGGAGGCCGTCCGGCGCTGCTGCGCCTCGCCCGGGAAGCGCTCGCGGCGGCGAGGAAGGCGGGGAGCAAGGCCTTCGAAGCGCAGTCCCTGCGCATGGTGGCGGAGCTGCTGGGGGACAGCCCGGAGGAGCGGAGCGAGGCGGACGAACACCTGCGGCGCTGTCTGGACCTGGCCCTGGAGGCGAAGCTGCCCGAGCGGCGCATCGCCTGTCTGTGGACGCGCGCGGAGCGGCTCGCGGGGGTGGATGCCATTGCCGCCGAGCGTGACGCGGACGCGGCCCTGGCGCTGGCCGCCGAGCACGACAACCCGCGCTACCTCGCCTCCGCGTGGCGGGCGCGCTCGATGGTGGCCTTCCGCACGCGGCCCCTGCCGGAAGCCCTGCGACAGGCGGAGCGCGCGTTGGACGCGGTGGAGGTGCTGCGCCAGTTGCAGAAGGACGCGTCCAGCCAGGCGGAGCTGTTCTCCGGCTGGGCCAATGACTATCACCGGCTCGCCGGGCGCACGCTGGAGGCCGGGGAGACCTCCGCCCTGCCGCCCCGCGAGGCCCTGGAGCGCGCCTTCGCGGTGAGCGAGCGCCTGCGGGCGAGGACGCTGTTCGAAGCGCTCGTCGCCTCCCGCGCGCTCGCAGTCGGCGCGGACGCACCGGAGCGCGGAGAGGAGCGGGCCCGCGTGCTGCGCGGCCTGTCCGCCACGCAGCGGAGGCTGCTGGAGACCACGCTGCCCGCGTCCGAGCGCACGCGCCTGTTGGGTGAACTCCAGGAGCTGGAGCGGCGGGAGCGCGAGCTGCGTCCGGCGCCCCGGCACGACGCCGTCCAGTTCGCCTCGCTTTCGCGGACCGAGGAGGGCCTGGGGGAAGACGAAGCGCTGCTCGTGTTCCTCGTGGGCATGGACCACGACCTCCAGGGTGAGCGCGCGGGAGGCGCGTGGGTGCTGGCGGTGACGCGCGGGGGGACGCGCGCGTACCGCATCCCGGAGCGTGCGCGGCTGAGCCCCGCCGTGGCGCTCCTGTCGGGGCTCATCGAGCGTCGGGATGGTTCGGAGGCCGGGGCCGCCGCCGCGCTGTACGCACAGCTCCTGGCGCCGGTGCTGCGGGAGCTTCCGCCGAGCGTGTCGCGCCTGCTGCTCGTGCCGGATGGGCCGCTGCATGACCTGGCCTTCGCGGCGCTGCGCGAGCGCGCGGACGGGCCTCCGTTGATCTCCCGCTACGCGCTCGCGCGGGTGCCCTCCGCGAGCCTGCTGCACCACTGGCGGGAGCGGTCGGAGCCGCCACCGGCGGGCGAGGCCCTGGTGCTGGCGGATCCCGACCGCAGTGGCGCCCCGGCGGGCACGACGGTGGTGGCCTCATCGCGAGGCGGTGTGTTCGGGGAGACCGCGAGCCTGGGCGCGCTCCCCGAGGCGAGGCGTGAAGGGCGCACCGTGGAGGAGGCCCTGGAGGGCACCGACGTGCGGCCCCGGCTGCTGGTGGGGACGGAGGCGTCGGAGCAGGCGCTGAAGGACTCCCGGTTGGACGGCGTGCGCATCCTCCACCTGGCCGCGCATGCCGTCGTCGACGTCGAGGCGCCCGAGCGCTCCGCCCTGGTGCTGGCCCCGGGCTCCCCGCAGGAGGACGGCCTCCTCCAGCCCCGGGAGATCGCCGAGCTGCGGCTGCGGGACGCGCTGGTGGTGCTCTCCAGTTGTCGGGGCGCGTCCGGCGCGCTGCTCGCGGGCGAAGGGGTGTTGAGCCTCGCGAGGGCCTTCTTCGAGTCCGGCGCGCACGCCGTGGTGGCGAGCCTGTGGCCGATGCGCGACGCCGAGGCCGCGTGGCTGCTGGAGCGCTATTACAGACATCTGGCTTCAGGGCAGGGGGTGGCCTCCGCCCTGCGCTCCGCCCAGCTCGAGGCGCAGCAGGATGGCCAGCCCGCGGCGGCGTGGGCAGGGGTGGTGGTGATGGGGGATGCCGCGCTGGTGCCCGTGCGGCGGGCCGGCACCGCGGCGGTGGGAGTCCCGGGGCAGGGCGCAACCTGGGCCCTGGCCTTGCTGGTCTGTGTTCTCGTCGTGGCCATCGGCGGGGGTTGGTGGCGCCGGTCGAAGCGGGCCGCGCCCGCCTGGCCGCCGGAGGATCGAGGAGAAGGGCGAAGGGGTGGGTAGCCCCTGGTGCTCCGCATCGCCACCCTTGCTGCGTGAGCGCGCTGGAGCCGGAGAATGAGAGCAACCCACGGGAGGATCCACGGTTGCAGGCCCTGGAGAGCCTGCTGGCCCTTCCCGCGGCCGAGCTGCGGCCCACGCTGAACACGGCGGGCCAGCTCATCTCGGAGCTGCTGCACGCCGACAAGGTGGATGTCTTCCTCATCGAGATGAGCACCCAGTGCCTCGTCGCCTTCGGGACGAGCGACACGCCCATGGCGCGGTTGCAGAAGGCGCTGGGTCTGGACCGGATGCCGCTCGCCAACGGAGGGCGCGCCGTGCAGGTGTATGAAACGGACACGCCCTTCATCACGGGCCGCCAGGAGGAGGATCCGGAGGAGCTTCCCGGCATCAAGCACCGGCTGGGGGTGCGCTCCTCCCTGATGGTGCCGTTGCCCATCGGCCAGGAGACCCGTGGCGTGTTGGGCGTGTCGTCGGCGAAGAACGACTTCTTCACCCGGGACGACCTGCGCTTCCTGGTGGCCGTGGCGCGTTGGGTGGGCATGGTGGCCCACCGGGTGGAGCTGTCGCAGGAGCTGATGAAGCTGGCCGTGAAGCAGGCGCGCCGCGCGGCGGCCGAGGAGCTCATCACGGTGCTGGCCCACGACATGGCCAACTACCTGCTGCCGCTCCAGGCCCGCATCCAGCTCATCCAGCGGAGGGCCGCGCGCAAGCAGGACCTGGAGGACCTGCGGGACGCGGACGGCGCGGCCTCCTCGCTGCGCTCGCTCACCCGGCTCATCCAGGATCTGCTGGACGTGGGGCGCCTGGACCAGGGGCTCTTCACCCTGCGGCCGCAGCCGGTGGACGTGGCGGCGCTCGCGCGAGAGGTGACCACCACCGCGAACACCCCCGGCCATCCGGTGGAGTACCGCGGGCCGGAGGAGCTGGTGATGATCGCGGATCCGGAGCGCCTGCGTCAGGTGCTGGAGAACCTGGTGGCGAACGCGCTGAAGCACTGCCCGGAGGGGCTGCCGGTGGGCATCGACGTGCAGTCGCAGAACCGCCCGGAGGGGCTGTGGGTGCGCCTCGCGGTGACCGACCAGGGGCCGGGAATCCCCGCCGAGCAGCTGCCCACGCTCTTCGAGCGCTTCGCGAAGGGGCCCGGCTCCACGGGGCTGGGAATCGGCCTGTACCTCGCGAGGCGCCTCGCGGAGGCGCATGGCGGCACCCTGGAGGTGACCTCCAAACCCGGGGACGGCACGCGCTTCGAGATCGCGCTGCCGGAAGCACCGCCGTCCACCGGGTAGCGCGGCAGGCAGGCGTGGGCACACAGGAGGAGCCGATGTCTTCGGTGGAGCCAGCGGGGCTGGGACCGGCGCCGCACTGAAGATGTTTTGGGGGGCGCGGTGGCCTCCGCACCGGGTCGCTCAATCCATGTTCCCCGAACGGTTGCTCCCGGGGGCCGGACTCGCGGGCCCGTCCGGCTCCAGCTCGTGGGCATCCTGCATGTCTGGGAAGAGGCCTGCTTCCGCGAACTCCGCCCGGCCCCGGAGGACCGTGGCCTCGGAGAGAAGCCGCCCCAATTCCTCGGCGGCTTCCTTGCGCCCGTAGGGCTGGGGCTGCCTGGCCAGGGCCGCCCGCAGGACATCCCGCATCACTCCCGCCGTGGCGTAGCGCTCGGTGGGCTCCTTCCTGAGGGCCTTGTGGAGAAGGGCCTGGAGCGGCTCCGGAAGGCCCGCTGCCGCACGCTGCACGTCCTCTGGACCCAACCGCTCCATGAAGCCCTGCATCTGCTCCAGGGGCAGTGAGGGCCGCTCCTCCGGCCGCAGCGGGCCCACGGGCCTGGTGCGGGTTGCGTCCTCCAGGTCGAAGAGGTGCGCGCCCGTCAGCAGCTCCGCCAGGGTGACCCCCAGCGAGAAGACATCCGAGCGCGCATCCAGGGGCCGTTGCTGGAAGAGGTATTCCGGCGAGGCATAGGCCACATCCCCCTTGAGGAGCGTCTTCGGACTCTCCTCGCGGTTGGCCAGCAGCGAGTAGGCCGCTCCAAAGTGGGTGAGCTTCACCGCCCCCGTGCTCCCCTCCACCCTCACGTTGCGCGGGCTCACGTCGCGGTGCACCACCCCCAGGGGCCTGCCCGCTTCATCCTTCGCCGTGTGCGCGTGGTGCAGCGCTTCGGCCAGTTCGCCCGCGACGTAGAGGGCGAAGGACAGGGAGACGGGCCGACCGCGTGCTGCCGCGGCGCTCACCACCGTGTCAAGGCTGGGCCCGTCCACGTACTCCATGAGGATGTGCGGCATCCCCTCATGCATCCGCAGGTGGTGCACCTGGGCAATAGCGGGGTGGCGCAGGCGGAAGGCCAGCTCCACCTCCTCGATGAGCCGGTGACGCCGCGGGCTGCTGGCCGGGCCCAACAGCCGCTTGACGGCGACAAGGCCACACGGCCCGTCGCGGGTGGAGCGTTGGGCCAGCCACATCACCTCGCCAATGCTCCGGCGCTCCAGGGGTTTGATGAACGTATACGTGGTGGCGTCCACGGTGAGGGGGGACGGCGTGCGCAGGGTGACGCCCGCGCGCTCCAGGCTGCTCCACTCCGAGCGCAAGGGGGACGTGTCCTCGACGGGAGTGGGGGTGTTCGAGGGCGTGGGCGTGTCCTTCGTCATGGGCGGGCGCTCCGAGGTGGGCGAGGGCTGAGGGAAAGGCAAGGCAACAGCGCGGGCTACGGGGCGTCGTCGCCCGCAGCTTCGAGAAAGAACGCCCGGGCGGGCAGACGCGGGAGGGAGGTGTCCTCGCGGTAGCCCTCGCCCTCGCTGGCGTAGAAGGCGCCCATGCGGTAGTCGCCCGCGCGCAAGGCTCCATTCTGGGCCCCCACGGGGCCCACGCACTCCAGCGGCTTCCCCGTCATCGCCGCCACGATGTAGCCGTCGGGCCGCAGCACCGCGAGGGCCTGGAAGCGCCCGAGCCGCTCGCTCAGCGTGGTGCGCGAGACGGCCTCGCCCTTCGTCACCACTTCGGCCAGAAGGTAGTCGGCGGTGACATGGGGGCCAAAGCCGCGCAGCGAGTGGCCCACCAATGACAGGAGAAGCCGCAACTGGCGGGCCTCCTGCACGGTGACTTCCCCGCCCCGGGGAAGCTCCTCCGGCGACAGCCCCGCGCCCATGAGCAGCATCCCGAAGTCGTCTGTCGCGGCCAGCACCGCACGGGTGCCACTGAAGACGCCTTCCGTCCTCCGGGCGCAGCCGGCGAGGCCTGGCAAGAGCAGCAGCGCGGATGCAAGACACCACGACGCAGAGACGGGAAGACGCGGACCGAGCATGTGCACCTCCTGTCGAGCACTGCCCTGATGGGCACTACCGACTATGCCCATCAAGTATCATGCGGGCATGCAGGGGGTGAAGCGTTCCCCGGGGTGTTGCGCGCTGGGACGCTCCGCCAGGCGGGCCTCCCGCGGGCGTGTGCGCCCCACGGGCGGAATGAGCGGGGACGCGTGCGCGGCGGTCCGTCAGCGCCGCAGCATGGCGGTGGCGACGCCCAGCAGGGCGGTGAGTTGCTCCGCCTCCAGCCTGCGCGAGATGTAGAGCAACCGCTGCAACGTCTCATCGTCCGGCCCGCGCCCGCCCTTCTTCCCGGCGCGGGCCTTTCGCGGGGAGAAGCCCAGGGCTTCCTCGGGGGACAGGTGCAGGGCCGCGCACAGCCGCACCAGCGAGGGCACGCTGGGCAGCATCTTTCCGCGCTCCAGGCGGCTGTAGACCAGGGGCGTCAACTGGATGCGCTCGGCGACCTCCGCCTGGGTGAGTCCCATCTTGTCCCGGGCCGCACGGGCCGCGGTGCCGATGATCTCCGCCAACTCTTGATTCATGGCGGGGAGCGTAGCCGCTACGCGTCTTCCAGGGTGTCCAGGAGCGTGAGGAAGGACTGGAACCGGGCCTCCGGCAGGGCCCGCACGCGGCGGAGCAGCGCACGCAGTGAGGCGAGGTCCTCCTGGCGGGCGGCGTCCCCTGGCGCACGGGGCGCGGCGAGGTGGAGCAGGGCTTCCGAGGAGACATTCAGGGTGAGGCACAGGTCCCGCAGCACGGCGACGCTGGGAATCAGCTTGCCGCGCTCCATGCGGGCATAGAGGGGCACGGGGAACTGGAGGGCTTCAGCGACCTTGTCCTGGCGAAGGCCCGCGCGGTGGCGCGCCTCGCGGATGACATGGCCCAACTCGGCGGCGAAGGCTTCGTACATGGGCAGAACGCTCCTGGGAGGATGGAAAGGCCGTGGGCGCGGCAATTTCCAGACTATGCCTCTGAGGCATGGTTGACTAGCTCCTGAAATCCCATTCCCTGTCAAGCAAGACCACCGCTCCGCTGGAGAAAGCCCGTGAGGCTGAGTCCCCTGTCCCCGTCCATTGCTCCGGGCACCGTCATTGGCGGCTACACCGTGGAGCGCAAGCTGGGCGCGGGGGGCTATGGCACCGTGTATCTCGCCAGGGAGCACGAGGGCGGGTTGTTCGCGCTGAAGTTCCTCCCGGTGGAGGAGTCCGGCCGCTGGGCGGAGCGCGAGGTCTCCATCCTCCTGCGCCTGCAACACCTGTCGCACCCGCATGTGGTGCGCCTGCTGTCCCATACCCTCTGGCCGGTGGCGGAGGAGCCCGAGTTCCTCGTCATCGTCATGGAGTACGTGCGCGGGGCCCCACTGGACACGTGGGCGCGCGAGGTGAATCCCACGGCCCGGGCCGTGGCCGGCGTGGCGCGGGACGTGGCAGGGGCCCTGGCGGCGGTGCACGGCGAAGGTGTGGTGCACCGGGACGTGAAGGGCAGCAACGTGCTGGTGCGCGCGGAAGATGGGCGCGCGGTGCTGGCGGACTTCGGCGTGGGCGGCTACCCGGGCGCGCCGGGCATCACCCGCCACCCCTTCCTCCCGGGCACGCCCGAGTACCGCTCGCCCGAGGCGTGGCGACACCGCAGGGACGGCGCGAGCATCAAGTACGTGGCGGGCCCGGCGGATGACTTGTGGGCGCTGGGCGTGACGCTCTACTGGCTCTTGACGGACCGCTACCCCTTCGAGGCGCCGGATGACGTGTCCCTCGTGGACGCCATCCTGACGCGCACGCCGTCCGCGCCACGGGAGGTGAATCCGCGGGTGCCCGAGGTGCTGAGCCGGGTGTGCCTGCGGCTCCTGGAGAAGCGCCCGGAGGCGCGGTTCGCGGACGCGGGCGCGCTGGCGACGGAGCTGACCGAAGCGCTGGCCGGAGCGGATGAGGCGTGGGACGTGCCCCTGTGTGACTTCTACAGCGTGCACACCGCCACCACGAAGGGACGGGCCTCGGACCTCCTGGCATGGGCGGAGGCGCCGCACCAACCGCCGCGACGGGGCCCGCGTCCGAAACGCGCGGCGGCCGAAGCACCACCAGGAGCCGGAGCTGGCGGCGTGGATGGGGCCGAGGCCCGGCGGCAAGCGCCCGTGCCCGCCGGACCCGGGGCCGCACCAATCGAAGACAGGGCGCCTTCCGGCGCGGCGCCGCCGCACCCGCGAGCGCCCATCCCGCGCAGAGGACGCCGGGTGGCGGCGGGGCTGGTGCTGGCGGTGGCCGTCGTGGTCGTGGTCGTGGGATGGGGCGCTCCATGGCAGGTGTCCGCGCCCGTCCAGGAAGTGGCGCCCCCCCACCTGCCGCTTGAAGCTGACCGGGCCACGGCACCGCCCTTGTCAGCGGCTTCCTCCGTGGCCGCCGCGTCCAGCGTGGCGTCTCCGGAGGACAGCGCTCCCATGAAGAAGCCCCAGCCCCCCACCGCCTCTTTGAAGAAGTCGCTGCGAAACGCCGGGTGCGTGGCCGGTGCCTCCCTTGCCCTGGCCTGCACGAGTGGCGCCCAGGTGCGCCCTCCGCCGGATCCGGAGGACTGCCCGCAGGCGGCGCTCACCGCCATGGAGGAACTGGACATCGACATTGGGGACGACCGTATCGGCACGTTCACCGGCTACACAGGGAGTCCCCGGGTCATCACCGTGCATGGAGGAAGCGGCTCGATAAAGCTGGCGACCGGTGGCTATGGCGAGCAGTTCCCAGGTGGAACGGTGCTGTCCTGCCGGCTCACCCTGGGAGAGCGCGTCTTCGGCCGCTGCCACTGGGCACGCACCAAGGCGGGCAAGACCTGGCCCGTCTGCTTTGAGTTACACGGCCAGGATGGAAAGCTCGGAGTGGTGCGAAAGGACGATGACAACGCCGACTCCGCCCGCATCTTCAACGCCTTTGAGGTGGTGCCGGTGCGCCGCTTCGAGTGAGGCGCCCTGGTCGGCAGCCTCCGACGAAGTCGGCCCGGCGACGAAGGATGGAGCGAGGTGATAGGAGCCGCCCGCGCTCGCCTCTTCCTGCTCCACCCTGGAGGTCTTGTCCCGTGCCTGCACCTTGTTTCGCCGTGGTCCTGGCGCTTTGCCTCCTGGGCCTGCGTGCCAACGCGCAGACGCCGTCCGCATCTCTCAGCACGAGCCCCCGCCCCATCGAGTTGAAGGAAGAACCAGGTGGCGAAGTGCCCGAGGTATTCATCAGCCCCGGCAAGTCCACCACCCTGATGTTCGACGCGGAGTTGCTGCGCACGGCGGAAGGCAAGGACACGGCAACCCTTGAGAGGCGAGAGGCTTTCGCGCTCGTGGACGCGGGCCTCACGATCCTGCGGCTCATTCCCTCCGAGGGCTTGAAGCCTGGGGACCGGCTGCGGTTGACGGTGCGTTTCGCCGGCAGGGCGGCCCCTTCCGGAGCGGCCTTCACCCTCGTGGTGCATGCGGCCCAGGCGGAGCCGATGGTGGAGGTATACCGCAATGCACGTCCGGTGGAGTCCTACCAACAAGAAGCGAGGGAAGCGCGGGCCAGGGCGGCCCAGTGCCACGATGAGTTGAAGCGCATCCAGGCGGAGCGCGCCGAGCCCGGGGGCTTGACGGGCCTTCTCGCGGCGAAGCAGCTGGACGAAAAGGGCGTCCTGCCCAAGGTCCTGACCGAGGCTTTCACCGAAGCACCGGGAAACGTGCCCTCAGTGTTTCTCATTCGGAGCTACCGGGCTGCCGGGCGTGTCGCCGTGGAACTCGAATTGAACGGACTCGCGAATGCGCCGCCCTTCGTGGTGGCGGGTGCGGCCCTGACAGGCAGGCGGGGCGCGGAGCTGAAGGTGCTGCCCGTGTGGTCATCGGGGCCCATCAAGGCGGATCCGTCCAATCCAGGGCGCGTGGTGGTGGAAGCGGAGGCCACGACAGAAGACGCCCGGGGCCCCTACACGCTCAAGCTCTGGGAGGACGGTGGAGGCCGAACCGTGCTCCTCGGCAACGTGACGTTCCCGTAGGTCCTCGCGTCCCTCGCCCGGTGGGCCGTCCCCCGGCGAAGCGGTCCTCACCCCCGGTGCCGCTCCGCCTCGCGGAAGAAGTGGGTGAGCGAGCAGTCCAGCAATGACTGGCGGGAGCGCAGGTAGCGGCGGGCGCGAAGGAAGGGCAGCCAGCTGCGATTGCGAATCCGCACCTGGAACTCCTCCATCTTCTGGCGCGGGAGCACTGCCCGCCCAGGCGTCGCACCAGCACCCCGCCCAGGTAGGCCCCCACGGCTGATGCCGTGTGCTCGTCAATGAGCTCCCGCTTGTATCGCTCCGGGAAGTTCTCCCGCCAGAAGTGGAAGTCGAGGTCCGTGAGGGATTCAGGCGTCGCGTCGAAGAGGGAGGGCACCGAGGTGTGCAGCGCCGCGACGAGACTCTCCGCGAGGTTGTCATAGGCGCTGCGCACGTGCTCCAGATTCTCCACGTCCGAGGGAAGAGCGACCGGGAACCACTCTTCCGGCACGGACGGCCGGAAGGCGTTGAACTCGGCGATCTTCCGCGGCCGCTCGCTGATGGCAACCCTGTCCACCACTCGCGAAAGGAGCGGCGCCACGTCCGGGTGGAAGCGAGGCTCCACGGGAGCGAGTGCGGCACTGCGCTCGCGCAGGGTGTGCAACACGGTGTCGAAGTCGAGATCCGGCCGCAAGCGGCCAGTCCTGAGCGATCAGGAGTTGCGATCCGTTTGACCGACCCGAATGCGGTCCGTTGACCCGACCCCTGACACTACTATGCATCCTGGCCCGCTGCGCTGGAGACGCGGCGCCTCAGCGCTGAGAACAGCGACTTCAAGAACTGCCGCGTGCCGAAAAGAGTGGTGGATGAGCGGGGGCGGACGGCAATCCTCGCGGACTACCACACCCACCCGTGGCGCTACTCGCCGATATCCATCCAAGACCGTTGGAAGTCTCGCCAGCGGTACTCATTCCGCGTGCAGATGGACGCCACGTGCACCGTGCAGATGTACATCCCGTACCTTGAGCAGGAGCGGCCCGGGGAGGTCTACGTGCGACAGGGGCGTCGCTGGGTGCTCATGGGGCGCGTCGTAGACAAGGTGAGCGGTATCATTCAGCCTGTGCCGGAGGTCTCCCGATGACACGCGCGTCGCTGCTCGTTCTGTCGCTCGTTGCGTTGAGTGGGTGCTCCCTGTTCCAGCGCTCGACGCGCCCACCGTATGCGCCTCCCGAAGAGGCCCAGAAGTTCGTCTTCCCGCCCCTCCCCTTTCAGGAGGGCCGGACAACACTCCTCAGTGGGGACATCGCGACCGCCGTCCAACTCGCGATGGATGACTTTCTCCCCTTGGACCGCAAGCCACCCAAGGACGCAACGCCGGTCGAGCTGTGCCTCTTCCGTCGCGACATCTATCAGGTGTCGGTGGAGCAGCTGCCGGACGGCATCGTCCTGGTCGGCATCTACGCGCACACCGAAATTTGCGACCCGAACGACACAGCCACTGATGCCGGCGGGCTCTACGCCGTCGATGTGCGACGCGGCCTCATCGTCGCTCAACAGCGGTAGGGATTCGCCCACCCTCAAGGGCCTCCACCCGGTAGAGGGCGAGGATGAAGTCCAGGGCCTCGCGGGCTTCCGGCGTGGTGGGCAGCGCCTCCAGTCACAGCTTCCCGCGTACCAGGACGGTCCGGTGGCCCAACTGCTGCGACACTTGTTGAAGAAGACGGTGCGTTCCGTGTTGATCACAAGGCCGTTGACATCCGGGCTCCAGAAGTCCGCGTCGGGCTTCTCCAACGCGGCCCTTTGCCCGACGCCGACAACCGGTGGTCGGATGACCTGAGCAGGGCCGCGCACCCCGGCTATGGTCCTGGGTCCCCACCTTCCCCCAGGACCCCATGGCCCTCCGGCAATGGCTTTCCCTCGTCGCGCTCGCCACGACCTCGCTCCTGCCGAACCTGGCCGGGGCCAACACCCTCTACGGTGCCTGGCAGGGCTCGGGCGGCCAGAGTCCCTCCAGTCCGGGCAACCGCGTGTTCCTGCTGGACTCCCCGTCCGCTGGCACCCCGGTGGTCTTCACGCTGACCTCTCCGGCGGATGCCTGGCTCTACCTCCTGGACGCGAACGGGACCGTGCTCGCCCAGGACAACAACGGCGGGGGCGGCACGAACGCGCGGCTCGCCGTCACGCTCGCCGCCGGCGGCTTCAAGGTCGTCGCGGCGACCGCGCTCTCGGGCCAGAGCGCCGAGTTCTCCCTGAGCGCGGACACGCTGCCCCTGCGCTACCCCAAGGCCCTGGAGGTCAAGCCCTGGAGCCGCTTCGCCTGGGTCTACGATGATCACGGCACCGGCGCGACGAATGACATCTCCGTCTGGCGCCCCGACCTCTCCCAGGCGCCGGGCTTCTTCTCGCTGGGCGATGTCGCCATGCCCAACCGGGGCCAGGCCCCCGCGACGACCTTCCTCGTGCGCGGCGAGGGCGACCTGCTGGCCCGGCCGTCCAACTACAACTGGATCTGGAGCGACTCCGGCTCGGGCGGCACGCACGACGTGTCCTTCTGGGAACCGGTCGCGCCCGCGGGCTACACCTGCCTGGGCCACGTCGCCGTGCTGGGCTACTCCAAGCCCTCCACGGACCTCCTCCGCTGCGTGCGCAGCGAATACGTCCTGCCCGCGAACCCTTCTTGGATCTGGGACGACAGCGGCTCCGGCGCGAACGACGACATCGGCGTGTGGCAGGCGGTGGTGCGCGACCACCGGGGCCTGCCCGCCTCCACCTTCGTCTCCCGGCCGAGCCACGGCGACACGGGCGGCAACCGCTACCAGGTCCTCAACAAGAGCGCCACGTCCAACCCGGAGCTGCGAGGCCAGCCCGTGGACGCGCAGACGGTCGCCACGTTCGCGCCGCGCGTGTGGCTGCACCCGGACGAGGCCTACTTCCCGTCCTCCACGCAGTTCCACCTGGCCAACGTCCACGAGGAGAACGGCCACCTCGTGACGAACCAGGCGCTGGGCTGCGACTCCTGCACGGATCCGCAGTTCCTGGACGGCCAGCGCCCCAATCAAACCTCGGTGCCCGTCTACGCGCAGCTCATCCCGCGCACCCAGGGCGGCCAGCCGACGAACGTGACCGACGTGCTGTATTGGAACTTCTATCCCTACAACAATGGCAAGCGCGTGTGCATCGGCTGGTACTCGCCGTGGGGCTGCGCGGGGGGCTACTCCACCTTCGGCAACCACGTGGGCGACTGGGAACACCTCACCGTGCGCTTCATCGACGGGCGCCCCGCGCGGGTCTACCTGAGCCAGCACGCCAACGGGCAGGACTTCGCCTTCGGTGACAAGGCGGTCTTCTTCACGGGCTGGCACCCGGAGGTCTTCTCCGCCCAGGGCTCGCACGGCCTCTACCCGGACGCGGCCCGCCACATCTACGAAACCATCTTCAACGGCGACTTCCTCGCGGACGACACCGGCGCGGGGCTCGCGTGGGACACCTGGAACAACCTCGTGTCCATCCCCTGGCAGCCGGCTGGCAGCTACACGGGCAGCCTGGCCTGGATGAACCTCACGGCGTACTGGGGCAACCCCGAGGGCGGCTGCGACAACCCCACGGGCTACTGCGTGAACAGCGGGGGACCGTCCCCGCTGCGCAACCGGTCGGTGTATCAGCCGGAGTACATGACCCTGGAGTAGGGTGGGGGCGCCATGAGCGAGAGCCACAACGGGACGGCGCCCAAGCTGACCATCGAGGTGAAGGACCTCCACAAGTCCTTCGGCGGGCAGGCGGCCCTGCGGGGCGTGGACCTCGTGGTGCCGGAGGGCACCACCTGCGTGCTGATGGGCGTGTCCGGTTCGGGCAAGACGGTGCTGATGAAGCACATCATGGGCCTGATGCGGCCGGACCGGGGCGTGGTGCTCGTGGACGGAGAAGAGGTGGCGCGGATGAACGAACCCGCGCTCAACCAGATGCGCCGCAAGCTGGGCATCCTCTTCCAGGCCAACGCCCTGTTCGACTCGCTCAACGTCTTCGACAACGTGGCGTTCCCGCTGCGCGAGCGCACCCAGACGCCCGAGGACGAAATCACCCGGATGGTGAAACAGACGCTGGAAAAAGTCGGCCTGTCGCACGCCGCCACCCGCTTCCCGGGCGAGCTGTCCGGCGGCATGCAGAAGCGCGTGGGCTTCGCGCGCGCGACCATCCTCCAGCCGAAGATTCTCCTCTACGACGACCCCACCGCCGGCCTGGACCCGCTCACCACGGCCGCCGTCAACGAGATCATCACCAAGGGCAAGCAGCAGCTGGGCGCCACGTCGCTGGTCATCACCCCCGACGTGGCGTCCGCCTTCGGCACCGCCGACAACCTGGCCCTCATGCACGAAGGCCAGGTCGTCGAGTACGGCCCGCCGGACCACTTCAAGCAGTCCCAGCACCCGGAGGTGAAGGCCTTCCTGCGCAACTGGCTCAGGCGCCGCTCCGAACAGCGCCCGCCCCCGGCCTGAAGCCGGGGACGGACGCGGGGACGTAGCAAGCCGTTACTGGCAGGTGATGCCGGGCAGACCCCGGTACGCACCCTGCGCGGTCCAGCGCGTGTAGGGCGTGCCGCAGGAACCCGCGTACGGATCATCCGTGCCGTAGCCCGGGACCCAGTACTCGAAGTGCAGGTGCGGGCCGGTGGAGGCGCCGGACGAACCCACGCGGGCAATCCAGTTGCCGCACGCCAGCGTCGTGCCCCGCGCGAACTGCTGCGTGTAGGCCTTCAGGTGCCAGTACCAGGTCTGCGTGTTGTCCGGGTGCCGCATGATGATGTAGTTGGCCGTGTAGAGGCCGCAGGCCGCGTAGGGATTGGCCTGGTCCCAGTAGTTGCACCGGTCGTAATACCCATCCACCGACGCCTCGACGTAGCCGCGGGCCGCGTTCATGGCCCAGACGCCGTAGTCCATCTTGCTGAACCCGCCGACCAGCGCGTAGTCCGTGCCGGTGTGCCCGCTGTAGCGCACGCCGCCGCAGGCGTAGTCCCTGCCGCCGTAGTCCTTGTACGCGCTCACCGTGCAGCCGCCGTTGCCACACTGATCCGCGAGCTGTGAGGCGGGAAAGCGGAACATCGTCTGGGCGGAGGACACCGCCGGCAGGGCCAGCAGCACGAAGGCCAGCGCCAGGGTGAGCTGTTTCATCTTCGCGCGCATCACTTCCCACCTTCCACATCCGGAGCCGCCTGGCCCGTCCGCACGTTGAGCTTCCAGAAGGCGCCGCCACCGGCGTTGTAGCGAAGCACGTCGTCGCTCAACCACTCCATGTGGTGCGTGGAGACGGGCGGGGGCACGAACTCCTTCGGAGGGCCGCCGAACAGCATCCAGTTCTCCAGCCCCACGTTGGTGAGCTGCTTCGCCTCCGCGCCCTCCACCGTCGTCACGTAGAACGACGCCACGCTGGTGCGGCCGGACACGAACACCACCGTCCTGCCATCGGGAGAGATGCTGGGCGTCGCGTCCACGCCGGGCCCATCCGCGAGCACCTTCACGCGGCCGTTCATGTCGATGATGCCCACCGCCGTCTGGTGCGGCCCCTCGCTGCTCATCAGGAGCGTGGCCACCAGCGCGTCACCCTTCGCCGTGGGGAACAGGTCGCCGCCCACGCCCCGGGCCAGCAGCCGGTCCTTGCCGTTGGCATCGCGCATGCGCAGCGTGCCCTCGCCATCCAGCAGCGCCACGTCCGAACCCACCGTGCGCGCCTCGCGGTACTTGAACTCGCGGTCCACCACGCGCACCGCGCCCGTCGACTCGTCGTACTTCACGATGGCCAGCAGCGGCAGCTCGTCCGTGCCAAGCGCGTCCGAGGGAATCTCCGCGACGACGCCCGCCAGCATTCCCCGGCCCTGGCCGAAGAGGTGGATGAAGCGGGCCTTGGGCCCGAACTCCCTGGCGACGGCGGGGACCAGGGACTCACGGGCCTTGGTCACGCGGCGCAGATCCGCCGGGTTCATCGGGTCCGCCGCCAGGGCGCTGGTGGCTGCCAGCGTCAGAACGGTGAGCGTCAGCAATCGCTTTTTCATCTCACTCCAGGGGAAGGGGAAACCATCGAGGGGCCAATGTGACGACAGGGTTTTCCCTCCGAGCTTTTTTCAGTTGCTTGGAAAGTGGTTATTTCTGGTTTGTGGAAAGTTGAAGTCCGGGCGGGTGGCCGTGGCAGACTGCGGGGGCCTGGGCCGGCAGGTCTGTGATTGACGAGGGTGTCTTCATGTCCCGCCGAAAGCTCCGCCGTGCGTTCTCCCGACTGCTGCTCCTCGCGCCTGTCACCACCCTGGGGATGGCGTGTTCCTCGACGTGGGGCTGCGAGTCGGGCTCCACTCAGCAGGAGAGGCGCCGCATCGCCAACATCCAGTTGAGCGACGGAGGCACGGCCACGGCGAGCACGTCCTGCGAGGAGCTGTGCGCGCTGGTGGGCGGCACCACGCCGTGTTCGTTCCACCGCTCCTCCGAGCAGCTCCCCGAGCCCGACGAGGTGAGCTGCCAGATGGCCTACTTTTGCGAGGGGCGCCGGCCGGAGGGGCTGTGCAGCGATGGCGCGGTGGCCGGAGGGACGCCGGAGCTCGGGGCCCTCTTCGCGAAGATGGCGCACCTGGAGGCCGCGTCCGTCCCGGCCTTCGAGCGGCTCGCGGACGAGCTGGCCGCGCACGGCGCGCCGGAGCGGCTGGTGCGGGCGGCGCGTCGTTCAGCGGGGGAGGAGGTGCGGCACGCGCGCGTGATGGAGGCCCTGGCGGTCCGGCACGGGGCCGCGATGCCGGAGGTGGCGGTGGCGCCGTTCCAGCCCCGGTCGCTGGAGGCGCTCGCCATCGAGAACGCGGTGGAGGGCTGCGTGCGTGAGACGTTCGGCGCGCTGCTCGCCCAATGGCAGGCGCGGTGCGCGGAGGATGCGACGGTGCGCGCGTCGCTGGGCACCATCGCGCCGGATGAGCTGAGGCACGCGGAGCTGTCCTGGGCCATCGACGCGTGGGCGCTGGGCCGGCTCTCCTCCGACGCCCGGGCGCGGGTGGAGGCGGCGCGCCGCGAGGCGTGGCTCGCGCTGGAGCGTGACGCCGAGGCGAGCCACCTGCCCGGAGCGGTGGCCCTTCAGTCCGGGCTGCCCTCGCCGGAGGTGGCGCGGCGGCTGGTGCGCGAGCTGTCGCAGGCGTTGACGGCGCCCCTGCCCGTGTAGCGCGTATGCTCCGGCGCATGCCCTCCGCCGCGCGCAAGCGTCCTCCACGCCTCTCGCGGGACCTCGTGGTGGAGGCCGCCGTCGTGCTCGTGCGGGAGCAGGGATTGCGGCAGCTCTCCATGCGGACGCTGGCGGAGCGACTGGGGGTGACGCCCATGGCTGTGTACAAGCACGTCGAGCACCGCGACGCGCTCGTGCTCCTCACCGTGGAGGCCATCCTGGGCACCGTCGCGCTCCCGGAGGAGCGGCTGGAGCCGGTGCCCTGGCTCCGGGGGCTCGCGGGCCGCGTGCGCGCCGTGGGCCTGGAGCACCGGGGGCTGATGGACTTCCTCCTGGACGAAGGCCCCACGGTGCACACGGCGCTCGTCATCCTGGATAGGACGGTCCGCAAGCTGCACGGCGCGGGCATCCCGTGGAAGGAGGCGGGAGCGCTGCACAACACCTTCTTCTCGTGGCTGGCCGGCGCGGTCCGCAGGCAGGAGCCGTGGGACGCAAGCGCCCGGGGCACGCCCCCACCGTTCGAGAAGTTCTTCGCGGCGGCCGAGGCGCTTCCCGCCGCGGACTACCCGGGCCTGGCCCACAGCGTGCCGCACATGCGGGCCACGGACGTCGGGCGGGAGTTCGAGGCCAGCCTCGGCTTCATGCTGGAGGGAATCCAGCGGCGCATCGACGCAAGACAAGAGGCCGTGCGCAAGAAGCCGCCCCGCTCCCGCCCGAGTTGATCACGCGTCCTTCGCGGCGCCCAGCTCCCAGTGCTCGGCGAGCGCCTCCCGTTCACCGAGGAGCGCGGCCGGTCCGCCCACGCGGGCGAGCACGGCGTCACGCGCCTGCACGACCCGGCGTCGGACCGCCGCCACGTCCACGTCGACGAGCTCGCCCTGGAACTTCGCCCACCGTCCACGGACCATCACCGACTCGACGTTGCCCGCGTGCGCCTGGAGCACCACCGCGTCCCGGGGGCGGTTGAGCGGCGTGAGGTTCAGCGCATCGCCAGCGAGCACGATGAGGTCCGCCTCCTTGCCGGGACGCAGAGAGCCCGTGATGCGCCCCAGTCCCAGGGCCTCCGCGGCGTCGAGCGTCACCATGGGGAGCATGCGCGCGGCCTTGAGCGCGAGGACCCGGGACAGGCCGTCGCGCTCGTGGGCCCTGGCGCGCTCCACCTGGAGGGCCAGCCGCATCGCGGTGAACAGGTCCCCGCCGTTGCTGGAGACGACGTCGCAGCCGAGCGTCGTGCGGACCCCCGCGCGCAAGGCGCGTCCCGTCACGGGGAAGCCCATGCCCATCTGCAGCTCCGTCTCCGGTGTCACCGCGATGGAGCCCCCGCTGTCGGCGATGCGTCTCAGGTCTTCATCGGAGCTGAACGTGCAGTGGACGAAGAGCACGTCCGGGCCGAGCAGCCCCTCGGCCGCCATGCGTTGGACCTCGCTCGGGCCCGACACGGGCCACGCGGAGCAGTGGGCGGTGAGGGGGACGCCCAGCTCTCGGGCCGACAGGATTTCCGCCCGGCTCTGCTCCCAGGGGACCTGCATCTCCGTCAGGGCGATGCCCATGCGGATCCGCCCGGTGTCCGACGCCAGCCGCGTGGTCCGCAGACGGCGGGCGTCCGCGAGCCGGCTTGTAGGCGTGGGCAGCGTGGCGCTCTCCCGGGGCCCCGCCGCGAGGCCATAGGCGAAGAGGGCCCGGATGCCGGAGTCTTCGAGCGCCGTGAGCGCGGCGTCCGCGTGCCCGGGAGACTCGATGCAGTGCGAGTAGTCCACGAGGGTGGTGATGCCCGCGTCCAGCGCCTCCAGCGCCCCGGCGAGGTTCGCGGCATGCACGTCCTCCGGCTGGAACGCGGGCGCGAGCTTCACGCGCACCGCTGCCAGGTAGTCCATGACAGTCCAGTCCGCCCCCAGGGCGCGCAGGGGCGTCTGCCAGGTGTGCCGGTGCGCGTCGATGAGGCCCGGCAGGAGCAGCTTCCCGCGCAGGTCGACGACGCGGCAGTCACTGACGTGCAGCTCGGGCCCCATCGCGACGATGACCCCGTCCTCCACCAGGACGTCGCCTCGCGGCAGGTCCTCCTGCGCGGGGTCGCAGGTGATGACCTCCGCGCCACGAAGCAGCCATCGGTCGCCCATGCGGTGTTCCTCCTGTGAGCGGAGTGCTCAGGTATACAGCGTATACCTTTCGGACCGGGAGGCGCACCCTGCCTGTGACAAAGGTGGGCGGAGGTGTATCGGCCGGAGTCCAGGACCCGGGGGTGGGGAAGGGGCGACTACCGGAGCGGGCCTTTTTTCATGTCGACACCTGATGTATTCACCCCAGGGGGATGCCGGGACTTCGGCATGTGTCGGGCGCGTCCGGACCCGTCGGACGTATGCAAGGGGGAGCACGCATGGCTGGTTCAATCCGTGGCGGCACGCCACCGGCACCTGTTGTCATCAAACCGCAACCGGCGGCGACGCAAGCCGCCCCGCCTCCGCCCCCACCCCCCGCGGTGTGCGCGGT
>NZ_RAWB01000170.1 GCF_003612055.1 Corallococcus llansteffanensis
GCGAGAAGAGGACGTCTTACGAGTTTCCTACGCGTTTCGTGGGCTCGGAAAGGTGTATAAGAGACAGTGCCACGGCTCGCCGTGATCCACGAGCCACGCCAGCACGGGCCTCAACAGGGGCAGGTCGTCGAAGAGCGCGGGCCTCGCCAGGGCCCGGTCCCAGGCCCAGAACACGAACAGCGCGCCCCAGTGCAGGACCGTCGCGCCCGCCGCCCGCCAGCCTCCCCGCCGCGTCCAGGCCAGCGCCAGCACCGCCCCGGCAAGCCCCAGCAGTCCTCCCGCCACGAGGTAGACGGCGGCCACGCGCAGGACGACGCCCGGCAACAGCGGACGCACCGCCGCCGCGAGCGCCGCGTACGGGCCGTCCAGCGGGATGTCCACGCCCACGACGCCGGCCTTGAGCAGCCAGGCCGTCTCCGCGACGAACAACACCAGCCCCAGCAGGGCACCCAGGGCCAGGCGCCCTGAAGCGGCGCGGAGCAAGGAGGCAACGGACCGCACGGACATGACCCCTGCGTCTACCCTGCCCGGGCCTTTCCTGGCCACGTTTGTGTTCCTCCGGGCTTTCCGGAACTGCAGGATGTGCGTATGGGGCATCCCCGTTGCAAGATGGCCCCGGATTGTTCCAGGTCGACGCCTTGTTCGGCCGGGGGGAACCCTTGTCTTCCAGCGCCAAGCCCAGTGACAGCCTCCAGCAGTCCGTGCGCCGTGCACTCGACGTGGAGCGTCAATCCAACGGTCGCCATCTGGCGTGGGTCCGCCTGGGCGCGGTGAGCGTCCTCTTCGCGATGACGGTCTACCTGGGGCGCGGGCGCGGACTGCACGACTGGGACGTCTACCTGGGGCCGTTCGCGCTGTACCTCGTCTGCACTTCGTTCGTGGCCGCAGCGGTGACGGCCTCCACGCGCATCGCCCGCTGGGCGTCACTGTCCGTCGCCTTCGTGGACGTGCCCGCGGTGTACGTGCTGCAGCACCTGGCGCTGCCGGTGTCCCCTTCGCCGGGCGGCGTGGCGGGTTTCACGCTGGGCATCTTCGCGGCGCTGGTGCTGCTGTCCGCGCTGAGCCTGCGCCGGTCCGTCACCCTGCTCGTCACCGCGTTCGCCATGGTCGCGGAGGTGCTGCTCCAGCGCGAGGCCGCCATCGGCGTCGGCGCCCAGGTGGCCGGCGCCGTGATGCTGGGCATGACGGCGGCGGGCGCGGCCCGGCTGCTCCAGCGCATCCGCCTGCTGTCCGCCGCCGTGACCCAGGAGGAGCTCCAGCGCGCGCGCCTGGGCCGCTACTTCTCCCCCGCCGTCGCCGAGCGCCTCCAGGACCGCGACACCCCCACTCCGGAGCTGCGCGAGGTGTCCGTGCTCTTCGCGGACGTGCGCGACTTCACCTCGCTGAGCGAACGGCTGCCGCCCGAGCAGGTGGTCACCATCCTCAACGAGTATTACGGGCGCATGGTGGAGGTGGTGTTCCGCCACGGAGGAACGCTCGACAAGTTCATCGGGGACGCACTCATGGTGTACTTCGGCGCGCCGCTGCCGGACGCGCACCACGCCCGGAGCGCCACCCGGTGCGCGCTGGAGATGGTGCGGGAGCTGGAGGCCGTCAACGCCGAGCGCGCCGCCCGGGGCGAGCAGGGCCTGCGCATGGGCGTCGGCGTGCACTCGGGCCCCGTCGTGCTGGGCAACATCGGTTCACCCTCCCGGCGCCTGGAGTACACCGCCATTGGCGACACGGTGAACCTGGCCAACCGCATCGAGCGGCTGACCAAGGGCTTCGGGGTGCCGGTGCTCGTCTCCCTGGCGACCCGCGAGCGGGCGGGTGACGCCTTCCGCTGGGCCCCCGCCCCCACCGCCATCGTCCCCGGCAAGAGCCAGCCCGTGGTGACCTTCATCCCCGTCGTCGACGAGGGCACCCCGGCCATGGGCCCCGGAGCGGCAGCCTGAGCCTGTGGCGCCTGCCTGTCACCCAGCAGGGGGTGGATCGCGACGCGGGCTACTGGGCCACCTAAGTGGCCTACATGGTTGAGGGTTTACGTTGACGCGTCCCGCGAACGGTCCTTATAAAGCCGCGGTTTCCTCTGTCGTTGATCGAGGCCCCCCTTGAGCATTTTCGCGTTGGACCGGGTCGCCGCCCAGTTTCCCGAGGCGGTCGCGGAGCGCTATGTCGACCGCGCTGGCGGAGCCTGGGCCGTCATCCATGCGGAGTGGCTGCCGAAGGTCGCCACGTTCCTGAAGATGGATCCGGAGCTGGACTTCAAGCTGTTCGGCTCGGCGGACGCCGTGGACCGGCTGCACCTGGCGGAGAACGATCCCCGCTTCGAGATCGTCTACTTCCTCTATTCGCTCAGCCGGAAGGAGCACGTGCGCCTGAAGGTGCGCGTCACGGAGACGCGTCCTGAGGTCCCCTCCCTCACGCCGCTGTACCGCGGCGCGAACTGGTGGGAGCGCCTGGCGTTCGACTTCTACGGCATCCGCTTCGTGGACCACCCGGACCTGCGCCGCATCCTGCTGTACGACGAGTTCCAGGGTCACCCCCTGCGCAAGGACTACGCGCTGCGAGACCGGCAGCCGCTGATCCCCGAGCGCCCCATCAAGGACATCTTCCGCGGCCCCGGCACCAGCGGCGTCGCCTGACGAGACCTCCCCCATGGCCGACAGCCACAAGCCCGAAGCGCAGAGCTACAACCCCGACACGGATGGGTTCGCCCACGAGGAGTCGGAGCTCGAAGCCCATCTCCAGTCGAAGCACATGGTCATCAACATGGGCCCCTCCCACCCGGCCACGCACGGCACCGTGCGGCTGAAGGTGGAGCTGGAGGGAGAGACGATCGTCAAGATCGATCCGGAGATCGGCTTCCTCCACCGCGGCTTCCAGAAGAGCTGCGAGAACGTCACCTGGACGCAGTGCCTGCCGTACACGGACCGGCTCAACTACCTGTCCGCGATGATGAACAACTTCGGGTTCCTCAACGCCGTGGAGAAGCTCATCGGCCTGGAGATCCCCGAGCGCGCCCAGTACATCCGCGTCATCGGCAGCGAGCTGCACCGGCTCACCGACCACCTGACGTGCGTGGGCGCCACCGGCCTGGAGATGGGCGGCTTCGCGCCGTTCCTCTACGGCATGGAGGCGCGCGAGCTCATCCAGGACCGCGTCACGGAGCTCACCGGCGCGCGCCTCACCACCAGCTTCGGCCGCGTGGGCGGCATCAACCGCGACCTGCCGGAAGGCTGGGCGGAGAAGGTCCACAAGACCCTCAACCGCACGGAGGAGCTGCTCCAGGAGATGGACGGGCTGCTCACGCGCAACCGCATCTTCGTGGACCGCACCAAGGGCACCGGCATCATCTCCGCCGCGGACGCCATCGACTACGGCTGGACGGGCCCCGCGCTGCGCGCGTGCGGCGTGGACCACGACCTGCGCAAGACGCACCCGTACTGGGTCTACGAGCGCTTCGACTTCGAAGTGGTGGTGGGCGAGCACGGCGACAACTACGACCGCTACCTCGTGCGCCTGGAGGAGATGCGCCAGTCCATCCGCATCCTGCGGCAGGCGCTGGACACCATCCCGGCCGGACCCATCATCGTGGACGACTGGCGCATCGCGCTGCCGCCCAAGCCGGAGGTGTACGGCACCATCGAAGGCGTGATGGCGCACTTCAAGCTGGTGATGGAGGGCATCCAGGTGCCCCCCGGTGAAGTCTACGACGCCACCGAGGCCTCCAACGGCGAGCTCGGCTGGTACCTGGTGAGCGACGGCCGCGGCCGTCCCTACAAGGTCCACGTCCGCGCCCCGGGCTTCCCGGTGCTGGCGGCGCTGCCGCACATCATCCAGGGCAAGATGCTGGCGGACCTCGTTCCCACCTTTGACACCATCAACATGATCGGCGGCGAGGTCGAGCAGTGAGCGACAACGACACGAAGAAGCCCACCGGTGACGCGCAGACGCCCCCCAAGGGCGCGCCCACCGACTCGCCCGCGGCCAAGGTCGGCTCGGAGCCGTCCAACCCGCCCGCCGGCGCGAAGATGGACAACCCGCCCGTGGCGGCCAGCGGCCCCACCGGCACACCTCCGCCGAAGCCGGCCGGTGGCCCCCCGCCCAAGCCACAGCCCAAGAACCCGGGCTTCGTGACAGCGGTGGTGGACGGCAAGGAAGTGGTCGTCAAGCCGGGGACGAACATGATCGAGGCGGCCAAGTCGGTCGGCTCGGAGATCCCCTACTACTGCTACCACCCGCGCCTCTCCATCGCGGCCAACTGCCGCATCTGCCTGATTGAAGCGTCCAACGCGCCCAAGCTCGTCCCCGCGTGCCAGACGCCCATGGCCGAGGGTCAGGTCATCAAGACCACGACCCCCAAGGTCAAGGAGCAGCAGCGCTCGGTGATGGAGTTCCTGCTGCTGAACCACCCGGTCGACTGCTCCATCTGCGACCAAGCCGGTGAGTGCAAGCTGCAGGACTACTACATGAAGTACGACTACAAGCCCTCGCGCCTGGAGGGCACCAAGGCCCTCAAGACCAAGCGCAAGGTGCTGGGCCCCAACGTCGTGCTGGATCAGGAGCGCTGCATCATCTGCACGCGCTGCGTCCGCTTCATGAACGAGATCCCGAAGGAGCCGCAGCTGGGCGTCTTCGGTCGTGGCAGCCACGAGCGCATCGACGTGTTCCCGGGCAACGAGCTGGACAGCAACTACTCGCTCAACACCGTGGACGTGTGCCCGGTGGGCGCGCTGCTCAGCCGCGACTTCCGCTTCAAGGCGCGCGCCTGGTTCCTGTCCGCCACGCCGTCCGTCTGCACGGGCTGCTCGCGCGGCTGCAGCATCTCCGCGGACTGGATGTCCCAGGACACCTACCGCTACCGCCCGCGTGAGAACGAGGCCATCAACAAGAGCTGGATGTGCGACCAGGGCCGCCTGTCGTACAAGGACCTGAACGTGGGCCGCGTGCTCGCCGCCCAGGTGGGCCGCCGCACGGGGACGCGCGACACGGTGCAGCCGGCGCTCACGCGCAGGGACGCCGTCGTCGCCGCGGCCAAGGCGCTCAAGCCGCTCGTGGGCTCCTCGCAGCTCGCGGTGCTGGCCTCGCCGCTCGCCTCCAACGAGGACCTGCTCGCGGGCCTGACGTTCGCGAAGGCGACGCTCGGCGCGACGGCGGTGTTCGTGGGCGGCCGGCCGCAGGGCAAGGCCGACCACTACCTGATGACGGCGGACAAGAACCCCAACCGCCAGGGCCTCGCGCTCGTCGCGAAGGGCCTGGGGCTGACCGTGAAGCCCTTCGAGGAGCTCACGGCCGCCATCAACGCCGGCAAGGTGAAGGCGCTGTACGCGGTGGGCACCGAGGTGCCGGTGGACGCGGCCGCCTTCGCCGAGGTCGCGGCGAAGCTGGAGGTGTTCGTCGCCCAGGCGCAGAACGACTCCCCCGTGACGGCGCAGGCGACGGTGCTGCTGCCGGCGAGCGCGCACATCGAGGACGAGGGCACGTTCACCCAGCAGGACGGCATCACCCAGCGCTTCCGCAAGGCGTATCCCTCCAAGGGGGACGCGGTGCCGCACTGGAAGTGGGCCACGGAGCTGACGCGCGAGCTGGGCGGCGAGGCCGCGCACACGTCCGCGCGCGAGGTGTGGCGGGCGCTCTCGGGGAAGGTGTCCGAGTTCGCCGAGTTCAACTGGGACAAGGCGTCTCCGCCGGACCGGGAGAAGCCGGGCATCAATCCGCTGCCGTCGGGGGCCGACGGCCGTCCGCCGGGCTACCGTGAATTCGGCGCGCCGCGCGTGAGGGGCATCTGACCATGAGCCGCATCCTGACCATGTTGTTCGCCATGGCCTTCTGCATCTTCGCCCTCGCGGGCGGAGTGGCCACGGCGTACCTGGTGGGCTACCTGGCGGAGGAATACCTGTTCGAGGGCGCCAGCCGCCTGACGAACATCCTCTTCCTGATGCTCACGTTCGTGATGATCATCGCCACGCTCCTCACGCTCGCCGAGCGCAAGTGGAGCGCGTTCATGCAGGACCGCGTGGGCCCCAACCGCGCGCGCCTGGCCATCCCTGGCCTGGGCAACCGCTCCCTGGGCGGCATCCCGCACATCATCACCGACGTGCTGAAGATGCTGACCAAGGAGGACTTCGTCCCCGGCACGGCGAACAAGTTCCTGTTCAACCTGGGCCCCATCCTCGCGTTCGCGCCGGTGTTCGCGCTGTTCGCGGTCGTGCCCGCGGGCCCGTCCGTGATGGTGTTCGGCCGGCACATCGACATGGTGGTGGCCACGCCGGACTTCGGCATGCTGTACGTGCTCGCCATCGCGTCGCTCGCCGTCTACGGCACGTCGCTGGCCGGCTGGTCCTCCAACAACAAGTTCGCCCTGCTGGGCGGCGTGCGCGCCTCCGCGCAGATGATCTCCTACGAAGTCGCGCTGGGCCTGTCGCTGGTGGGCCTGTTCCTGGCGTTCTCCTCCGTGCAGCTGCCCGCGCTGGTGGGTGACGTGGGCAACGCGCTCGTCTCCGGCACCGGCCAGGCGCGCTACCTGTGGCGCTCCGACGGCGCGTTCGACCTGGGCCTGCCCGCGTGGGGCATCTTCATCCAGCCCCTGGGCTTCATCGCCTTCTTCGTGGCGTCCTTCGCGGAGACCAAGCGCGCGCCGTTCGACGCGCCCGAAGGCGAGTCGGAGATCATCGGCTACTTCGTGGAGTACTCCGGCATGAAGTTCGGCATGTTCATGATCTCCGAGTTCATGGAGGTCGTGGTGCTGGCCGGCGTGACGGCGGCGCTCTTCTTCGGCGGCCACCACCTGCCCTTCGGCGGCGAGTGGCTGGCGTCCCAGCCCCTGATGCAGGAGCACGGCTGGCTGTACGGCACCATCCTGGGCACGGTGTACTGGATCAAGGTCGTCCTGCTCATCTGGGTGCAGCTGGTGATCCGCTGGACGTTCCCGCGCTTCCGGTACGACCAGATCCAGAACCTGGGCTGGAAGATCCTCCTGCCCGCAGGCCTCGCGAACGTGTTCGTCAGCGGCGCGCTCGTGCTGTGGGATCCGTCCTTGCGCGCGCTGGCCGTGGTGGGCCTGCTGGAGATCGGCTTCGTCGTGGCCCTGACGATGACCAAGGGTGCCAAGGCGGGCGCGGCGCACGACACCGCGCATGGCCATGGACACGACGCGCACGGCCTGCCCGCGCACGCGGACCCCCACTCCCATTCCCCGGCGGGCGCGCACTAACAGCGCCCGTCCGGCACAAGCCCTTCGCCGGAAGCGAGACAAGACACCATGGCGTTCAATGCTTCCCAGGATCCGCGCACGGACATCCGCGAGCGGATGTACATCCCCGAGCTGTTGCGCGGGCTGGCCATCACCACGCGGCACTTCTTCCGCAACATGTTCGGCACGCGCGACACGAACCCCCAGGTTCAGGACCGCACGGGCATGAACCTGATGACGACGGTGGAGTACCCGGAAGAGAAGCCCATCTACCCGGAGGGCTACCGCGGCCTGCACCGGCTGGTCCCGCGCGACGACGGCAAGCCACGCTGCGTGGCCTGCTACATGTGCGCGACCATCTGCCCGGCGCAGTGCATCTACATCGAGGCGGGTGAGTACGAGACGGCGGACCCGGACTCGGAGTCGGCGGTCATCGAGAAGTACCCCACCCAGTTCGTCATCGACGAGCTGCGCTGCATCGTGTGTGGCCTGTGCGTGGAGGCGTGCCCCAAGGACGCCATCCGCATGGACACGTACATGCACACGCCCTCCGAGTTCACCCGGCAGAACTTCGTCTACGACATCCCCAAGCTGCTGAAGGGGCCGCCCGTCTCGCACCCGTCGGATCCGTGGAACAAGCGCGACAGCTCTTCGGAGCCGCACCACGTCCACAAGGAGGCGCACACGCGCATCGGCGAGGGCCTGGTGGAGCTCAAGACGCCGCACGCGCTGGGCGCGGGGCACGGCGGTGGCCATGGCCACGCCAAGGCCGCGGTCGCCGGTGGGCAGACGGTGGTGACGCAGCAGGGCCCCATCCAGGTGACGAAGTTCCTCAAGTAGCTTCTTCGCCGCACGCCTCCGGGGCGGGTCGTCCACCGCCCCTCTTCACGCCTCCCGGCCCGCCTCCTTCCCTCGAGTACGGAAGGGCGGGCCGACGCCGTTTCTGGGGTCATCTGGTGACGCTGCAGCTCTTCAATGCACCTGGCGGCAAGCAGGCACGGCAGGCACGGCGATGAAGCGCTACCGGCTGTCCGTGTGCAAGGGGTCGAGCTGCCGCGAGAGCGGCTCGGACGCGGTGCACGTGGCGGCGCGCGAGGAGCTGGCGGCGCGGGGGCTCCAGTCGCGCTGTGAGCTGTACCGGGGCGGCTGCTACGGCTTCTGCCACATGGGGCCCAACGTGGTGGTGCGCGAGGACACGGGCCGCAAGCGCGACCTGCTGTCCCCGGAGGACTACCAGCTCATGGGGTGGCCGGGAGAGGTGTACTACTCCGGCATGACGGCGGAGAAGATGCGCCGCGTGGTGGCCGAGCACATCCAGGACGACGCGCCGGTGCGCGAGCTGTTCGGACAGCCCGACTCCGCCGACGACGACTAGCCCCGGTCGGAGCTGCGGCGGCGCCAGCGGATGACGCCATCCCAGTCCTCGGGGGGCGGATTCTGGATGTGGCCCTGGCAGCGCTGGACGTAGACGCGGGCCACGGAGTCGCCGTGCTCCACGCCGCAGCGGCGGAACAGCTCCTGGGCCACGATGAAGTCGCGCGCGTAGTAGGCGGTGAGGGCCTTCTCGTAGAGGGCCATGCCCGCCTGCTTCTCCCCGGAGAACTCGCCCCGGCGGCCCAGCAGCTCGTGGATGCGCACGGGGTTGGGCTGATCTCTCACGAGGACGCGGTCCACCTCGCGGAAGACGTAGGCGTCGCTGGCGAGCTGCGCGGTGGCCTCGCCCACGAGCACCTGGGTGCCGTACTGCTTGTTGGCGGCCTCCAGCCGGCCGGCCATGCCCACCGCGTCCCCCATGACGGTGTAGTGCGACTTCAGCTCGCTGCCCATGTCGCCCACCAGCAGGTCGCCCGTGTCGATGCCGGCGCGCACCGACAGCCGGTGGCCGAACTGCTTCTCCCAGAGGGGCTGCTTCTGCGCGAGCACCGCCTGGAGCTTCAGCGCGGCCTCGCAGGCCAGGTGCGCGTGGCGGTCCGTGCGCACGGGCGCGCCCCAGAAGGCCAGCACCGAGTCACCGATGTACGTGTCCACCTGCCCCGCCGTGGCGCGCACCACGGCGGTCATCTCCGTGAGGAAGGTGTTGAGCAGGGGCACGAGCTGTTCGGGGGGCAGCGTCTCCGCCAGGCGGGTGAAGCCCTCGATGTCGCAGAGGTACACCGACATCTTCCGGCGCTCCGGGCGCATCAGGCTCACGTCGCGCGCGACGAGCCGCGCCACCTCCGGGCTCACGTAGCGGCCCAGCGCGCTGTGCACGAAGTCGCGCACGTCCTGTTCGGTGCGGAAGGCGTAGAGGGTGGTGAAGAGGAACGCGAGCCCCATGGACCACAGGGGGCCGGCCACGGCGACCCACTGGCGCTCGTTGACGAAGAACCAGCCGGCGGCGGCGACGTAGCCCGCGCCCGCGGCCAGCACCACGCCGACGAAGAGGACGGCCCCGCTCACCGAGCGCAGCAGCCAGCTGAACGACAGCGCCAGGAACGCGCCGATGAAGGCGAGGCCCATGGTGGCCAGCATGTCCACGCGGGGCGCCACGCGGGTGATGCCGTCCGAGGCAATGATGTTGGCGAGCGCCTGGCCCAGGATGGCGCCGTTGGCGATGCCGGGGCCAATGGGCGTCACCCGCCGCTCCGGCGCGTAGCTGCTGGTGTTGGTGAGGATGACGGCCCGGCCGTCCAGGTCGTGGTCGAACCGGGCGGGGCGCTCCGACTGCGTGTCGAAGAGGTTGAGCAGCACGTTCCACGCGCGGATGGAGCGGGCCAGCGGGCCTCGCGCGCCCCGGGTGGCGGACGGGGCCTCCCAGCGCAGCAGGCTGTAGCCGGACGCGTCCATGGGCACGGAGTACTTGTCCCCGATGTGGAGGCGCCCGTCGGCGTACCGCAGCTTCTGCGTGCCCGCGAGGCGCATGGCGGCCGCGAGCGGCAGGGAGGGCAGCACGTGGCGCTCGCCCCCGTGCGGGCTGTACGCGACGAGGTGGGGCACGCCGCGCACCACGCCGTCCGGGTCCGCGGGCAGCGTGGTGGCGCCGTAGCCGCTGGAGGTGCCCAAGAGCGGCGTCACCGGGTGCTGGAGCTGGCGCACCTCCAGGAGCTTCTCCGGATCCAGGCCCGTCACCTGCACGGAGGCCAGGGAGAGGAACAGGTCCACCGGCGCCACGCGGAAGGCGTCGTCCGCGGCGCGGCGCTCCTGGATGGACGCGGAGAGGGTGCCCAGTTGCTCGCCCAGGCTGCGACCCTCGCCCTCGTCGGCGACGCCGGCCCAGACCTCCAGGCCCTTGCCGGCGGGGATGAGGAAGGCGGGGCGCTGGAGGGCGAGCACGGACTGGGCGCGAACGCGGGCCTCGCTGGGGCCGGGGTAGCTGCCCAGGCGGACGCGGTAGGGCCACAGGCGGCCAGTAGGCGGCAGCGTGCGGGTGCCCTCGGCGCCCCAGCGGAAGGCGAGCACGGACTGGCCGGGGTCCTGGTCCAGGAGGGCGCGCAGCGCGTCGTCGTCCTGGGACAGGGCGCCGCGGCCGGTGCGGGCGGGGGTGACGCAGGCGCGCGGGCTGAGCTCCGGGTAGGCGAAGTCCAGCATCACCACGGAAGCGCCCTCCTCCACCAGCCGGTGGACCATGGCGCCCATGACCTGGCGCGGCCACGGGTACGCGGCGATGTCGGCGCGAGGACCCTGCTGGGCCTCGGCGAGGGTGTCGTCGTCGATGGAGACGAGCACGACGCGGTCGGAGCGCTCGGAGCGCTCGCCGAGTTGGCGGATGCGCCAGTCGTAGAAGACGCGCTCGCCGCCGTCGAGCCAGCGCGACAGCACGTCCACGAAGCCCGAGGGCGACAGCGTGGGGCCGGGCGTGTCGTCCGGACGCACGGGGCGTGAGACGCGCTGGGACACGAGCAGCCCCAGCAGGCAACCGAACAGGGCCGCCTGCAAAAGCGAGAAGCCGAGGCGCTGGAGGAAGCGACGGCCGGCGGAGTGGATGCGGAGACGTTGCACGGGCGGCTCGCAGGATACCGCTTCGGGGCCGAGCGCCTACGGGGGACACGCGCGGTATGGTTGGCTGCCCCACCGCTTCCCCTTTGAAAGAGCCAGAGCCGCCCATGAAACGCCTGTTGCTGTCCGCTGTCGCCGCCGTGTCCCTGCTGTCGCCCCTGGCCTGTGATCTGGAGAAGACGGGCAACCAGCTCGCCGCGGACCACGTGATGGTGGGCACGCTCTTGGCCACGCCGCAGGTGGACGTGTCGACCTCCGCGCTCGCGGGCTACGACGCGGGGACGTATGGCGGGCCGGACGGCGGGGACGTGGTGTCCTTCCCCGGGGAGACGGCGGCGTTCCTCTTCTTCGGGACGAAGTCGGGGGAGAACGCGCAGCCGGAGGGCCTGAGCGGCGCCACCGTGACGCTCCAGGCGGGGTCCGCGGCGGCGGTGCCCCTCAACGCCCAGGGTGGTGGCAGCTACGGCGTGACGAGCAGCTCGACGGATGCGCTGACGTACGCGTCCGGGGCGACGTATTCGTTCATCGCGACGCAGGGAGGGACGCGGTACGAGGCGCAGGTGAAGGACTCCCCGACGAAGGAGGCCATCACCGCGTTCCATCCCGCCGAGGGCTTCGTGCGAATCGCGGCGAACACGGCGTTCAGCTTCGACCGCCCGGCGCCGCCCGCGAACCAGGACCGCACGCTGGGCTTCGTGACGGTGGTGCCGGTGGGCTCGGATGGGCAGAAGGGTCAGGCCACGTATTCGAACGCGCCGACGACGCCGGTGGAGTTCCTCCAGCTCGCGGCGGTGCCGGCGACCTACCGGGAGGCGCGCGTCACCATTCCCGCCACCGCGTTCCCGAACCCGAAGCAGACATACCTGGTCATCTTCCAGGCCGTGCGCATGGGCGGCGCGGAGTCCGACAACCTCTTCCTGGGCAGCGTCGTGCTGGCGGGCACGTCCGAAGTGGGCATCTTCCGGACGAACTGAGGCGGGCTACCCCGTCTCGATGTCGAGCCCGAGGCGCCCCTCCAGCTTGAGGCGCAGCAGGTGGCCGGCGAAGCGCTCCGCCTCCTCGCGGGTGAGGATGCTGCGGAAGTCCGGGCCGTCCGCGATCTCGACCTCCATCACGGCGCCGCGCTGGAGGAGGCGGAAGAAGTCCTCCCCTCCTCCCGGGCGAGGCACGCGCAGGGGCACGAAGCCCTTGAGTGGCAGGACGTCCACGCTGGCGTCGATGACGCGCAGGAGCCCCTGCGCGTCCGGGCGCACGGCGTCGGCGGGGATGGACTCCTCCGGGTAGAGCGGCGCGGGTGCGAGCGCTATGTCCTCGGTGGAGTCGTCGAAGAGGAAGCCGTAGCGGGACGGCACGCGCTGCGTGAGCAGGTAGCAGAGCAGGACGGCTTCATCCGGGCCCACGCGGGCGACGTGGAGGATGGAGCGCTCCGCTCCCACGCGGCGCAGCAGCAGCGTGAGGTGGGGCTGGCTGCTCGCGAGGTAGCGGCGGACGCGGTCCAGGAGCGTGGTGCGCACTTCCGTGAAGGCCGCTTGATAACGGGCTTCGCTCTCCGCTTCGCGCTGGGAGACCGCGTCGCGGGCCCTGGCGAGCTTCGCTTCCGCGTCGCGGAGGAAGTCGCTGGCGGCGCCCTGTGGTTGGAGGCCCGGGGTGGTGTTGCTCCCGGTGTCCAGGCCGGCCGCGCGCACCGCCCCCAGGAGGAAGGCGCCCTGCTGCGCGAGGCGCGCCTGTTCCTCACGGAACTGGATGAGCGAAGCCGCGTGGTCGCGCTTCAGCTCCGCCCAGGCGTCGTAGGTGGACTCCAGTGTTTCCAGCGCGCGGAGCTGGCCCAGGGCCGCGTCCGGGCCGCCGGGCGACATCAGCGCCTCCCCCAGTGCGCTTGCCTCACGCGGGGACAGGGACGTGGTTTCCGCGACTGCGGGCACGTCCCTCGGGGTGTCGTGACGCAAGGGTCCGGGCTTCACTCCGGGCCCGGAGGGTCGTCGCTTCTTGCCCTCGCTCACGTCAGGCACTCCTGGGGCAGGTCCCTGCTCACTCTGGCCACATGGGGTAGTGGTAGATGAGCCCCACCCCTCCTGCGAGCCAGATGTCGTCGGGACTGCTGCCTTCAATATCGTAGATGAGTCCGACGAAGTTCGACGTGGTCCATCCGAGACCGTTGTATCGATACATCTTGGCCCTGTCGCTGAGCACATAGACGGAGTTCTTCCCGAAGGCGAGTACGTCCGTCAGGTTCTCGCTTGTCGGCAACGACCGCCGGCTCCACCGCACGCCATCCCATACGAGGAACTCCCCCTCGACGCCCACGGCGTAGGCCAACCGGGAGTTGACGACCCGGACCCCGTTCAAGGGCTTCGACGCGGGGACGGTGGGGTCGGAGTTCCAGGCCTTTGATGCAGGGGAGTAGCGGAAGATGGTTCCTGCGTCCCTTCCGCCCACCGCGAACATCGTGTCTGGCGACTCACCATGCACGCCCCGCAGGGGCCCTCCCCCTATCTCGGGGGCAGCGATCCACGGGGGGGTGCCACCATCCCAGAGGAAGGTACCTCCTACCGAAGCATCCGGAGCGTTCGTCTCAGCCGTCACGCCATGAAGCTCCGCGTTCGTGCCCATGGGAAATCCATGGATGTCATTGGCGTAGTAGGCCCCCCCCACCAGGGAGACCCGGGGATGGCAGGTGGTGCTTTGGGCGTTCTGCCTGATCACCTGCGCGTTGTTGCTGATCAGGTAGGCCACGCCTGTCTGGGGATGTGCCCAGACGCTCAAGAGGCCGACGCTCCCCGTGGTGGAGCAGTCACCGGGCACCGTGGCGAAGGTGTCGCTCCCTGGCACCATCACCGCTCGCGACGAGGCCGTTCCCACGACCCATACGCCACCATCGCGATACTGGGATACGCCCAGCCATTGGGTGCCCGCATCCCCCACGGACTGCGCGATGAACCGGGGTTGCCCGGCCAGGCAGACCCCCTCATCCACGGTCCCATCGCAGTCGTTGTCCTGCTGATCGCACCGCTCGCGCGCCTCCGCATGGATGAAGGGATTGCCGTCATCACAATCCGCGCTTCGGGCCACGAAGCCCGCATCAGGCGGGGCACAGGCCACGACGCCCGCATCGTTCTGCCCGTAGGTGTCGCTGTCGTCGTCCGGATACCAGGTGGGAAACGTACTCGGAAGCTGACAGATGCTCCCGGTCCCTGGCGCATCACAGGCACGGAGCCCGTAACAACCGCTGCCATTCTCGACACAGGTTGCCCCGACGAAGAAGCCCTCGTCCCTCTCCCCATTGCAGTTGTCGTCCATGCCGTTGCAACGCTCGGTGGCGGAAGGATAGACGCCCGCATTCAGGTCATCGCAGTCATCATGGGGCGCCGTCGTCGGGAGCCGGTTCGGAGGCAGGGTGTCCGCACACACCGTCTGTGCGCCCCGGCTCACATCCCCGTGCCCATCTCCGTCCTCGTCCGCCCAGCCATACTGCGCCGCGGACACCTGGCAGACCGCCAGACCATCCTGCTGGCATGCGCGCACGCCACCGCAGCCCTCAGCGCTCGTGCAGGCCTCCCCCACGCCAAAGCCTTCGTCGATGGCCTGGTCGCAGTTGTCGTCCTTCGCGTTGCACCGCTCCGCCGCCCCCGGGTTCA
This sequence comes from Corallococcus llansteffanensis, assembly GCF_003612055.1. GTDB lineage: Bacteria > Myxococcota > Myxococcia > Myxococcales > Myxococcaceae > Corallococcus > Corallococcus llansteffanensis. Next base: position 14,785 of record NZ_RAWB01000170.1, read on the forward strand.
CGTCCGCCCGCTGGTCGTCACAGTCGGTGCCTCCGGACTGCACGCTCGGATAGCCGTCCTGGTCCGAGTCCGTGGCAGACACCACGAAGGGCACTTCCACCGTCTTCCCCTCCTTCAGGGTGACGCGCTCGCTCTGGGACACCACGGGGCTGTCTTCACACGTCCGATCAAAGGCCACCACGGACACCGCCACCTCCAGCCCCCAGCTCTTGGGTGGAGAGAAGCCTTGCGTCACGATCGCCGCGCCGCCGGGCGTTGCCGGAACCGAAAGGGACAGCGCGGCCTTGCTGGCCGCATCTTCCACCACGAAGCGCAGACAGCCGGGCTCGAAGCCCTTCGCCTCCACCCGGACGCGCAGCATCCCGCACGCATCGTCCCCCCTCGCGCAGAACCCCCGCTCCCGCCAGAGGTCCTCCAGCGACGGCACGGTGCAGCGCACCAGGGACAACGTCAGCAAGGCCAACCACGTCACGGTACGAAAGCGGGACATGCCGCGAATCCTAGGTCATTTCCTGTCACTCCCATCACGGCAAACACGAAGGCCCCTCCCCGCTGGCGGCGGGAAGAGGCCCGTGGACTTCAACGCCGACCTGGAATCAGGTCGTGCGCGAACCCGGCGGCACCGTGGACGCGGACTGCGCCTCCGTGCCGCGCGCGCTGTTGATGGCGCTCGCGAGCTTGTCCTGGCCACCCTGCAGCTTCGTGCGCAGGTCACCGCGCAGCTGCTGTCCCGGCTTGTCCGCCAGGAGCAGGCCCACGCCCACGCCCACCAGCAGGCCGGCGGCGAAGATGCCCAGCGCGGGCAGCGTCGTCTCCGCCGTGGTGCGCCGCGTCTCCAGGCCCACCAGGTCCAACAGGTCGTCACGGTCCAGCTTCTTCAGATCCTTCAGGCTCAGCATGTCCGACTCCGGGGGTTTGCTTCAGTGGGAAAGCCGTGTGGCGCTTGGAATGACTAGACGCTGCCGGACGGCGGCGTGCCGCGGCCGCTCTGGTAGCCCTGGAAGGCCGACTCGGCCATGCCCAGCAGCTCGTCCTTCACGAAGGGCAGCGCGGCCAGCCGCACGCCCAGCTTCAGGATGCGCGCCGTCAGCGGCGTGAAGAGGCCACCGCCCAGCACGTAGCCGACGCCCGCGGCGATGGCCAGGGTGCCATAGGGGTTGCGCTCGACACGGCCCTTCAGGTCCAGGCTCTGGCCCAGGTCCGCCACCGCGCTGCGCGCGTTGTCGATGAACTGCTGCGCGTCCGAACCCAGCTGATCCACGCGCTGACCGAAGCCCGCGTCCTCGCCGTGTTCCGCCGAGCCGTTGCTGCCCGTCGTGCCCGAATACGTCGTCATGGTCGTGCTCCCTTCCTGAACCGTCCCCGAAGGGCGGTTAGCGCGAGGCGATCCGGCCCACGAGGAAACCCACCGCGATGGCGCCCAGCAGGCACGTGCCGGGGTTCGCCCGGATGAAGCCCACCACCTGACGGTTCAGGTCCACCAGGTTCTGCCGCGCCTCGTCCACCTGCGGCAACACCTGATCCTGAAGCTGCCGCGCCCGGTCTGCCATCTGCTGCGGATTGATTTCCATGAAGGCCCTCTGCTGTGCGTTGGTTCTCGATGCTTCCAGAATCTGTTCATCCGGCCCCGCGGGCGCTCAACTCAGCGTGAGCGCCGCGAGCCCACCACGTACCCCACGAGGAAGGCGGTCCCCACGCAGGCGTAGGGATGACGCCGCACCCACTGGCGCCAGTCGGTGGCCACCGCCACCTCCTCGCGCAGCGCGCTCACCGATGTGGCCAGGTCGGCCCGGGTGCGCTCGATTTCCTCGCGAAGCGCCGCGCTGCTGCGCGGAAGCTGTCCATTGCTAGCGGCCATGCTGCGGCTCCTTGAAGACCTTTCCCGTGTCGTCCTTCAGCGTATTCACCCCGGGCACCGCCACGGGGGGGCGCGCCGTGGTGAGCGCCGCCATGCTGCGCGACAGCTCACTCGCCGTGTCATCCATCATCTGCCGTGACTTCATCCGCTTCACCGCGCGCAAGATGCCC
>NZ_RAWB01000171.1 GCF_003612055.1 Corallococcus llansteffanensis
GGCACGGAGGCCCGCTCAAGGTCGATCCAGTGGCGCTGCCGCTGGAAGGGATACGTGGGAAGGGTGACGCGCTGGCGCTGCTCGTCGGCGTGGAACGCGTTCCAGTCCAGGAGGACACCCCGGCGCCAGAGCTGGCCCACGGCATTCAGGAGGGCGCTCCAGTCGGCCGCGTCGCCGCTGGACTCACCCAGGGAGGTGAACACCTTCGCGCGCTGGTCGGCCGTGGCCTGCTGCCGCGCCAGCGTGGCGAGCGTCACGCGCGGGCCCACCTCCAACACCAGGTGGTCGCCCTTCTCCCAGAGCGTGCGCAGCGCGGGCGCGAAGCGGACCGTGTCGCGCAGGTGCCGCGCCCAGTAGTCGGGGGAGGTCGCCTCGGAGGGCTTGAGCCAGGTGCCCGTCGCCGTGGAGACGATGGGGATGCGCGGCTCCGACAGGCGGATGCCCTTCACCGTCTCCAGGAAGGGTGCCACCGCGGCGTCCATCATCGGCGAGTGGAACGCGTGCGACGTCTGGAGCAGCCGGCATGCGGCGCCTTCCGCCTCCAGCGTGGCCTGAAGTCGCGCCACGGCCTCCGTGGGCCCGGACACCACGCACAGGCGCGGCCCGTTGTCCGACGCGATGGCCAGCCCGTCCGTCAGCCGGGGCGCGAGCGCTTCGGCGGGCAGGCGCACCGACAGCATGCTGCCCGGGGCCTGCGCCTGCATGAGCAGGCCGCGCTTCGCCACCAGGTGCAGCGCGTCCTCCAGCGTGAAGACGCCCGCGAGGCACGCGGCGACGAACTCGCCCACGCTGTGGCCCACGAGCGCGCCCGGCCGCACGCCCCAGCTCCACCAGAGCTGCGCGAGCGCGTACTCGACGGTGAAGAGGGCCGCCTGCGCGAACGACGTCTGGCGCAGCGCCTCGGCGGCTTCGGGGGATTCGGGGTGCTTCGGGAAGAGCACCTCGCGCAGGTCGCGCCCGAGCAGCGGCTTGAGCACCTCCGCGCACGCATCCACCGTGGCGCGGAAGGCCGGCGCGTGGCGGTACAGCCCGTGCGCCATGTCCGGGTGCTGCGAGCCCTGGCCCGGGAAGAGGAACGCGACCGGCGGGGTGGACTCCAGCGCGGTGGCCTCCGGCTCGGCCGCCGTCAGCGCCTTCACGGCCTCGTCGGTGCTTCCCGCCACCACGGCCCGCCGGAACGGGAAGGCCCGCCGGCCGGTGGCCAGCGTGTGCGCCACGTCCGCGAGCGGCAGCTCCGGGTTCGCCTGGAGGTGCGCGGCCAGTTGCTTCGCCGCCTGCGTCAGCGCCGCGGGCGTCTTCGCCGACAGCAGCAGCACGTTGCGGGGCTTGGACGGACCGGAGCCGGGCCGCGCGGGGGCCTCCTCCACCACGACGTGCGCGTTGGTGCCGCCCACGCCGAAGGAGCTGACCCCGGCGCGAAGGGGCTCGGTGCTCGCCGGCCATGCGGTGCGCTTCGTCTGGACGAAGAAGGGGCTCCGCTCGAAGTCGATCTTCGGGTTGGGCGTCTGGAAGTGCAGCGTCGGCGGCAGCTCGCGGTGCTTCAGCGCGAGCACCGTCTTCAGGAGCCCCGCCACGCCCGCGGCGGCGGTGAGGTGGCCGAAGTTGCTCTTCACCGAACCGATGGCGCAGAAGCCCGTGTCCGCGGTGTGCGCGCGGAAGGCCTGCGACAGCGCCTCCACTTCAATCGGGTCGCCCAGCGGCGTCGCCGTGCCGTGCGCCTCCACGTAGCGGATGGTGCGCGGATCCACGCCCGCGTTCGCGTGCGCCGTCGCGATGACGGTGGCCTGGCCCTCCACGCCCGGCGCCGCGAAGCTCATCTTGGCCGCGCCGTCGTTGTTGACGGCCACGCCGCGCAGCACCGCGTGGATGACGTCGCCGTCCGCCTGCGCGTCCGACAGGCGCTTGAGCACCACCGCGCCCACGCCGTCGCTGAAGAGGGTGCCCGTGGCGCTCGCGTCGAAGGGCCGGCAGTGCCCGTCCTGGGAGAGCATGCCGCCCTCCTGGTACAGGTGGCCGGACTTCTGCGGCACCGTCACCGCCGCGCCGCCCGCCAGCGCCACGTCGCACTGGTGCGTCTGCAGCGCCCAGAACGCCTGCGCCACCGCCACGAGGGACGTGGAGCACGCGGTGTTGAGCGACAGGGCCGGGCCGCGCAGGTCCAGCTTGTGCGCGACGCGCGTGGCCACGTAGTCCTTCTCGTTGGCCACCATCGCCTGGAAGGCGCCCACCTTCTCCACGATGTCCTGCCGCGGCTGGACGTGCAGCGGCTGGTAGCTGTTGTTGTGCGTGCCCGCGAAGACGCCGATGAGGCCCGGGTACGTCTCCGGCACGCAGCCGGCGGACTCCAGCGCGGACCACGCCGTCTCCAGGAAGAGGCGCTGCTGCGGATCCATCACCTGCGCCTCCTTCGGCATGATGCCGAAGAAGCCCGCATCGAAGAGCTCCACGCCCTCCAGGATGCCGCGCGCGCGCACGTACTCGGGGGCTTCGCGCTCACCCGCGGCCACGGAAGGATCCACCTCCTCGCGCGTGAACGTCGTGACGGACTCCACCCCGCCCACGAGGTTCTTCCAGAACGTCTCCACGTCGGGCGCACCCGGGAAGCGGCCCGCCATGCCGATGATGGCCACCGGCTCCGCGCCGCCCGTCCCCCCCGCCGCCTGCTGGCGCTTCGCCTGCCGCGCCTGCACCTGGTCCTTCAGCGAGGGGCGGGACGCGTCCCCGGAGAGCACCGCCGCGAGCTGCGCCACCGTGGGCGACTGGAAGAGCTGGACGATGGGCAGCTCCAGCCCCTGCGCCTGCCTGAGACGCGCCACGCACTGGAGCGCGAGCAGCGAGTTGCCGCCCAGCTCGAAGAAGCTGTCGTGGATGCCCACCCGGTCGATGCGCAGGAGCTGCGCCCACGCGTCCGCGAGGGTCCGCTCCAGGGGTGAGCGGGGCGCGACGAAGGCCTGCTGCAGCTCCGGCCGCGTGGGCAGCGGGGCAGGCAGGGCGCGGCGGTCGATCTTCCCGCTGGGCGTGCGCGGCAGGGCCTCCAGCACGACGAACGCGGAGGGCACCATGTAGTCCGGCACCCGCGTCTGGAGGTGGCGCCGGAGCGCCCCGGCCGCGTGCTCCAGCGTGCCGTCCGGGACGATGTAGGCGACGAGCCGCTTGTCTCCGGGCACGTCCTCGCGCGCCACCACCGCGACCTGCTTCACCGCCGGGTGGCTGCCGAGCGCGACCTCAATCTCTCCCAGCTCGATGCGGTAGCCGCGCACCTTCACCTGGCCGTCGATGCGGCCCAGGAACTCCACGTTGCCGTCGGGCAGCACGCGCGCCAGGTCGCCCGTGCGGTACGCGCGCTCGCCGGTGCCGGGGCGCAGCGGGTGCGCCACGAAGCGCTCCGCCGTCAGCGCCTCGCGGTGCAGGTAGCCGCGCGCCAGGCACACACCCGCCAGGTACAGCTCACCGGACTCCCCGTGCGGCACGGGCTGCTTCTGCTCGTCCAGCACCAGCAGCTCGCAGCCGTCCAGGGCCTTTCCGATGGGCGGCAGCGCGGGCCATGCATCCGGGGCGCCTCGGAGCACGTAACTGGAGACGACATGCGTCTCCGACGGGCCATAGTGGTTGTGCAGCGCGCATCCCGGAAGCGCGGCGAAGAAGGCGCGCAGGTGGTGCGTCACCTGGAGCTGCTCGCCCGCGGTCACCACTTCGCGCAGGGACCTCGGCACCTTCTGGTGCGAGGTGGCGATCTCCGCCAGGTTCTGCAGCGCGATGAAGGGCAGGAACAGCCGCTCCACGCGCTCGTCGGCCAGAAGCTCCAACAGCAGCACGGCGTCCAGCCGCAGCGCGTCCCGCACCAGCACCAGCGTGCCGCCCGAGCACCAGGTGCCGAACAGCTCCTGGAACGACACGTCGAACGACAGCGGGGAGAACTGCAGCGTGCGCGTGCCCGGCCCCGCCACCGACTGGCCCAGCTGCCACGTGATGAGGTTTCCGAGCGGCCCGTGCCCCATCGCCACGCCCTTGGGCGTGCCCGTGGAGCCGGACGTGTAGATGGCGTACGCCAGCCCCTCCAGGCTCGATGCGTCCACCGATGAGGCCGGGGCCTCCGGGGCGAAGAGGGCGGGGGATTCATCCAGGCACAGCACCGGGCCCGCGAAGGGCGGCAGGCCCGCGCGCAGCTTCGCCTGGGTCAGCAGCACCGGCGCCCGGGCGTCCTCCAGCATGAAGGCCAGGCGCGGCGCGGGGTAGGCCGGATCCAACGGCAGGTATGCGCCCCCCGCCTTGAGCACGGCGAGCACCGCCACCACCATCTCCACCGAGCGCTCCAGGCACACGCCCACGAGCACGTCCGTGGTGACGCCCAGGCCGCGCAGGTGGTGGGCCAGCTGGTTCGAGCGGCGATCCAACGCCGCGTACGTCAGCCCCGCGCCTTCGAAGCGGACAGCCTCGGCTTCCGGCGTGCGCGCTGCCTGCTCCGCGAAGCGAGCCACCACTGTCTGCTTGACCGCTTCATCCACGGACATCACCCCCAGGGTCATCCGACCTTCCAATTCCGACCGCATGAACTCTAGAGGCGCGGATTGCCTGACCAATGCAGCCCGCAAGCATGCCACGTCTGTACAGGAATCAACGGTCCTGGGCAGATTCCTTGCAGGCAGGCGAGCACCAGGCTGCTGCCGCCCAGGGCTCTTTCAGAGAAAGCGCGAAAAGAAGGCCAGCACGCGACGGGGGTACTCCTCGGGAGCAGCTTGGGGGTAGTCCCCGTGGCCCGCGCCGGGCACCCGCCACTTCTCCCAGGGGCCCTCGCCCTGCCGCAGCAGGTCCTCCAGCGAGGCGTCCGGCACCCAGGGGTCCTCCGTGCCGGCGATCAGCAGGACGGGGCGGCGCGCCATCGCGGCCATGTCCTGGGCCGGGCGCACCGCGTTCACGTCCACGCCCGCGCGCCGCATCACTTCCAACGCTGGCCACAGGCCCAGGGGGCCCCAGTGCCCCAGCTCGTCCTGGAGTGCCTGCGCGGGCGCGACCGCCGCGGCCTCGACCACCACGGCCTTGAAGCGCGGGTCACCCGCCGCCGCCTTCAGGACCGAATAGCCCCCCAGCGAGAACCCGAGCGCCCCGAGGCGCCGGGCATCCACCTCCGGCTGACGGGCCGCGAAGTCCAGCGCCGCCACCACCTGGGTCGCCTCGCGGTCGCCATAGGTGGACACCGTCCCGGCGCTCTCGCCATGCGCGCCCAGGTCGAAGAGCACCAGCCCGTAGCCGGCCTGCGCGAGGAACCGGGCCTCGGGCAGCAACTGGGTGCGGTTGCCCGACAGGCCATGGACCAGGACGACGAGCGCCCCGTTCTTCGGCGGCAGGTACCAGCCCTTGAGCTGGAGCCCTGTCGCATCCGTGAACGCCACATCGCGCAGGCCCGCGAACACCGCGTCCTCCGGGGGGCGCTCCACCGGCCGGCGCGGCGGGTACACCTCCGACGCGATGTAGCGCGCGCTGCGCACCGCGACCCAGGCCGCCAGCGCCAGCAGGCCCAGTCCCCCCAGGAGCAGCCCGGTGACGAGCAGGCGCTTCATGCCTGGGCCCGGACTCCCGCCATCCAGGCGTCAAGCTTCGCCTCCAGCACGTCCAGCGGCAGCGAGCCCGTCAGCAGCACCTGGTCGTGGAACGCCTTCACGTCGAAGCGCGCGCCCAGCGTGGCTTCCGCCTTCGCGCGCAGGGCGGTGATGCGCAGCTGGCCGACCTTGTACGCCAGCGCCTGTCCGGGCCACGCGATGTAGCGGTCCACCTCGTTGGTGACGTCCAGCTCCTGGCGCGGGGCGTTCTCCATGAAGAAGTCCAGGGCCTGCCGCCGCGTCCAGCGCTTCGCGTGCAGGCCGGTGTCCACCACCAGCCGCACCGCGCGCCACATCTCGAAGGCGAGCTGGCCGAACTTGTCGTGCGGGTCGTCGTACAACCCCAGCTCGTCTCCCAGGGTCTCGCAGTACAGCGCCCAGCCCTCGTCGAAGGCCACGTAGGACGTGAAGCGGCGGAACTCCGGCAGCTGCGTCTGTTCAGAGGCAAGGGCCACCTGGAAGTGATGGCCCGGCACGGCCTCGTGCAGCGTCAGGGGCACCATCTCCCAGACGGGCCGCGTCTCCGGTCGGTAGAGGTTCACCTGGAAGGTGCCCGGGCGCGAGCCGTCCGCGGCGGCGGGGAAGTAGAAGCCCGTCGTCACGTCCGGGGCCATCGCCTCCGGGATGGGTTCGACGACGTAGGGCTTCTTCGGCATCGTCCGGAACAGCCGCTCCAGCAGCGGATCAATGCGCCTGGCCAGGGCCCGGTAGCGCGCGAGCAGCGCCTCGCCCGTGGGCTCGTAGAAGCGCGTCTCCGTGCGCAGCGCTTCGAAGAAGCCCTGCAGCGTGCCGGTGAAGCCCGTCCGGGCCATCACGCGCGACATCTCCGCGCGCAGCCGCTGGACCTCCTGCAGCCCCACCGCGTGGATCTCCTCCGGGGTCAGCCGCGTCGTCGTGTGCCGGCGCGCGAGCACCGTGTACAGCGCCTCGCCGTCCGGGAACTGCCACACGCCCACCGTCTCCGGGGCGGCGGGCAGGTACTCCGTCTTGAGGAACTCCAGCGCGCGCTGGAGCGCCGGCACCACGTGGTTCGTGATGGCGGCGCGGCCGGCTTCCGCCAGCCGTCGCGCGTCCGCGGCGGACACGTCCTTGGGGAAGCGGGTGAAGGGGCTGTAGAAGCCGCTCCGGGTGGGGTCCGTGACGAGCTGCCGCTCCAGCTGCGGCGGGATGCGCTGGAGCACGATGCGCGGGTGGATGCGGTGCTGGCGCAGGCCCTCGCGCATCAGCGCCACCACCTGATCCGCGTAGGTGCCGAACCCCTCCAGCCGCTTCACCCAGTCCTCGTAGTCCTGGACCGTCTCGAAGCGGAGCATGTCCGCGAGCTGGTACGCGGTCTGGAGTCCCGGCGGCTGCTTGAGCCCCTCCGGCAGGCCGCCCATCTGGTTGAGGGGCATGAGGTGGCTCTTCACCCCGTACTCCTCCAGCCACGTCTCGTGCATCCGCCGGAACAGGTCCAGGTGGAGCCGGTCCGCGTCGTCATCCAGGGCCGCGCGGTCCACCCGGGCGAGCTGGGCCAGCACGTCGTGGCTGTGCCGGTGGTCGGCCTCCAGCGCCGCGAGGCCCAGGTCGTCCCACCGGTCGTTCCAGCGCCGGTCCCCCAACAGCGAGGCATAGGTCGGGTACTGCTGGAGTGAGTACTGCCACTCCGCTTCCAGCAACGCGTGCAGCGCGGCGGAGGCGCCGCCGCGCGGGGTGGGGGACTCGACGGACATGGGTGGACTCCGGAAGGGGGACCGCGGTTACACGAACAGCGTCGGATCGAACTCGTCCACGTTGACCGGCAGGATGCGGGGCAGGGGACGCTGGAAGACGCGGGCGTTGAGCTCCAGGTCGACGATCTTCAGGCCCGACGGGACGAGCTCCCGGAAGCGCTGGCTCACGTACTCGCGCAGGCCCAGCACGGCCACCTGGCGCTTCTCCTCCAGGAGCGGCTTGAGCGCCTCCGCGAAGTCCGCGCCGTCGTGGCTCGCGAGGCCCACCGCCGCCCCCGGGCGCTGCGTGCGGATGTTCTCCAGCAGCTTGAGGATGCCCAGGTCCACGACCTTCTGGTCCGGACGGCCGTGCAGGAGCGCGACCTCGCAGCCCGCGGACTTCAGCGCGCGCACGAAGCCAATCATCGCGTCCGGCAGCTGCTCCCCGCGCGCGTTGAGCACCACCACGCAGCGCACCGGCTTGGGGAAGTAGGTCTCGCAGAAGGCGATGAGACGGTCGAACTGCACCCGGTCCCCGGGTTCGGGCTTGCGGCCCACGATGTTGGAGACGGCCCAGTCGACGTTCTCGGCGTCGATGAGCACGTAGGAGGCGGCGGCTGGACGAACGGAATTCATGGCGGAGACAATACGCGGGCCGCTGGCCGTTGGGGGGCTTCTTCAACCCACCCGGATCCGCTGGAACTCCTCCACCAACAATTCGGAAACACGCCGCACGCGGGGAATATCCAGCGCCGACCGCGCACAGACCAGGTGCGTCTGGCTCCGGGCGAAGGGCCCCAGGTCCAGCTCCAGCGGCACGAGGCGGGTCGCACGCTTGAAGCGGTGCGGCATGCGCGGCAGCACCATGGCGCCCAGCCCAGCCTCCGCCGCCGCGAGCAGCACCAGGTAGTTGTCCGCGGTGAATGACGGCGTGAAGCCGGGGATGAGCGACTCCAGCTGGGGGTTGGGGGGCACGGTGTCGAACGGGGGCGCCCAGGCGACCCAGGGGAGCTGCTGGAGCGTCACCTTCCGGGACAGCCGGGCCTTGAGCTCCCTGGAGACGAAGACGCCGTTGACGACGTCCAGTGTGTCCACGCGCTTGAGGTCGGGCGTCGTCGGAGGGCGGGCGCGCAGCGCGAGGTCCGCCTCGCCGCGTCCCAGGTCCAGGTACTGCACCTGGGACTGCACCTCCAGTCGCAGGCCCGGGTGCTTGCGGGCGACGAACGCGGCGAAGGGGGCCAGGAAGTCGGCGCTCAGGTAGGGCGTGGCCGTCACCCGCACGATGCCCCGGGGCGAGTTGTCCGTGGCCTCCGCCGCGCGGTGCAGCTCTCCGGCCCACTCCGCCATCTTCTTCGCGGGCACCACCCACCGCTCGCCGGCCGCCGTCAGCGCCGCGCCGTCCACGCTCCTTCGGAACAGCGCCGCGCCCACCGCGTACTCCAGCGCGGCCAGCCTGCGGCTCACCGTGGGCTGGCCGATGCGCAGCCGCCGCGCGGCCCCGCTGAAGCTGCCCGTCTCCGCGATGGCGAGGAACAGCCGGGCGTCGTCCCAGGAGATATCCATGAATGGATGGCATCATGCCGTCTTGGCGGCTTCCCATCCACTGACGCATCCCGCATGGTGCGGCCTGTTCCGAACGCCCGGGCCCGTCCCGGCAAGGAGTTCCGCCATGAAGTCCGTCCTGCTCGCGCTCTGCCTCACCGTGGTCGGCACCGGCTGCGCCACGACCTCCCACGACTTCCAGAAGTCCGCGCTCGGCGTGTCGAAGCCGGCGGCGGCGCTGCTCGCGGAGCTGGATGCGCCGGGGCCGGTGGAACTGGAGACCGTCGCCGCGTGCGACTGGACGGTGGATCGCAGCGGCCTCATCAACCTGGACCACCCCACGGCGAAGGCCGCGCACCTGGAGGACGGGGATGAGCCCGTGCAGGTCTTCTTCCACGCGCTGCGCCACCCGACGCAGGGGCTGTTCATCGTGGACACCGGCGTGGAGACGGCGCTGCGGGACGCGCCGGACCGCTCGGCGATGCGGGGCATCGTGGCGAGCGCGATGCACCTGGAGAAGATGAAGGTGCACCAGCCGCTGGGCGAGTGGCTGGCGCGCCAGCCCCAGGCGTTGAAGGGCGTCTTCCTCACGCACCTGCACCCGGACCACATCACGGGCATGGCGGACGTGCCGGCGGAGACCCCCGTCTTCACTGGCCCGGGTGAGGCGTCCAAGCGCGCCTTCGTGAACCTGCTGGTGCAGGGCGCCGTGGACCGCGCGCTGGAGGGCAAGCCGGCGCTGTCGGAGTGGAGCTTCACCGAGGACACGCAGGGCCTCTTCGACGGCGCGGTGGACGTGTTCGGGGACGGGTCGGTGTGGGCGCTCTGGGTGCCGGGGCACACGCCGGGCAGCACCGCGTACCTGGTGCGCTCGACGAAGGGGCCGGTGCTGCTGCTGGGGGATGCCAGCCACACGCGCTGGGGCTGGGAGCACGACGTGGAGCCGGGCACCTTCACGCAGGACGGGCCGCGCAGCGTGGTGAGCTTCAAGAAGCTGCGCGCGTTCGTCGCGGCGCATCCCGCGGTGCAGGTGCGCTTCGGCCACCAGCACTGAGCTTCAAGGCGGAGCCCCGGAACGCGCGGCGGTAGGCGAGGGGGCTGGTGGCGACGAAGCGTTGGAAGTGTTCGCGGAATGCGGTCGCGGATCCGAAGCCCACCTTCGCGGCGACCGACTCCACGGACTGGCCCGTGGTCTCCAGCAGGTGCTGGGCACGGCGCACACGGGCGCGGAGCAGCCACTGGAGGGGCGTGGTGCCCGTCTGTTCCCGGAAGCGGCGGCTCAAGGTGCGCTCGCTCATCGCCGCGCGCCGTGCGAGGGATGGGAGCGTGAGGGGCTTGTGGAGGTGGTCCTCCATCCACCGCAGCACGGGCTCCAGCGAGCCCCCCTCCGGCGAAGGTGGCACGTGCGTGATGAACTGGGATTGGCCGCCGTCGCGCTCCAGCGGCATGACGGCCATCCGGGCCGCGTCGGCCGCCACCGCGGAGCCATGGTCGCGCCGCACCAGGTGGAGGCAGAGGTCGAGCCCCGCCGCGGCGCCCGCTGACGTCAGGAACTGCCCGTTGTCGACATAGAGGACGTTGGGATCCACCTGGATGGCGGGATGGCGACGGGCCAGCTCCTCCGCGGCCAGCCAGTGGGTCGTCGCGCGCAGGCCGTCGAGCAGTCCCGTGGAGGCCAGGAGGAACGCGCCGGAGCAGATGGACGCGATGCGCGCGCCCCGGGCCGCCGCCGCGCGGACCGCGCTCACGAGCCGTGGCGGGATGGGGACGGAGAGGTCCGTGATGCCGGGCAGCACGATGGTGTCCGCCCGCGCCAGCTCCCGCAGGCCATGGCGGGTCTTGAGCTGGAAGGAGCCCGCCTGGACCTCGGGTGTCACGCCGCAGACCCGGACCTGATAGCCGGCGGCGCCTCCGGGCAGCCGGACCCGGTCGAAGACCTCGCACGGGATCGAGAGGTCGAAGGGAACGACTCCATCCAGCGCGACGATGGCGACGACATGCATGGCGGGAAGATGCCAGCCCGCCGGGTTTCCGCCAAGGGAGCTGCCGTGGCGGGAAGTCGTTGAAGATTGGCGTTTCCGCCACTCACGTCCCTGGGAGGGCCCATGCCATACGGGCCTGCATGGCGATGGGCGCCATCCGGTTCCGGAAGGTGGCTGGTGCTGCTCTACCGCTTCCTGCTGCTGTTCAAGTTCATTGGCGTGGTGCTCTACGGGGGCGGGCTCATCGGGGCGCTGGTGGCCACGAGCTCCGTGGACCGCAAGCGCGCGGTGCACCTCATCGCGTCGCCGGGGCTGGTGGTGACGTGGACGGCCGGCTACTTCCTCACGCTCCAGCTCAACGTCGCGCTGACGGAGCCATGGATCCTGGGAGGGCTGTCCCTGTCGCTGATGTCGCAGCTCGCGCTCGTCGCCATGGCCACGCGTGAGCGACGCACGGGGGTGGGGGCGTTTCTGGCCGCCGTGCCCTTCTTCCTGGTGTTGGTGCTGATGATCTTCCGGCCGCGCTGGCCCGGGGTGGACACATGAACGCGCTGCGACAGCTCCGGCTCATCGCCTTCCTGGAGGGGATGTCCTTCCTGGGGCTGCTCTTCATCGCGATGCCGGTGAAGTACCTGCTCGGTCAGCCCCTGGCGGTGCGCATCGCGGGCAGCGTCCACGGGCTGCTGTTCCTGCTCTTCGTGTCATCGCTGTTCCGCGCCGCCGCGGAGCACGAATGGCCGGCGCGTCGCTCACTGGCGGCGTTCGGAGCCTCGCTGGTGCCCTTCGGGACATTCGTGCTGGACCGGGCGCTCAAGCGTGAACAGGAAGAGACGCGGGGCTGAGCGCTCCCAGGTTCACACGGATCACGACCTCGCGCCCTTCCGTGAACGCCCGCGTGTCGGCGTGGGGGCCGTGGCCGTCGTGTCCTCGAAGGCGCTGGAGACGAAGTCGACGAAGACGCGGACCCGGGGCGACAGGTGTCGGCGCTCCGGATAGACGACGTACAGGTCGGGCCCGGGCGTGTGCACGGCGGTGAGCAGGGACTGAAGCTGCCCTGACGCCAGGGCCTGCGCGGCGACGAACTCCGGGATGCGTGCGATGCCCACTCCTTCTAACGCCATCGCCAGCAGGGCTTCGTTGTTGTCGGACGCGAAGGGGCCGGGCACCTCCACCGGTGTTCCGTCCAGCCTCCACGGGACGCGCTGCCCGTCGCGCAGGTAGGCCAGACATGCGTGGCGCTGGAGGTCCTCCACCTTGCGCGGCGTGCCGTGCCGGCGCAGGTACGCGGGCGCGGCGCAGATGACCGCTCGCGTACTGCCCAGACGTCGGCGGATCAGCCGCGCATCCGCGCTCTCTCCCATCCGCAGCCCCACGTCCATCCGCTCCTCCACCAGGTCGATGAAGCGGTCGGTGAGCCCCAGCTCACACCGCACCTGCGGGTACGCGGCCAGGAACGCCGGCAGACGGGGCACCAGCCAGTAGCGGCCCAGGTCCATGGGCGCGGTGATGCGCAGGGGGCCCCGGGGACCTTTGGACTCGCGCAGCTCTCCCTGCGCCGCTTCCAGCTCCGCCACGATGCGCTGGCCCCGCTCGAAGAGGGACAGCCCCTCCGGGGTCGGCTGGAGCGTCCGGGTACCGCGCTGGAGGAGCAACACCCCCAGGCGGCCCTCCAGGCGGGCCACCGTCTTGCTGACCGCGGACGGCGACACCCCGAGCGCTCTTGCCGCCGCGCTGAAGCTGCCGGTCTCGAGCGTGCGCACGAAGGCGCCCAGCCCGGCGAGGGGCTCCTGGAGGAGGGTCATTCGCGAACTCTAGGAACAGGACATGTGCCCGACAAGCCACTACCCGTCCACCTGGGAACACCGCAGCTTGTGAAGACTCTCGGAGGAGCAGGCCATGAAAGTCTTTGTGCTGGGCGCGACGGGCTACATCGGTGGGTCGGTGGCGGTGCGATTGATGGCGGCGGGTCACCAGGTGGTGGGCACCGCCCGGACGCAGGAGAAGGCGCGTGAGCTGGAGGCGCGGGGCATCACGGCGACGGTCGCCTCGTTCGATGACGAGGCCGTGCTGACGCGGCTGGCGAAGGAAGCGGACGCCGTCATCAACGCGGCGTCGGCGGACGCGCGCAGGACCGTGGAGGTGTTGCTCGCCGCGCTCAAGGGCTCGGGCAAGCACTTCCTCCACACCAGCGG
This sequence comes from Corallococcus llansteffanensis, assembly GCF_003612055.1. Taxonomy (GTDB): domain Bacteria; phylum Myxococcota; class Myxococcia; order Myxococcales; family Myxococcaceae; genus Corallococcus; species Corallococcus llansteffanensis. Next base: position 13,005 of record NZ_RAWB01000171.1, read on the forward strand.
CTCCAGCATCGTCGCCACCGACACCGGCGGCACGCTGACGACGCCCGTGCATGACGAGGACTCGCCCATCGACCCCGTCCCGGAGAAGGTGGCCCGCATCGCGCTGGACCGGCTTGTCCTGGATGCCGCGAAGGAGGGCATCCACACCCACGTCATCTGCCCGTGCCTCATCTACGGCCAGGGCCTGGGCCTCAACCCGGACAGCGTCCAGTTGCCTCCGCTCATCCAGTACGCACGCGAGACGGGGACCGCCCGCTACATCGGCAAGGGGGAGAACGTCTGGTCCAACGTGCACATCGAGGACCTGGTGGACCTCTACCTGCTGGTGCTGGAGCGCGCGCCGGCCGGCACCTTCTTCTTCGCGGAGAACGGCGAGGCGAACTTCCGCGACGTGGTGACCGCGATTGGCAAGCGCTTCAACCTGCCCACCGGCAGCATGCCGGTGTCGGAGGCCGAAGCGCGCTGGGGCGTGGAGCTGGGACGCCTGGCGCTTGCGTCCAACAGCCGCATCCGCGCGAAGCGGGCCCGGGCGCTGGGCTGGAAGCCGCACCGGCCTTCGGTGTTCGACGTCATCGCGGGAATGAAGTAGCGCGACGGGGAAGACAGCGGGAAGGCCGCGAGCCGCACGGCCTTCCCACCCTCAGGGTTTGCTCAGTCCGGCAGCATGAAGCCCAGCTTGTAGCGCTGCGCGAGCGCCGGGAAGCCGCGAGTGATGGCGTCCTGGACGTAGCCCGGCAGGTTGGGGAACACGTAGTCCCGCTCGGCGTTGGTGTTGAGCCCCAGCCACGAGGCCAGCGTGAAGCCGTACTGCTCCACCGTCAGCGTGGGGATCCAGCGGCCCTTGTCGTCCGTGGAGCCGTCGAGCGTGCCGGTGAGGTCCAGGCTCGGGAAGGTGCCGTAGAGCTTCTTGCCCGCGACGCGGTTGCCCATCACCAGCGCGTGTCCGCCCCAGGCGTGGTCCGTCCCCCGGTCGGAGTTCTCCAGCAGCGTGCGGCTGAAGTCGCTCATCGTGAAGAGCGTGGACTGGGGCGCGTTCGCGCCGAAGGCCGGGTCCAGCTCCAGCAGGTTCATGGTCTGCTGGAACGCATCCAGCCCGTAATCGAGCTGCGCGAGCAGCTCCGGCTGATCCACGTCCTGGTTCTGGTGCGTGTCGAACGAGCCGAAGCCCACGGAGAACACCTGCCGCTTGAGGCCCAGACCGCCGCTGGCGGCCGGAATGGCCCCCGCCACCAGGTCGCGCACCACCTGGTAGAGCTGGAGGTGCAGCGACCAGCGGTCCTTGCCCACGGGCGTCGCGAAGAGCGCGTCGATGGTCGCGCGGGTCCCGGCGGCGATCCGGTTCCACGCGGCGTCGCGCGCGTCGGCGCGGGCTTGGGCGAACGTCTGGGCCGTGCCGAAGACACCCCCGTAGGACGCTTCCAGCGCCACGCCGTCCTGGATGCCCATCACGTCCTGGAGCGCCTGCTCCTGGAGCAGATCGAAGGCCGAGGCCGGCGTGGCGGTGGTGCGGAACGCGAGCGTGCCGTCCGCCGCGACCATCAGCGGCTTGCGCGTGCCGCCCACCGAGAAGCGCGGCTTGCCGCCGAAGGACGTCACCTCCGGGTAGTCCGGCGGCGTGCTGGTGTTGAGCACGTGGAGCTTGTCCGCAGTGCGCCCGCCCCAGCCCGTCACCTTCAAGTCACTGGTGATGGCGCTGGTGGTGGGGTTCGCCAGCGCGCTCGCCCAGGCGTCCTGCTGATCGCTGTGGGAGAAGAGGTTCTCCGGCACGGACGCATTCGCCGTGTAGTCCGCCTTGGTGAGCGGCAGCACCATCGGGCCCACGTTGCACACGAAGGCGGCGCGGCCCTGCTCGAAGTGGTCACGCACCTTCGTCAGCGACGGGTGCAGACCGTAGGCACCGGCGGCGAGCCCCGTCGGGTTGATGGTGAGCAACTGGTCCAGCGTGAGGCCCAGGTTGGGCCGGGCGTCCAGGTACTGCGAATAGGGGTTGCCCAGGCGCGGGACGAGGACGTTGTTGCTGTCGCTGCCGCCCAGCAGGAAGACACAGACGGCGACACGGGAGCCGGAGTAGCCGCTCAGCGTGGCCGCGTTCGCGCTGCCCATCCAGCGGGGGAGGGAGGCGGCGGCGGCGAGGAAGCCCAGGCTGCCGGTGGCGCCTCGGAGGAACTGGCGTCGGGTGGTGGTCATGGGATTACCGCTGCACCTGGAAGGAGGGAGAGAGCGAGGTGAGGTAGAGGGCCAGCTTCTTCTTGCGCAGCACCGCCCCCGCGTCCGGATCCGCGAGCGCGCTCAGCAGGCGCTGCTCGAGCGCCGGCGCCATCGTGCCGTGCAGCCAGTAGCGGCCCAGCGAGGCGACGAGCGCCGCGTCGTCGGACGGCAGCAGGTTGTAGTCCACCGTGATGCCCGCGTTGACCGCGAGGGACGAAAAGAGGAACTCGTGGACGAAGTTGGCGCGCGCGGTGACGGTCGCCGTGTCGAGGATGGCGAACTCGGGGCCGAGCAGGCCGTCCGTATCGGGCGCGGGCGCGTTGGGCGGGTAGTAGCTGAAGACGGATGGAGCGCGGGGCACCCACTGGCCCATGCTCTTGCTCCAGGTGCTGAGCCGCAGGCCCGGATCCTTGGAGAGGTCCAGCGTGGGCTCCAACCAGCGGACCACGTTGGTGATGAACAGCGCCGGCGAGCGCAGGTGGCCGAAGCCGGGCCGCAGGGCCAGGGGCGGCTGGGCGCCGCGCGCCTCGTCGTCCTCGAGGATGGCGCGCACCACGGACATCAGGTTGCCGCGTTCGCCGTTCGCGTCCAGCTTGAAGACCGTCGCCACCCGCTTCACGTAGGCCGGCGTCGGGTTGCTGGTGACGAGGTGCTGGATGAGCTGCTTGCTGATGAAGGGCGGGACGTTGGGGTCGTTGAAGACGTTGTCCAGCGCCTGCTGCAGGTGGGCTGCCGCGGTCCCGCCCTCGGTGGTGGAGACGCCGCGCAGCAGCTGCTGCGAGCGCTCGTCGTGGTTCGCGTTGCACGGCATCATCGGCTGCGTGTAGTCGGGCGTGGCGATGGTGCCGCCCTTCGCAGGACACGCGGCGGCCTTCCACGTCCATCCGGACAGCGCGCTCGCGAAGGCCTGCACCTGCTCCTCCGTGTACGCGAGCTTCGTCTTGCCCGTGACCGTGTCCACCTGGACGGTGCCGTCCAGGTTCAGCTTCGGGATGCCGAGCGTGAAGAGCTGGAGCATCTCCCGGGCGTAGTTCTCGTTCGGGTCGATGCGGGTGCCGGCCCCGTTGAAGGCGCGGTTGTTGACCATGTCCAGATAGCGGCCCATGGCGGGGCTCTTCGTCACGGCCTCCAGCAGGGTGCGGAAGTTGCCGAACGCGTGCGTCGACAGCAGGTTCAAGTGCCCCGCCACCGCCGTCTTGGGATCCGAGTACGCGGTCCGGCTCGACTCCGGGATGCCCAGCTGCGAGACGACGAAGATCTGGCTGAGCGCGAACGCCACGCGCAGCCGCAGCTGATCCTCCCCGGCGACGGCGCGCAGGAAGAACTGCGAGCCCACGTCCGGAGCGGCGTCGGCGCCGTTGAACGGCGCGGCGGGCTGGAGGCTGAACTGCTCCGTGAGCGACTGGGGGATGCCCACCGCCATCACGTGCTCCACCGTGCCGACCGGCGACGGGCTCGTGTTGCGCGCCAGGCGGTTGAGCACCAGGGGGGCGACGACGTTGACCTCCAGCACGCGGCGCAGGTGGTCCGCGTCCATGCTGAGCGCGTCGTCATGCTCGTAGAGCGCGGCGTTGTGCACCACGCAGAGCC
>NZ_RAWB01000172.1 GCF_003612055.1 Corallococcus llansteffanensis
ACCAAGCGGACTTCCGGTGCCTGCGCTTCGACGGCGGATGGTGGCTGCATGGGAAATCCCGCTCCTCCCCCTCATGTTTCTTCAACCGGAGGGCGACTGCGGTCTCTTCCAAACTACAACTGTAGGACTACCGCGCACCCCATGGGAGGGCAGCCTGGGCAGGCGTGTACTTCAAGGGGCTGCGCGGCCTGTCCACCGACCGGGCTCACTGCTCGCGCGGCTTCTGTCAGCGCTCCTCCTCGGCACCTCCGCTCCAGCCCTCACCCTCAACATGGCCTCTATCTCGCCCATACGCGGCTACCGCCTCGCGCAGTAGAAGAACTCCCGCGGGTGCTTCACAAGTTCGGCGCTTGCTCGTCTAAGAGAGGAGTGCGTCGCTCTCACAACTCGGTACGCCCTCTGGAGAAACTCGTGCCCAGTGCATATAAGAACATCCAATTCGTCCCCTATCAGGTGATGACACTCTTCCCAACCGATCCGAACAAGAAGGCACTGAAATCCGATCCTGTACTCCCGCCTGGATCTCCTGGGAGTACAGGGAAGTGCAACGAACCCTGGTTCGTGGATGACGCCCTCGTCCGTATCCAGCGCCTTCGTGACGTCGTGCGCTTCGCCCAGGCGACCCTCAAGGCCTTCGGAAAGATGGGAACCACGGATACCCTCAAAATATTCGTCGCACCGGAGTTCTACTTCCGGCTTGGAGATGACGGCTACCCTCACGCGGGACTCGGGGGGACTAAAGTCGGCTCTGTGACCACCGACAATCCCTGCTCGGTCCAGACGATCATTGATACATTGCGCGCGACCTTCCAGACCGAGGAATTCCGAGACTGGCTGATCATCCCTGGAACCATCTTCTCCCATGAGGGTGAGCTGACATCGGCTCAGAGATGGATTCTGGTGACAGAGCAAGATACGTCGGGTTCTGACGTCGTGAAAAAGGTGACGGACTGGAACAAGGTCGACTGGACGAAGACGAAGATTTGGGACGTTTCCAAGGACGACCCTAGTATTCTGACCAATAGCGTCGTCTATCCATTGTACCGCGCTCACTATTCTCCGTTCAATGGGACGGTGGCAAGTAACTACTTCAACACCACGGTTGTCATCAAGGGTGGCGCTCATCTCTCCTCGACCGACCCGGGGTACGTGCTCAACTGGAAGGGACCAATGTCCAATATTGATGTTCCTTGGTTTGGCTCCCGGCCCCGCGACTCAGCGAGTCGTGCCTATAACCTGAATGACCTGGATCCCACCTTGCGCGATGCGCGGAACAACGCGCTCTACAAGACTCTCCTCGACCAGTGGCCCACCGTGAAGGAGCGCATCTTCACCATCGACGGAATTACGTTTGGTTTGGAAATCTGTCTCGACCACGGCGCCGGCATTCTCAAGCGGATGATCGCAGACTGGACGAAATCCGAGACTGAGTGGACGAGCCTCTCCAAGGCATACTTCCGCAATGACGTAGGGATCGATCTGCAGAACGTGGGACGAGACGCACTGAGCCTTCTTACTCTGGACTCCACCAAACTTCTTCAGAATATCAACTCGCTCTCTGCGGCCACCAGTTGGAGCGCCCCCTCAGTAGTTAGCCAAGTCAAGGGGCTGACCCTCGACGCCGCTAAAATCCCAGACGCGAAGGTGTCCCTTGCAAAGGCATTTGCGCGAGGCCTTGCCCGGCTTGATGATCTAAATGCCTCGGAGAAGCAGAGTGCCGCCTCCGGGCCCAGCATCGACGTCCACATTATCTCCTCATGCGGAATCGCGGTTGCCCCTCTCAACGTCTGCGCGCGTAACGGCGGGTACGTGGTGCACTGCGACGGGAGCGTTGGAACGTGGAATCTGAGCGCTGGTCCCTCGAGGCGTTACACCCTCGGAAAGCAGGTTGGTACGAACTTGGCGGTGGAACCGGACACTTCGAAGAGCATGGACGTGAAGGTCAGCGCTGACCTGGAGTTGCTGCCCCCCCCCGCCGCTGGGACGAGTTGGTACGAGCAGCGCGTTATTGCCTACGCTCCTAAGCCCCTCTGAACTGCGTGGCCAAGGGACTTCCCTCTCTGTCAAGTGAGTGAGACAGCCCGTACCCAGCAGTTTAGTGTGCAGGGCGACCCAGGCAGGGACGATGAATCCGGTGGTGAAAGAAGCTCGTGTTGGGGAGACCGAGGTGGTGGAGAAGGCGAAGCGTCGTCGCTTCACGGCGGAGGACAAGCGGCGCATCCTCGAGGAAGCGGACCGCTGCACGAAGCCCGGCGAGGTGGGGGCGATGCTGCGTCGTGACGGGCCGTACTCCTCGCTCTTGAGCGTCTGGCGACGCCAACGTGAGGCCGGAGGACTGGCGGCGCTGGCGCCTTCCAAGCGAGGTCCCCCGGCGAAAGGCGGACCTCGTCCGGGGCACATTGCCGTTCAAGCTCACCCACACCAGTAGCGGCACGCGCAAGACCGCCAACCTGAACGTGACGATGGGCCCCGGCCAGGTCCTCGACGTAGGCACCTGCGCCGTGGATGGCGCCAACGCCGTGGGTGACACCATCGTGCGGGTGCACGACTCGACGGGGTGGGTGGTGGCGGAGAACGACGATGCCTTCGGCACCTGCGGCGGGCTTTCGCGCGTCATCTTCGGCACGGACGTGTCGGCCCAGACGGCGCAGTATCAAATCCGCGTCGGCTGCTTCGGCAACACGAGCTGCCGCGGTACGGCCGCCTACGTCATCTACTGACCCTTGCCTGATGAAAGGACGTGGGACTCCTCTCGGACGTCCTCGCCGAAGGGCACGGCGGCAGGGAAGGCGGGAAGGGCAGGTCGGGGCCGTGTCCTTCGTCCAGTGCTTCGGCTCGGCGGACCCGGGCAGGTGTCCCGGGACCGCGGCGCGGGTCCATCAGGGAGCCAGGACGTCGAACTGGCAGGAGGAGGCCCCCAGCGCGACCGTGTAGGCCGTCCACAGGTCGATGCCATAGGTGCCGGAGGTCGGCGCCGTGAGGGTCCGCATCCAGCGTTGGTCCACGCGCTCGAGGTCTCCCGGGTACCGCATGCCCTGCGTGTCCTCGAAGGCCGCGGACAGCTGAAGCTGTCCCGGGTTCGTCTTCCACGCACAACTGAGCTGGTAGCGCTGCCCGGCCGTGGCCTCGAAGGAGAAGAAGTCGTGGTCCGAGGGATCCGCGATGAAGACGGACACCGCCTGTGACGGGCCCGTCAGCGGCGTGGCCGTGGCCAGGGTGTCGCCATGGTCGTCCGCGCCGAAGTCCTCGAACTGGAGGGTGTACTGGCCTTCCACCCAGCGCGCGGGCACGACCGGATCAAGGTCCACGTGCACGAAGTGCGTGGCCTGGGACGCCCTGAAGGCCGTCGTGCTCATGTCTCCCCCCTGCAGGGAGGAGAAGTCGCTGCCGGGTGCGGCGTTCCGGAGCCGGCAGCCCTTGTCCCCGTCGATGGTGCACGACACCCGGTAGGCGTGACCGGCCACGACGCCCAGGGAGAAGATGTCCTTGTCCTTGAGGGTTTCCATCTTCGCCTGCACGGACGCCGTGCCTGCCGCGAGCGCGGTGGCGGTCTCCACGGTGTCCCCGTGGTCCTCCGCGCCCAGGTCCTTCAACACGACGGTGTAGGGCTGAAGGGGAAGCGTGATCAGGTTGTCCTGGATGGAGGCGTAGAGCACGCCCCCCGGAGACTTGAAGGCCGTGGCGGCATGGGTCTCCCTGAAGTACATCCCGTTCACGAAGGCCTGGGGCTCCTTGAGGGAGTCGAAGAAACCCAGCTCCCAGAACATCGTGGGGAAGACACTGTCGAGGACATAGACATGCCCCTCGACGGTCTGGAACGAGAACAGGTCCCGTTCGCCTTTGTGTTCCCCGGTCCCCATCCGGGGCTGCTCCGAGGGCGTCCAGGACGGCGCCGTGGTGAACAGGTCGCCGGAGTCGTCCAGCCCCATGTCCACGAACCGGAAGACGAAGGGCAGACGGGTGGGCACGGTGACTTGGGAAACGTCCACGGTATGGACCGCTCCCGCCGTGAGCCCCGACCAATGCCAGGAGCGCGCAAAGGGGTCGAGGCCGGAGAAGCGCTGATCGACCAGGTCGATCGACCTTCCCTGCGCGTCCCGCATGTCCAGGACGTAGCCCTCGTTCGCGGCCTCGACGATGAAGTCGTAGTGGTGCCCGGCCTCGGCCACGAAGGCGAACCGGAGCGGCGCTTCCACGCCTCCCCTCGGAACGCTTTGGACCACCGTCTCCGACGGCATCAGCAGCGTGTAGCCCTCCGGGATGAGGGGCGGTGTCTGTTCGGTCGAGCCGGCATCCAGGTCGGAGCCGGCATCCAGGTCGGAGCCGGCATCGGTCCCGGCGTCGACGGTGGTGCCTGCGTCAGGGGCGGGGTCGTCCTTGGAATCACAGGCACCCAGCGCGAAAAGGCAGGCGACGAGCATGAAGGTAGACAGCGGGTGTTTCAGCATGGGCATGGAATGGGCTCCCCCTCAGGAGGACGCCCACCCTATGCGACGGCTGACATGCCGCCAATTCACGCTCAGTACGGGCTCGACGTGGGGCGGATGATGATTTCACTCACGTCCACGTCCACGTCCACGTCCGCCGGCTGGCTGATGGGAGTGGAAGCTCCAGGGCTGGCCCGAGATGATGGGCCGCACCCCGACCCCCGAGGATCTCGTAGTGCCCATACCCAGACCAACCAACCGTGGCCCCCGCGTGGAGTTCGGCGAGATGTGGACGGACCACCACTCCTACAAGCGGTGAAGGACTTGGAGGTGCTGGGCCTGCGGCACCGGCGCGGCCACGATCTGCGCCGGACGATGATCTCCCTGGCTCGAACGGACGGGGCCCGGAAGGACATCCTTGAACTCTGCACGCACACGCCGCGCAAGAGCGGCAGTGCCATCGACCTCTACACCACGTTCCCGTGGGAGGCCCTCTGCGCCGAGGTGGCCAGGCTCAAGGTCCAACTGGAGGCGGCGGGAATCGAACCCGCCGCTCGGAGCCTCTGGCGAGAGCGATCCAACCCGGTCGAGCGCCGTTTCCGTAAGACTGCTCAGCACGGCACTCCGAGAGTGGGCTTGGCGGAGTTGCGTGGGAGCCCACCCGTAATCTGTGCCCTGGCGAGGCGTGGCTGGGGAGGGGCAGGTGGGGGAGCACGGGTGGGAGTACCGGCGCAGGCGGCCGGAGGGGACGGTGCTGTATGAGGCGGTGAGGGACAATCTCGCCACGTTTCTAGCGGAGGCGAGCGAAGTGGGGCGAGGCCTGCCCCGGTACGTGGAGCGGGACTTCCCCCGATACCTGGGGTGCGGAGTATTGGCGCACGGCTTCGCGCGGGTGCGTTGTGAGAGTTGTAAGGACGAACTTCTCGTCGCCTTCTCGTGCAAGGGACGAGGGGTGTGCCCCTCCTGCAATGCGAAGCGGGCGCATGTGACGGCAGTGCATCGGGTGGAGCGAGTGCTGCCGCACGTGCCCTACCGGCAGTGGACGCTGTCCTTTCCGCACCGGGTGCGGTGGGTGTTGCTCAAGGACGTGGGACTCCTCTCGGAGGTTCTCACCGTCTTTCTGCGCGCGCTGTTTGCCCTGCGGCGTCGAAGGGCACGGCGACAGGGGCTGTACGGTGGGCAGGTCGGGGCCGTGTCATTCGTCCAGTTCTTCGGCTCAGCCCTGCAGGTAACGCCGCACTTCCACTCGCTGGTGCCAGACGGCGTCTTCGTGCCGCAGGAGAGCGGTGTGCGCTTCGAGGCGTTGCCGCCACCCACTCAATCAGAGGTAGAGCGACTGCTGAGGGGAGTGCGCCAGCGGGTGCTGCGCCTCCTGGAAAACAGAGGGGCTCTCCCCGCGCAAGGGCCCGAGGACGTGCAGCAGGCATACCAAGCGCATTCCCTGCAGCAGCGACTGCGCTGGCTGGAACTGGATGTCTTGCGCCCTCCCAGCAAGCAGCCGCGGTGCTCCTTCCTGGAGGGATTCTCCCTGCACGCCAACACGCACCTGCACGCCAATGATCGGCAGGGGCTGGAGCGGCTGTGCCGCTATGGAGCGCGCGGCGCGTTGGCGCTGGAGCGTTTGTCACGAGCGGAAGACGGTCGCATTGCCTGGCGGATGAAGCGTCCGCTGCCAGATGGCACCACACACCTCTTCTTCACTGGACTGGAACTCTTACGTCGCGTGGCGTCTCTGGTACCTCCACCTCGGTCGAACCTCACAAGATTCCATGGCGTCTTCGCTCCGGGCGCGAAACTCCGGCCATTTCTGCTCCCTCAAGCGGGGGCAGAGCCGAAGCCGGAAGAGGCAAGTGAGCCGCCTGAGGCAGCGGCGAGGCAGGAGCGCACGCCGCGGCTGGATGGGGCCGTGTTGCTGCGCAGGAGCTTCGCGCTGGACGTGTTCGGGTGCGGCAGGTGTGGAGGCAGGCGCCGGGTGGAGGCGTCCCTGACGGCGCCCGGCGGGGTGCGCGCCCTGTTGGAGCACCTGGGACTGCCCACGCTGCCTGGGAGACGGGCTCCAGCACGGGGGCCACCCCAGAAAGGGTGGTGTTGAGTCAGTAGCAGCAGTGGCCCCCCTGCCCAAGTCGCCTGCCGCGCCCCTGAGGGGAGCGCGGCCTGAGCGGGCGTGTGCCCCATGAGGGCTGCACGGCTTGTCCACCGGCCTGGCGCGGACTGCACGAAGGAGTCGCGCACCACCGCATCCTCCTCGATGGAGGCCACCGCCGGGTGGCGGGCCAGCTCGAGCGCCTGGGCCTCCGTCATGCGCACCGAGAAGCCCCGCAGGGCCTTCTGATACACGTGGAGCACCTGTCCACCGTGCTTCGACGCCAGCGCCTCCGCCAGCGCTGGCACTCCCTCCGGCTCGCCCATGGCCGGGGGCGCGAGCACCACCACGTACTGCCCGGGTACGGGGAACTCCGCTCGCAACAGGCGGGACGTCTGGCCTGTCGCCTCGGCGGACGCCTCTCCCGTGGAGGGCTCCGACTCCGGATGACAGGCGGACAATATCAACCACGGTAGCAGCATCAGGGGACGTCGGACGTTGCGCATGGGCGGGTGCTCCGGGTGACAGGAGTCACTGGGAGTAGCGCCGTGCTCCTCTCGCAGCCAAGCCGCGAAGACTGAAATAAAAGCAATACATGAATTCATGGTGGGGTGAGCAGTGTCGCCGCCTGGAGACGGCGGTTCTCGGCTTCCAGCTCCGCGATGCGGTTCTCCAGCCGCTGGAGCGCCTGGGCCACCTCGGAGGCATCGAGCTTCTGCGGGATGTGCTTCGGGCAGTTCACATCCCAGGCGCTCACCGTGATGAGGACGACCTGTTCGGGGCGCGCCCGGGACCCGGTGGGAACGAACCGGGACAGCAGCTCGTCCGTCGCGGGGACGGCGCGCGCCGTGCCCCAGACCTTGACGCGGCGCTGGTGCGCGTAGTCGATGAGGAAGAGGCAGACCCGCTCGTTCTCGGACAGGTTGCCCGTCGAGACATACTGGCGGTTGCCCACGAAGTCGACGAACCCGAGCGTGTGGTCGTCGAGCGCCTGGATGAAGCCTCGGGGGCCACCGCGATGCTGGATGTAGGGCTGCCCCTCCGCGCTCGCGGTGGCCAGGAACCCCGTGTCCACCTGCGCGAGGAACGCGCGCAGGCCCTCCGTCACCTCGGTCTCGAAGCCCCCGTCGCGCTCCATCCGGGCATACGCGGCCCTGGAGCCACGCTCGCCCTGCACCTGCTTCACCGCTGGGGAGAAGGCCACATCGCTCGAAGAGGGTTTCATGGGTCCAAGGTACGGACCTCCCGCTTCGGCAACAATGGCGCGTCCGTGGTAACAGTATTCCAAGGGGTGGAACAATGGATCGAGTCGGGGAGTGGCGCCTCTTCGTGTCCGTCGCGAGCCTGGGGAGCTTCATCGAGGCGGCCCGGGCCCAGTCTTGCTCCCCCCAGAGCGTCACCCGCGCCGTCGCCGCGCTGGAGCAGCGGCTGGGCACGCGCCTGCTGAACCGGACCACCCGGTCTGTTTCGCTCACGGGGGAGGGGGAGCGCTACCTCGAGCGCAGCCGCCGGGCCCTGGCGGAGTTCGAGCTGCTCGAAGCGCCCTCCGCCGAGCGGACCGAACTGCACGGCACGCTGTCCGTGACGGCGTCGGTGCTCTTCGGCCAGCTGCACCTCGTGCCCGTGGTGGCGGAGTTCCTGGGAGCCCATCCCCAGCTGGACCTGCGGCTCACTCTGCTTGATCGCGTGGTGTCGCTGGCCGAGGAGGGCGTGGACGTGGGCGTGCGGATCGGGGCGCTCGCCGACTCGGCGCTGCGGGCCCGTGGGGTCGGCCACGTGCGCTCGGTCATCTGCGCGAGCCCGGCCTACTTGAAGCGCGCGGGCGTGCCGAAGGACCCGGAGGCGCTGGCCCACCATGAGTGCATCGCGTTCACGACCACGACCCCCATCGCGGACCGGTGGTCCTTCCCGAGCGGCGGAAGGCGGGAGCGAGGCGTCACCGTGCGCCCACGGTTGATCATCAACACGGCCCAGGGGGCCATCGAGGCCGCGCTGGCCGGCCTGGGACTCGTGCGGGTCCTCTCCTATCAAGTGGACGCGCTGCTCGCGGACAAGCGGCTGCGCGTGGTGCTCGAACGGTTCGAGTCAGCGCCCGTTCCGGTGCAACTCGTCCACCTGCCGGGCCCCCAACGCCGGGCGGCGACGGTCTTCCTGGATTTCGCGGCCGAGCAGCTGCGCAAGCGCATCGGCTCGCGGGCCTAGGGGTTCAGGACCTGCTCAAACCCTGACCACGCCGCGGGTTCGATTCCCGCTGCCTCCATCCCGAGAAGCCCAGCCATCTTGACGGGTTGCTGGGTTTTTCTTTGTCCTCGTTTTCATCATGTGTCCCCAGTGTGCCCCTCTGGCGTCTCTAGCCCAGAGCGGCGCGCGGCTGTGGAATGGGACGAGCCAGCTCCTACCCGCGCGCCTGTCCTATCCGCGGCCATCCTCTTCTTCCGGGAGACGGGGACCGCCCGCTGCACGGTCTCCCTGCGGCTCCGCTGGAGGCAGTGCCGGCTCGCTGAGAAAGCCCCCGACCCGCGGCGCGTTCGAAGTGCCGCAGTCTCCCTCCCTCCGCTCCTATGCGCCGGTCAGCAAGAAGATCTGCAAGCGCCCGAAGTTGTCAGAGAGAGGTTTGTCGTTGATGCGCACCAGCAGCGCGTTGCCGTCCCCCATCAGCAAAGCTTCCATTGACGACGATGGACTGCTGGCCGTGGGCGGCGGTGGCGGTGAGCAGCAGCGCGGTGAGCAGAGCAATCCTCATGTGTTCCTCACAGATTCGGGGAGGGGCGCTCGCGAGCGATATCGCCGCGAACCCGTGGAGAGCTGGAAGTCGAACTCCCAGAGCGCGGACACGTCAGCCCGCTTCGCTGACACGTCAGCGAAGCGTGTCCATGGCCTCGAGCCCCTTCTCCGTCACCCCGCATCTCCTCTTACACGTGGGCTCCAAGGGTCTGGCCTGCCGTTTGCTGTGAGACAGCTCCCAGGGTCAAAACCCTTTTCAGATACCAGCCCTTGATGTGAGGAATTGATTACGATGCTCGCTTCCATTGCTACCGTCCTGCTGGCCAATGCGCTCGGCCAGGCCCCCACCAGCACCATGGCCGCTCCGGCGCCCTTCCCCTATTGTGGTATGGAGATCCAGCTCAAGTCGTGGAAGGGGGACTACCTGAACCGTTCCGACGCGGCCATTCCCATCACCGCGGCGGCCACCGGTGCCACCGGCAACAAGTGGACCGCCGAGTGCACCACGGACGGCAAGGTGAAGCTGAAGTCGACGAAGGGGGACTACCTGAACCGTACCAACCTGGCCCAGGGCGCCACCGTCGCCACGGCGGCCACTGGCACCGGCACCGTGTGGACGCCTGCATTCACCACCGCCGGCAAGCTCGTGCTGCGGTCGTCGAAGGGGGACGGCCTGCACCGGCCGGACAGCCCCCCGGCCGTCACCAGCTGGGGCACCGGCATTGGCAATGAGTGGACCGTCGAGCTCGCCGCGTGCGGCAAGAAGGTGGTGCTGCGGTCGTCGAAGATGGACGGCCTGCACCGGCCGGACAGTGCCCCGGCCGTCACCACCTGGGGCACCGGCATTGGCAATGAGTGGACCCTTGAGTGCGCCGCGGACGGCAAGTACCTGTTCAAGTCGTGGAAGGGGGACTACCTGAACCGTACCGACGCGGCCCAGGGCATCACCGCGGCGGCCACCGGCGCCACCGGCAACGCGTGGACTCCTGAGTTCGCCAGCGGCAAGGTGAAGCTCAAGTCGGTGAAGGGGGACTACCTGAACCGTACCGACGCGGCCCAGGGCGTCAACGCGGCGGCCACCGGCACCGGCACCGTGTGGAGCCTGGAAATGTTGCCGAACCCGTAAGTCGTACGGGCTGCTCCAGAATCGCCCGCCCGCCGGGGCCCGTGCAGGCGGCCCCGGCGGTGGGATTCGACTCTTCAGCAACGGGAGGCGGACTTACGGGGCGCGGTCCGGATCCACGGCGAGGCAGGGCTCCATCTTCTCGAGGGCAACGAGGAGTCGAGCGCGCTCAGCACCAGGCCGCGGTCGATTCTCTCGCCCATCGCCCAACCCACCACCTTGCGGCTGAAGAGGTCCAGCAGCACCGCCAGGTACAACCAGCCCTCGTCGGTCCAGACGTAGGTGATGTCACCCACCCATGCGCGGTGGGGCTGGCCGGGTTGGAAGTTACTTTCCAGAGTGTTTGGTGCCACCGGGTGGCGGTGGGCCGAATCGGTGGTCCGCACGAAGCGACGCCGGGCCGTCCACGCAGGCCCGCCTGGCGCATCAGGCGAGCCACTCGCTTCCGGGCCACCCGCTGGCCGCGCGCTTTGAGTTCCGCATGCACCCGCGGAGCGCCGTACGTGCCCCGGCTCTCCTGGTGGACGGCTGCCACTTCGAGGCGGAGCGCCTGGTCGCGTTTCTTCTGCTCGGACTCGGGCCGCGACTGCCACGCGTAATAGCCACTGCGAGAGACGCCCAGGTGCAAGTCTACTTCTGCGACCCGCACAGCCCCTGGCAGCGCGGCAGCAACGAAAACACCAACGGCCTGCTGCGCCAGTACTTCCCCAAGGGCGTGGACCTGAGCGCCCTCTCCGGCAAGCAACTTGACGCCATCGCGTACGAACTCAACGGGCGCCCGCGTCAAACCCTTGCATGGCGAACGCCTGCCGAAGTATTCGCGTCAGCTGTTGCGACGACCGCTTGAGAGCGCCGGCTCTCCCGCAAAGGTGAGGTCGAACCCGTGGATGCTGCCGTCGGTGGTGTGGCAGTCCACGAAGAGGTGCGGCCACCACGTCTGGTACAGCTTCGCCATGGCGCGCGTCTCCGGCGCCTCCTGCTTCATGTTGTCGCGGTTGAGGTTCCAGCCCTCGCCCGTGTAGCGCATGCCCACGCCACCGGGCGGGTTCACCTGGCCCTCCAGGTTCTTCAAATCCAACGCGCGGTTGCCCTTGCTGATGCGGTCATTGCCGTCCGGGTTGAAGTTGGGGACGAACACGAGGCACAGCCGGTCCAGGATCTTCTTGCCCAGGGACGTGAGGGTGAGGTCGCGCGCGAGCGCCTGGAGGGTCTCCTTGCCCTCCACCTCACCGGCGTGGATGTTGGCCTCCACCATCACGACGATCTTCTTCTGCTTCTGCGCCAGCTCCGGCGTGAAGCAGTTGCGGTCGCTGAGGATGAGCGCCATGAGCGGTTGACCTTCACCGCTCTGGCCGAAGTCCACGCGCTTCGCGAGCTTCGTCTGGGCACACAGGGCGTTGACGAAGGCGACCACGTCGGCGCTGCGGGACGTTTCCTGGTAGTCGGTGGCTTCCGCGCATCCGAGCGCTCCGGCCCTTCGGCGTCAAGCACGCGCGAAGGGGGGGCGTCTTGCCGCGCCGTGGCGGTGTCCCATATGAAACCCGACGGAAAAAGTGCAGTGGAGGGGGCTTCATGATGCGAAGTGATCAGCGGCGAAAGCACGCGTGGGGCGTGCTGTTCCTGGGGCTGGCTTTGGCGTGGGCCACGGGGTGCAAGAAGGAGCAGCCCGCGGAGGCGGCCGTGCCCGTGGACGCGGGCGTGGTGGCGGTGGCCGTGTTGGACGCGGGCACCCGGCCCGTGGACGCGGGGACGGTGGCGAAGGTGGTGAAGCCGCTGCGCTTCTCGAACGTGGTGATTTCACGTCAGGACCTCCGTGTGGACGTGACCTACACGCTCTCCAATCCCGGGACGGCGCAGGGGCGCGGGGAGGCGTGCATGACGCTGCTCGATGAGCAGGGGCACACCATCGAGGTGGTGCGCCTGGGCGGCATCGTCGTGAAGGGCGGGTTGGAGGACACGTTCGAGGACCACGTGACCGTGGACGACCTGCGGTGGCGCCAGACCCGCTCCGTGCTGCTCTTCACCAGGCCCAACCGCGCCAGTTGCGTCTACAGCAGCAGCCCGCCGACCAGCGAGCCCATGCGGCTGCTGCCATCAGGCAAGCCCGCGACGGCGGACCTGCCCGAGCCCGCTCCGCTGAGGGAAACGAAGCCGGAGGACCTCGAGGTGTCCGACGTCGAGGTGACCCAGGACGGGACCCTGGCGTCCTACGCCATCCGCTTCACGGTGAAGAACGTGAGCGACCACCGGGCTTCGGGGCGCGGGTGTCTGCGGGCCTACCGGGTGAAGGACTCTGACGCGGTCGATGAGTCCCTCGTGGGGAGCTTCAACCTGGCCGCGGGCGCGTCCGTGACCCTCACGGACTCCGTCGACTTCCAGGATGACAAGCAATGGGACGAGGTCACGGTGCTGCGCCTCTTCACGAGCTTCTATGGCTGCGCGGACGAGGAGGAGACGGAGAACCCGGGCTTCCTGTTCGACAAGCCGGCGGCTATCCGTTCGCCCGTGGAGGAGGAGTCGGCGGACGTCGAAGCGGTGGATGACGCGGCTCCGGCTGGCGAGGTGACGGAATGATGCGCGATGGCGAATGGAGGCGGAGCCTGGGCGTCCTGCTCCTGGGCGGCGCGGTGGTGTGGGGGGTGGGGTGCAAGAAGGAACAACCTCAGGCCCGCGCGCCCGTGGATGCGGGGGCGGTGGCTGCCGCCGTGGCCGACGCGGGTGTTCCAGACGCGGGGCCGGTGGCGAAGGTCGTGAAGCCGCTGCGCTTCTCGGACGTGGTGCTCAAGCAGGACAGGATCCGGCTGGACGTGACGTACACGCTCACCAACCCGGGGACGGCCCAGGGGCGAGGGGACGCGTGCCTGGCGCTGCTCGATGAGAAGGGCGTCGTCGTCCACGTGCTGAGGATGGGCAACATCGCCGTGAAGGGCGGCACGGACGATGTGTTCGTGGACGACCTCTACGTGCCCGAATCCATCTGGCCACAGGCCCGGACCGTGCTGCTGTACACGGCCGCCGACCGTCTCTGTGAGCATGACGACTTCGGGGTGACCAGCGAGCCCCTGCGCCTGCTCCCCACGGGCCAGCCCGCGCCCGCGGGGGCACCCGTGCCCACGAGGCCGAAACCGCTGGCCGCAGGGGAGCTCCAGCTGTCCGACGTCAGGCTGGCGCAGCCCGGTGGGGGCACGCTCTATGAGCTCACGTACACATTGAAGAACGTGAGCGCCCGGCGCATCAATGGCAGTTCCTGCCTCCAGGGGTACGAAGGGGACGCGGACGACTTCCTGCTTCACGCCTCGCTGGGTGTGTTCAGCCTGGCGCCCGGCGCGCAGGAGACGCGCACCGAGGAGGTCGACGCCTCGGACGCCAAGGCCTGGGACCGGGTGTCCACGCTGAACCTCTTCGTAAGTGAGCAGCTGTGCTTCGCGGCCGATTCGAAGCAGTCGCCCTCCCGCCTCGAGTTCAAGAAGCCTGACGACGTCCATTCTCCGGATGAGGACGCGACCGGGATGGACTCGAGTGATGCCTACGAAGCCGAACCGGCGTTCCCACAGGAGCCGCCTTCGTCGGACGAAGAGGATGAGGAGTCGCCGGAATCCCCGGGGAACTGACGCCGGGGTGGATGAGGCCGAGCTGTCACCAAGGAAGACATCATGATGCGGAGTGATTCGCGGCGCGTGCTGGGCGGGGTGTTGGTGGGCCTCGCGGCGGTGTGGAGCGCCGGGTGCAAGAAGGAACAGCCGCAGGCGAGCGCGCCGGTGGACGCAGGAGTCGCTCCCTCAAGCGGGGGCAGAGCCGAAGCCGGAAGAGGCAAGTGAGCCGCCTGAGGCAGCGGCGAGGCAGGAGCGCACGCCGCGGCTGGATTGGGCGGGGTTGCTGCGCAGGAGCTTCGCGCTGGACGTGTTCGGGTGCGGCAGTTGTGGAGGCAGTCGCCGGGTGGTGGCGTCCCTGACGGCGCCCGGCGGGGTGCGCGCCCTCCTGGAGCACCTGGGACTGCCCACGCTGCCTGGGAGACGGGCCCCCGCACGGGGGCCACCCCAGAACGCGTGGTGTTGAGTCTGTAGCAGCAGTGGCCCCCATGCCCAAGCCGCCTGCCGCGCCCCTGAGGGGAGCGCGGCCTGAGCGGGCGTGTGCCCCATGAGGGCTGCACGGCTTGTCCACCGGCCTGGCGCACAGCTCGGCGGCATCCGTCAGCGTCCCTCCTCGGCACCTCTGCACCAGCCCTCACCCTCAACAGGCATCCTCTTCGCCCTATGCGTAGAAGCTCGCGTCGTTCAAGCCGAAGATCGGCTACCCGGTGAAGTGGCGGGACTACGACGCGCTCGAGGTGAAGCGCGACGACGCGGTGGGCAACGCCATCCGCGCCGCCTCCTTCGAGTACGAGCGCAATCTGGCGAAGCTGGGCAATCCGGTGGACCGCGACGAGTGGTTCATGCCGCCCATGCAGGTGAACGCGTACGCGAACCCGACGATGAACGAGATCGTCTTCCCGGCCGCCATCCTGCACCCCCCCTTCTTCGACCCGCACGCGGACCCGGCCGTGAACTACGGCGCGATCGGCGCGGTCATCGGCCACGAGATCAGCCACCACTTCGACGACCAGGGCCGCAAGTACGACCCCGAGGGCCGCCTCACCGACTGGTGGAAGCCCGAGGACGTGCAGCGCTTCAAGGTCTACACGGACCAGCTCGTCGCGCAGTACGCGCAGTACGAGCCGCTGCCGGGCACGAAGGTGAACGGCGAGCTCACGCTGGGTGAGAACATCGCGGACCTCGCGGGCCTGCTCGTGGCCTACGACGCCTACCAGCTGTCGCTGGGCGGCAAGCCCGCGTCGGTGCTCGAGGGCTTCTCGGGCGACCAGCGCTTCTTCCTCGGCCACGCGCAGGTGTGGCGCAGCAAGTACCGCGAGGAGGCGCTGCGCCAGCAGCTGGTGGTGGACTCGCACACCGCCGGCCACTTCCGCCCCAACGTGAGCCGCAACATCGACGCCTGGTACCAGGCCTTCGACGTGAAGCCGGGCCAGAAGCTGTTCCTGCCGCCCGAGCAGCGCGTGAAGATCTGGTAGGCGCGCACAGCGAGCGCTGAAGCACCGGAGGGCCCGCGGCAGCAGCGCGGGCCCTCTGCTTTGCGGGGCTCCGCCTCACGAAGCAGAGGGGTGGCGGCAGGCGGCACGGCAATGGGAGTAGGCTGGCCCCTCGGCAACGGAGGCAGCGGCATGCGAGCGAAGGCGACCAGGAAGGTGACGGCCGGCGCCGCGACGACGGCCTCCCGGGCCTCGACGGAGGCGCAGGTCCAGGCGGCGCTCGCGTCGCTGAAACGCCGGGCCACGAAGCACACGCTCGAGGGGATGGCGCGCTATGCGATTCCCTCGGACCACGCGTACGGCGTCGCGATGCGGGACATCAAGGCCCTCGGCAAGACGCTGGGGCGCGACCACGCCCTCGCCAGCGCCCTCTGGGCCACCGGCGTGTACGAGGCCCGCATGCTGGCCTCCTTCGTCGCAGACCCCGGGCAGCTCACGCCCGAGCAGATGGACGGCTGGTGCAGCGACTTCGACAACTGGGCCTACTGCGATGCGATGAGCTTCAACCTCTTCGACCGCTCGCCGCACGCGTGGGCCAAGGTCGCGGAGTGGAGCGCCAGGCGAAACGAGTTCGAGAAGCGCACCGCGTTCGCGCTGCTGTGGAGCCTCAGCACGCACGACAAGCGCGCGGGCGACGAGGCCTTCCTCCACGGCCTCGCGCTCATCGAGCGCGAGGCCGGTGACGGGCGCAACTTTGTGAAGAAGGCCGTGAACATGGCCCTGCGCGCGGTGGGCAAGCGCAACCGCGCGCTCAACGTCGCCGCCGTAGCGGTGGCCCGGCGCCTGGCGGCCTCCACGGAGCCCGCGGCGCGGTGGGTGGGCAGCGATGCGCTGCGCGAGCTCACGGGGCCGGGAGTGACGAAGCGGCTCGAGGGCCGGGCCCGCACCACCTGAGGTCACTCACGGCGCGTACGCGCGCGTGCGCAGGCGCGGGCGCACCAGTACCGCGAGCCCACCCAGCGCGAGCCAGGGCAGCACGTGGAAGCCGAGCAGGTGCTGCACCGTGCCCACAGGGCAGGAGAGGTGCAGGCCGAGCAGCCCCGCGGCCGCGGCGCTCAGCGTGGCGAGCAGCGTGCGCAGCGGGCGTGGGGGCAGCGCGGTGAGCAGCCACATCACCACGCCCAGGGGCAGCAGGGACATCAGCACCTCCGCGCTCAGGCAGGCCGCTCCGGGGATGGCGAAGAAGGGACGCAGGTTGGGGGCTCCCGAGCCACCGAAGCCCACGGCCACCGCCGCCACGAGCGCGAGCCCTGCGCCGAGCCCTCCCCGGGGCGACGGCGCGAAGGCGATGAGGGGCCCCGCGGCGATC
>NZ_RAWB01000173.1 GCF_003612055.1 Corallococcus llansteffanensis
GTGCTGTACGGCACCGAGCGCTACGGCTGGTCCGCGCGGGGTAACGGGCTGGCCATGGCATTCAGCGGGGTGCTCAACGTGCTGGCGCAGGCGCTGGTGCTCGCGCCCCTGGTGCGGCGGCTCGGAGAGCGGCGCACGCTCTACTCGGCCCTGGGGGTGGCCGCGCTCGCCAACGTGCTCCACGGACTCTCCGCGCAGCCCTGGATGCTCTTTGCCAGCATGGTGCTCGGAGTGATGGGCAGCCTCGCCACGCCGGTCGCCCAGTCGCTCATCTCCGCGCGCGTGCCGGCGGAGGAGCAGGGCGCGGTGCAGGGGGCCATCACCAGCCTCGGAGGGCTTGCCGCCATCGTGGGGCCGCTGTGTGCGACGACGTTGTTCGCACACTTCACCGCGCCGGGCGCCGCGCTCTATCTGCCGGGCGTCGCCTTCTTCTGCGCGAGTGTGCTGCTGCTGCTCGCGCTCGCGGTGGCCGTGCGTACCCTGGGCGCGACCGCGGCTGCGGACGGCGCTGCCGCGGTGGCGCTGTGACCGCGGGCGACTCCGGCTTCCACTGAACGTAGAGGCAGGCGGCGGGGGCTGGCGTACGTGAAGGAGGCGGGAGGGGTACCCCGGCACGGAAATCCCTCGAAATTCTTTCCTGGGACGGCTCTCGGCTTGGCGCCTCTCCTTAGTGGAGGCGCGGTTCTCCCTACGAAGGGCAGACCCGCGGCTCCACTGAGACACAAACACGCGCCGGACAAACACTGGAGAGCACCTCGTGAAAAAGTATGTCTTGCTGTCGATGGTCGTCGCTGCGCTCGTGGGTTGTGGAGGCGTCGGGGAATCGCCTGAGCTGGAGGGACAGGAGGAGGTCGCCACCCTGCCCGACGGAAAGCTCGCGACGCTCGGGGACGTGGCTGGCGAAGACATCGCTCCTGTCATCCAGGAGGACGAGACGGGGCGCGTCACCGCCACTGGGGCCAACTGCCACGTCGACCTCCAATGGTGTACGTCGCCCACCACCGGCACCTTTCAATGTGTCAACAACGGTCAGCGCACCTTCTCGCAGGCCGTGAGCTACTGCCTTTCGTTGGTCAGAAGGCTCTGCTGAGCGCGATGTTCTTCCCGGAACATGGGCTGTCGGCGTCCGTACGTGAGGCTGCGCCACAGCCACTCGCCCTGGTCCTGCCGAGCGCTACCTGGGGCTGCCCCAGGAACACGCGGTGGCAGGCCGCGAAGGTCAGCGCGGATTGATGCCCGGTGAGGGGACTGGCGCCGGACTTCTGGGCGGCACGGGTGACGCCTCCTCCACGCCCGCCCCTCCATGGACCTGGAGGGGCGGGCGCGCGGCGTTCAGGTCCGCGTGATGGAGACGCCGCCGTCGGCGAGCAACGTGGTTCCCGTCACGAAGCTCGACGCGTCCGACGCCAGGAAGAGCGCCGCCCGCGCGATCTCCTCCGGGCGCGCCAGTGAGCTCCGCCGTGAGCGTGTCTAGCGGGGCACGCCGCCGCGCCGAGAGGACGACCGCCGCCCCCTCCGGAACGAAGAGTCGGGCGGCGGCGAGACCGATTCCCGAGGTGGCGCCGGTGATGATGACCACTTTGTCGCGGAGCTGCTCCATGGAGTGTGTCCCTTGTCGTGGGGAAGGTGTCCGGACGGTTTGCCCGACCCGCCCTCTCCCGACACTCCGTTGCTTGCTCCGGAATCCTTGCTCAATCCATGGCATGCGCTGGCCAGGGGCAGACCCTCGGGAAACCGCTATGTTTGCTGCTCAACGGGAATATGGCATAGTTAGCTCTATCATGTTTTGCTGGGATGAGATTGTGAAAGCATGCACTGGCCCCTGGTCCCCTTGCTCTTGGTCCCAGCCCGCGGGGGTACTCCCCTGAAGTGACAGCGAGGAATGCAAATGCTTTCAATGAAGAGTCTTTCCGGACTCGTGGCGGTGGCGCTGATGGCGTCTCCCCTGACCGCGCTTGCCGTGGACCGCTATGGCATCCTGCTCCTGGACCGCACGGGGTCCATGCAGGTGAATCGGGTGACGGGGCATACGCGCTGCTATGACTCGATCGTCCAGGCGCATGATCGCGTCAATGCGTTCTACGACACGAATCGCGGCACGCACCTGTCCATCTGGCAGTTCGACGGTGCCTCCGTGACAGCCTATCCGGGCGGGTTCATCCCGAAGGTCAATCGCCAGCAGGCGCATGCCATCGTGGACGCGATTGGCCCCAACAATTGCAATGGCGGGTCCACCAACCTGGCGGATGCCATGTGTTCCGCGGGCAAGCACCTCCAGGATCTCAATGTCGGCCGCGCCTACCTGCACGTCGCCACCGATGGCTACGAGAACAGCAGCATCGGTCCCTGCGCGGGCCCTTCCGGGGATCCGGACGTCCCGGGATCCTGGCAGTACAAGGTGGTCGAAGCCATGGACGTCAACTTCAACGTGGTCGTGAACACGGACTACTTCGTGTCCTCCACCCCGCTGGAGCTCAACGCGACGGCTCCGGCCAACAGCGACGTGACGTTCAGCATCTGGGCCAGCGAGCAGCGCCCCCTGCCGGGCCCCGTGTCGCTCGCCACGTGCACCGACACCGTGCAGTGCGAGGGCCGCCTGTTCCGGTTGCTCGCGTCCCTGTCGGGCGGGAACTACTACATCATGCAGGACGGCAACTCGCAGTTCCCCTGCGCGGGCAGCCAGTGCCCCGCACCCGAACCCAAGTGGTAGCCGGCTGAACTCACCCAAGGACGGCGGCTCTGGAGCCCTGGCTCTGGAGCCGCTGTCGCGTTTCGAAGGGACAGGCACCTCCCAGGCCTGTGCCCGCCCGGCCGCCTCCCTCTGACAGCCCCACTCGATTTGACTCCGGACCAGAGAAGGTTAAATCTCTCTTCAGGAAATGAATCGAGATTCAAAATCTGAGGCGCCCGTCAAGAGGCTGCGCTCCCGGCTGAAGGAAGCCACCGCCGACGCCATCCTGTCGGCGGCCGCGGCGGTGTTCGCTCGCGAGGGCCTGCACGCCGCGAAGATGGAGTCCATCGCCGAGCAGGCAGGCGTGTCGGTGGGGACGCTCTACAACCACTTCACCGACCGGGCGGCGCTGCTGGAGGCGCTGCGGGAGAAGCGCCGGCACCTGCTGCTCGAGCGGCTGGACGCTGCCCTGGCGCCGGTGGAGGGCCAGCCCGCCCGCGTGCAGCTGCGGGCCTTCCTGACGGCGGTGTTCGCGCACGTGGCCGAGCGCGACGCGTTCATGCGCGTGCTGATGCAGCTCCCCGACGACGCGGCCCGGAGCCAGAACAAGAGCCGCATCCTCGCGGAGCTGAACCGGCGCCTGGACGCCATCCTCGACCGGGGCATCCGGGCCGGGGAGGTCCGCCCGGAAGGCCGGGCTTTCTACCCGGCCTTGCTGATGGGCATGGTGCGCGGCGCGTTGGACCGCCTGCGCGCGGACGAACACGCGAACCCTCCGGCCTCGGCGTGGGCGGAGGAGATCCTGCGCGTCTTCCTGAAGGGAATCGAGGTCTAGGCGTCATGGCGACATCCGTCGCGACAACCGGAGCCCTGCCAGCGGTTCGCAGGGCCCCGACGAACAAGTGGCTCGTCACGCTGTCGGTGACGTTCGGTACCCTGATGGGCGCCATCGACTCGTCCATCGTCAACGTGGCGCTGCCGCAGATCCGCGGCGCCGTGGGCGCGACAGTGCAGGAGATCACCTGGGCCACCACGGGCTTCGTCATCGCCACGGTGATGGTGATGCCGCTCACGGGTTTCCTGGGGCGCCTGTTCGGCCAGAAGCGCGTGTACCTGGCGTGCCTGGTGCTCTTCGTCGCGGGCTCGTTCCTCTGCGGCTTCGCGTGGAACCTGCCCACCCTGGTGCTCTTCCGCTTCCTGCAGGGCCTGGGCGCGGGCGCGCTCCAACCCACCGAGCAGGCCATCCTCCGCCAGACGTTCCCCCCCAAGGAGCAGGGCACGGCGATGGCCATCTTCGGCATGGCCGTGATGGTGGGCCCCGCCATCGGCCCCACGCTGGGTGGCTACATCGTCGACAACTGGCACTGGTCCTGGATCTTCTTCATCAACGTGCCGGTGGGCATCCTGGGCTTCTTCATGGTGGCCCGCTTCGTCCAGGAGGACGAGCAGCTGCGGACCACCGCGCGCGTGGAGGCCGAACGCCAGCGCAAGCACATGGACTGGTCCGGCATCACGCTGCTGTGCATGGGCCTCGCCACGCTCCAGTACTTCCTGGAGGAGGGGCAGGCGGATGACTGGTTCGAGTCCCCCGTCATCATCGCCTGCGCGCTGTTCGCGGCCACGTGCCTCATCGCGTTCGTCATCCGCGAGCTGACGGCGGTGGCGCCCGCGGTGAACCTGCGCCTGTTCAAGGACCCGGTGTTCGCGTCGGGCACGATGCTCGGCGCGCTTGTGTTCGCGGTCCTCATGGCCAGCATGTTCCTCCTGCCGGTCTTCATGCAGGAGCTGTTGGGCTTCACCGCGACCCAGTCGGGCATGTCGCTGATGCCCCGCACGCTGGTGATGATGTTGATGATGCCCATCGTCGGGCGGCTGTACGGCAAGGTGCCGGCGCGGGTGCTGGTGGGCATTGGCATCGTGTTCGCGGGCTTCGGCGCGTTCGAGATGAGCCACTTCTCGCTCGCCACGGGCTCCGGGAACATCATCGCCGCCATCGCGCTGCAGGGCGTGGGCTTCAGCCTGATGTTCGTGCCGCTCAGCGCGACGGCGCTCGCCAACATCCCGCGCGAGCGGATGGCGGACGCCACCGGCCTCAACTCCCTCTTGCGCCAGATTGGCGGCTCCATGGGCCTGGCCATCTTCACCACGCTCCTGTCGCGCTACTCGGTGCAGGCCAAGGCCTCCCTCGCGGCGCACCTGAACCCGGAGCGGCTGGAGGTCGCGAGCCGCATGGCCGCGACCCAGAAGGGACTCATGCAGCGCGGCCTGGACTCCGCCGGCGCGCAGATGGCGAGCCTCCAGATGATGGCCGGCAACGTGTCCCGCCAGGCCATGGTGCTCGCCTTCGACAAGCTGTTCGTCCTCGCGGCGCTGATGTTCGTGGTGGTGCTGCCGCTCATCTACTTCCTCAAGGCCGCCCCGGGCGGCGGGGGCTCCCACGAGAAGCCCCACATCGACGTGGAGATCTAGCCCATGGCAACGACAACAACGGCTCCCCAACTCGTTCCCGAAGCGGCCCCCACGGCCGCCGCCACCGCGCAGGCGAAGCGTGGCAAGCGGGGCTACTTCATCCTCGGTGCCGTGGTCGCCGCGATCCTGCTGGCCCTGGGCGGCTTCAAGCTGCTCACCGCCGGGCAGGAGACCACCGACGACGCGCAGGTGGAGGCGGACGTGGTGCCCCTGTCCGCCCGCGTGTCCGGCCCCGTGGTCAAGGTGCTCGTGGGCGACAACGCCACCGTGCACCAGGGCGACGTGCTCCTGCAGATTGATCCGCGCCCCTATGAGGCCCGCGTGAAGCAGGCCGAGGCGGAGCTGGAGTCCGCGCGCGCCCAGGCAGCGGCGGCGGATGCGCAGGCGACCGTGGCGGCGGCCGGGGCGAAGGGTGGCCTGTCCAGCGCGAAGGCGCTCGTCACCACCAGCACCTCCGCGGTGGGCAGCGCCCAGGCGCAGGTGGCCTCCGCCCGCGCGGCCGTCTCCCGCGCCGAAGCCCAGGCGCGCAAGGCGACGCTGGACCTGGAGCGCGCGAAGAGCCTGCGCGCGCAGAACGTCGTGGCGCAGAGCGCGCTCGACGACGCGCAGACGGCCCATGACTCCGCGCAGGCCGCGCTGGAGGGTGCCCGCGCGCAGCTGACCCTCGCGGAAGAGGGCCGGCGCACCGCGGAGAGCAAGGTCGCGGAGGCGCGCGGTCAGTTGGATGTGAGCGCCCCCATCGACGAGAAGATCGCCGCCGCCCAGGCCAACGCGTCGCTGGCGCACGCCCGGGTGAAGGGCGCGGAGGCCGCGCTCGACCAGGCGAAGCTCCAACTGGAGGACACGCGCATCGTCGCCCCGGCGGACGGGCAGGTGTCCAAGCTGTCCGTGCACGCAGGGCAGCTCCTCACCCCGGGCCAGGCGGTCGCGGAGCTGGTGCCGCTCACCACCTACGTGGTGGCCAACTTCAAGGAGACGCAGGTGGGCCACATGCAGCCCGGCCAGCGCGTGGAGGTGGAGCTGGATGCCTTCTCCGGGGAGAAGCTGGAGGGCACGGTGGAGAGCCTGTCCGGCGGCACCGGCGCGCGCTTCTCGCTGCTGCCTCCCGACAACGCGTCCGGCAACTTCGTGAAGGTGGTGCAGCGCGTGCCCGTGCGCATCACCTGGGTGCACCCGCCCCAGGGGCTGGCCCTGCGCGCCGGCTTGTCCGCCGACGTCACGGTCCACACGAGGTAGTCCGCCCGGCGCATGCAGTGGCTGAGCACAGCGCATCCAGGAGCCACGCCTTGCCCTACTGTTCCCGACGGCTGTTGACGACTGTCATTGGCACGATCCTCCTGTGGATCCTTCCCCTTCCGTCATGGGGCCAGGAGCCCTCCGCTGAGAAGCCCACACGCATCGCCCTGCGTGCCGCGAGGCTCTTCGATGGGAAGAGTGACAGGGTCCTGCCGGATGCGGTCGTGCTCATCGAAGGCTCGAGAATCCAGGCCGTGGGCTCTGGCCTCTCCATCCCCTCGGGGACACGGGTCCTGGACCTGGGCGACGTCACCCTGCTTCCTGGGCTGATTGACGCTCACTCGCACCTGCTGCTGGATGTCGACCCGGAGCTCGGAGGCGACGGCATGCTCACCACCATCGCCCAGAGCAGCACCGCCGAACGCGCGCTCCTGGGAGCGAAGCTGGGCCGTGAGATGCTCGAGGCGGGTGTCACAACGGTGCGCGACGTTGGCAACTCCGGGCTCAACGGGGACGTGGCGCTGCGCAACGCCATCCAGCGCGGTTGGGTGCAGGGCCCGCGCATCTCCGCCTGCACCCGCGCGCTCGCTCCTCATGGCGGGCAGCTCCCCACGCTTCAACCCCCGGCTCAGCCCCTCATCGAGCAGGAGTACGTCACCATCTCCGGCGTGGAAGAGGCCCGGCGCGCCGTGCGGCAGGCCATTTCCGACGGTGCGGACTGCATCAAGGTCATCGTCGACAACGGGCACAACCTCCTCTCGTTGGAGGAGCTGAAGGTCATTACCGAGGAGGCTCACCGCAGGAAGCGGCCGGTGGCGGCGCACACCACCCTCGATGAGAGCATTCGCACCGCGGTCCAGGCAGGCGTCGACTCCATCGAGCACGGCTACTCCCTCCCCGATGACGTGGTGGCGCTCATGGTCCGCAAGCGCATCTTCCTGGTGCCCACCGACAGCTGGTTGGATGTGTGCGACTCCTTCGATGCCAAGGCGGGCAACGCGGAACGCCAGCGCCAGATGAAGGAGCGCTGCAGGAGGAACATCACCCAGGCCCATGACCGCCTCCGCCGCGCGGTGGGCGCTGGCGTTCGGGTCGCCGCCGGCTCGGACATGTACATCGTGCTGCCAGGGCTGACGCGAGGGCAGGCCAGCGTGAAGGGGTTCATCGCCTATGCCGAGGCGGGCCTCAAGCCCGTGGACATCCTGCGCGCTGCGACAGTGAACGCGGCGGAGTTGCTGCGCATGCAGGACCAGATTGGCTCGCTCGAGCCGAACAAGCTCGCGGACCTGCTCGCGGTGGAGGGCGACCCGCTGAAGGACGTCCGCGCGCTGAAGCAGGTGCGGTTCGTGATGAAGGATGGACAGGTGGTCCTGGACTCCCGGGCCCAGAAGGGGCGGGTGGATGGATCGACACGATGAGCGGCCCTGGAGACAATGCCGGCATCACTTCGCGATGGGACTTCGGTCAGGGGTGGCTCCTGCGCACCGAGCGCTCTCGCGCCGGCCGCGTGCCATGGGGCCCTCCCCGTCACCATCCAACCCTGGGAGGTGTGCGATGAGCAGTCCGACCCAGTTACGAAGAATGAAACCGGTCCTTGCGGCAGCCGCACTGCTGGGAGTGGGAGGCACCACCCTGGCCCACGCAGCCTCGCCTGGCGCCCGCGCGGCATCCCAGCACCTCATGGTGAGGCCGGATGATGTGCGCTGGGGGCCACCGGCGGCCGCACTCCCGCCAGGGGCGCAGATGGCGGTCATCGAGGGTGACCCCGCGGCCGCGGGGAAGCTGTTCACCTTCCGGTTCAGGTTCCCGGCTGGCTACCGCATCCCGCCGCACTTCCACCCGGCGGACGAGCACGTCACCGTCCTCTCCGGTGAGCTCCTCATGGGGATGGGCGAGAAGTTCGACGCGTCCAAAGCCCAGGCACTCCCCCCAGGCAGCTTCGCCGTGATGCCGGCCACTCTTCGCCACTTCGCGTTCACCCGCCAGCCGACGGAGGTTCAGATCCATGCGGTGGGGCCATGGGGTATCACCTACGTCAACCCGGAGGATGATCCGCGCAATACCGCCACGGGTGGCGCGGGGATGCAGAAGCAGCCCTGAACCGCCGAGGCGCTGTACGGTCGTCTCTCGAGATCACCGCCTCCGAGCAGGCGGGCCGGTGACGCGCAGTGCCCGAGGCGGAGCGCCGACCGCGCCAAGCGTGAACCTGAGCAGGCGCGGTCACTCCCCCTGCATGTCAATGCCACATCCGAAAAGGCAGGCATCCCACTTGGCCGGCTTGGGCGCCGCGCCTTGAGGGGCGACTGCGCGCGCGGCGACCAAGTCGAACCTCAATACCCCATCGGGTGTAACCACCTGAGGCTGCTGATGGGTCCTCATCGCTGTTTGAAGCGCATTCCACTGGATAAGGTCGACCACCACGCTCTGCGGACCAAACTGGGTCGAATACACGTAGCGGACCCCAGGGAGGTTCACCGGGTTGAGACCTTGCTGGATCAACGCCGCGAGGAACCAGTTCAGGGATTGAGCACTGGGCATGTAATGCCCGGAGTTGTTGTCGAGTGAGGTCAGGTAACCCTGGGGGCTCGTCGAGAAACAACCGACAGCCAGCGCCTGGGCTCCCGCCAGCATGCTGCTGTGCTTCTTCCTCGTGGCCGCGCCCACGCCCCTCGCCCCTTCGTCCCGCGTGACAACGACCTTGCCGTCCATTCCAACCGCGAAGAGCCCGTTGTAATTGAGGAGCTCCCGGGTGCTGCTCCAGAAGTGGCGATCCCTGGCGCGGACGAGCTTTCCCCCCACGATTTCCACCTCGGCATGGGCTTGCCGACCGGCATCGTAGTAACGGACGTTGTCTCGAAAGACCCCCATCTGGTCCGCCCGTGAGAGGGCTTGATCCACCGTGAACGAGGGGAAGTCACGGCTGGCCCCGCCAGGAATGGCCAGGTCATACAGGTTCCGCGCAGCGACGTTGAGACGCATGGGCATGGAAGGCTCCCTGGTGCAGCATCCCTTCGAAAACAGGATATCGGGCGTTCGTGGAGTTCCAGCCTGAGGCAGCGACCCAGGTATTGCAAGGAGCCCATAAAACAATGAAGGTATTGGAAGATCAGCACCCAATCCATACGGTCCGGTGGCTCAGGGTGACAATGAAACCCTGTCGGTCAGGTCGAGCGCCGCCAGCCGCTCGACGGCCGGCCCGGGGACCCGCGACGCTCACGGAGCTGCCGCGCTCCGGGCCTTCTCCAGGCCGTCGCGGCAGCCGATGTCCGTCTCCTGCAGACGCACGCAGTTGCCAAAGGCCGCTTCCGCCTCGCTGAAGCGGCGCAGCTCCAGCAGCACCGTGCCCTGGTCCCGCCAGGCGTCACACACCTCCGGAGTGAGCTGCGTGGCCTGGGAGAGCACCCCATCGAATTCCTTCCGGGCCTCCGCCGCCTTGCCCAGCTTCAAGAGGGTCAATCCCAGGTGGTAGCGCGCATGGATATCGTCCGGAGACACCCGCAGGGCCCGCTTGAAGCTCTCCAGCGCCTGCGCGTAGGCGCCCTCCTCCAGGTAGGCCATTGCCAGGTTCCGCTGCGCCTCGAGGTGGTCCGGATTGTACCGCAGCGCACGCAGGAGGCGCTGCTTCGCCTTCGCGGTGTCCTCCCGCCGGAGCGCGACGAGGCCCCAGTTGGCCCACGCGTCGTCCGCGCGCTCCGGCGAGAACTCCAGCGCCATGGCGCAATGGAGCTCCGCTTGTTGCAGTTTCCCTTCCGCGAGCGACCCGGCGCACAGCGCTGCGTAGTCGTCCCTGGGACAGGCCAGGACCGGGGGACTGCGCGCGCAGCCGGCAAGGAGCAAGGCGCACGACAGCGTGAGACGGGTCCATTGAGGAGACATGGCGCCCGAATCGTAGCCGGAGGCCCCCACCCGGTGCAGGGCCCCTGGGCCGGAGCCGCGCGGACCGGCGACCCACGCCCCTCTTCATGAAGCGCTTGCTGGGTACGAGGCCCCCCATTTCCTCGCCCAGGGTGCTCAGCTCGTCCACCTCGGCCCCGAGCTTCTGCATGAGCTGGAGGTTGTCCGCGATGACGGCCTTGAGCTTGCGGCTGCCGTAAACCTGGAGCTGCATCCAGACCTTGAGCGCGCATCCACTCGGTGCGAGAGCTGAGCCGCCTCAAGGGCGTGGGGCTCAACACCGCCGTGCGGGCCCATGAACTCCTCGAGGACCGCGGGCTCGTCGCCACCCGGCCGCAGTCCGGCACCTACGTCGTGGGGCCGCGAAGGGGCTCCGGCGTCACGTCGCCGCGCCCCCGGGCGGCTTCGTCCTGTGGGTGGAGTTGCCCCGGGGGACGGACGCGGTGGAGTTGTCCCGGCGTGCGCCGGCGGACGACCGCTCACCCGCGGGAACGAGCCGTTCAGCGTCGCGAGCCTCACGGCGGACGCATCCATGTCCATCCTTCCGCTCACACGGGAGGATGCATGTTCATCGGGTTGGGGACAGCCAAGGGCGCGGCACTCGGGATTCTGTATACGGCCATCGCAGGGCCGCTCTTCGCGTTGTTCCAATTCCAGCGCCTCGACGCGGTGACCTTCTTGCTCCCCATGGTCGCAGCGTGCGCGGTGCCCGCGGGTGCACTGGTAGGAGCCGCGGCCGTGCTCACCGGCGCGTACCATCCCGGCGCGCTGTGGCGGGCACAGCTCGCGATGGTCCTCATCTACGTCCTCACGGGCATCATCTTCTTGAGTGTCTTTCTTGGCGAGTCGGTCGCCAGGGCGCTGGAGACCGCGGCGCTGTTATCGCTGCTCTTCATTCCGCTGGGAGTGGGGGCCACCTGGCTCGCCGTCAGATGGATCCGCCCGGGCCGCTGACGCCCTTCACGGTGCCCCGGGCTGCGGCGCGGCTGCAGCCGGTCTCGCCAGCCGGTCCCAATCAGGCATCTGGATTGCTCACGGAGAACGCCTGGGATGCCGCCGAGGCGTTTCAGGCCCACTCCGTCAGCCCTTCGCGCTGGTACAAGGTCGCGAACGAAGGCCGCGCCTTCAATTGGGTGGCGACCGCGGCCAGGTGCGGCCACGCCGTGGCGGGCTTCGGCATGGCGCGGGACCAGCGCATCAGCATGACGAGGTAGAAGTCCGCGACGCTGAGCGTCTTCCCCAGCAGGAAGGGGCCGTTCGCGGCGAGGTGCGCATCCAGCACCTGCCACGCGCGCTCGATGCGGCCCGCGACGGTGGAGCGCACGGCTTCGGTATGGGCCTCCCCCGCGGGCTCGTGGGGGTACCACCACTGCCGGAACAGCGGCTGCACCATGTTCGCCAGGTGGAACATCCACTGGTAGTAGGCCATGCGCGCCGCGCTTCCCGGCGCGGGAGCCAGGCTCGCCTCCGGATGGCGGTCCGCGAGGTACGCCACCAGGGCCGCGGCCTCGAAGTGCGGCGTTCCGTCAATCAGCAGGGTCGGCACGACGCCATTCGGGTTGAGCGCCAGGTACTCGGGGCGCTTCTGCTGTCCGGCGCCGGTGTCGACGCGTTCCAGGGAGTGCGGCTGGCCGAGCTCGAGCAGCACCCAGTGCACCAGCATGCTGGCGGCACCCGGCGAATAGTAGAGCGTGTACATGCGGTCTCCGTGCGAACGGGGTCACGAGGTGCGGCATCTTCTCAGGGATGGTGGTCAGGGGATCAAGCGGCTTCTCCACCCGCTTGGCTCACGGCTCCGGCGGCCCCCGTCCGCGGCACTCCTCGGCTCCTCCGGCTTCGGCCTCGCCCCTGCTTGGGGGACCCGAAATGGCCGCGGTCCGGCGCCTGGAGCACGGCGAAAAGGAGAAGACCCCCGCCATGCTCACCAGGAGCAGTCCCTACGGTCGAACCGTAGCGCGGGGGTCTTCTGTGTCGATGGGACTGCGACAGCTCCAGGTTGGCGCCTCCTAAGTGCTTCGGATCAGGTAGTGGGTTGCCAGGGTGACCCCTGCCGAGGCCAGCGCCGCGGCCGTGGGGGGCCATGTCCCCGTCACCTGATACGGGAGCAGCCGGTTGCCATTGGCGTCGCGCACGTCGAGGGTCGTGTTGAAACCGTCCGTCCACCAGTTCGAGGAGGGCTGGATGCGGAACGTCACGAACCCATTCAACTGCGGGAACGCCGTGTGACGGAACTCACCGCCGCGCACGTACAGCCGCCCACCGGCACGGGCAGCGCCCGTGTTGGTCAACTGGATGTGACAGGGAACCTGCCCCGCGATGAGGTTGTTGTCCACGGACGCGATGCAGTCGATGATCTCGATCAGCGCGTTCGATGACTCGAACCCGATGCACGATGCGTTCGTGTACCCGCCCAGGGAGTTGCCACCGTTGATCGGGGGCTGCCGGTTCTGGTTGTTGGTGATCTGCTCGATCTTCAACCGCTCGATCCGGTAGTGGTTCGACAGGGCCGTGGCGGACGCGACCGATTCGTCGTTCGCGGCGTACCGGGACACGTTGGAGTGATGCATCCAGCAGTCGGTGACGTGCTGGGTGACCCCGCCGTTCGCCATGAACGGCCCGCACTTGCGGGGGCGTGTCGCGTCGTAGCGGGGACTCATGCGCCCGTCGAACTCCGTGTGCTCGTAGGTGACGTGGTTGCGCTGGCTGGTGATGTTGCTCAGCTCAAACGGAGGCTGACTGGTCATCGCCTTGCCCGCACCACGGAACCGGCAGTGCGTCACGATGGAGTCGGGGTGACGACGACTCGAATCCGAGTAGATCGCCACGCCCAGATGCGGTGCCGACTGTGGAACGTACACGCCGTTCGTGATGTCGCTGCTGATCGACGTGAGGAGCGGCTGTGGCGCGGCCTCGAAGCCGACGCCACCCAGATAGATCGGTGCCGGTGCGCTCGAATACTGGGTGTCGAGTCGGCACATGCCCATCAGCAACTGGATGAAGGACGCTTGGGTCATGGTGGACATATGCGACAGTTGCGCCTGACTCACCGACCCTGCCGCCATCTCGATGATCGACTTGTCTGGCCCAGCCCCGACGAACCCCGCGAGTTTCGGGAAGAAGAACCCGAACGCATACGTGGGGTTGCCGCTGGAGCCGACCGCGCGGAACTGATTGAGGGTGAATACGCCCGCCGGTAGCCGCACGATGACCCGTCCGGGGGCCGCGTTTACCGTGGCTTGCAGCTTCGTGTAGAAGTCACCCGCCACGGTGCTCAGAGGCACCACCGGCACGCCTGCGGGGAGCTTGGATTCCCACGCGCTCGTGGATGCGTAAGCCCACGGTGGGTTGGCCTCAGACCAATCCCACCCGGCCTGTATCACCGTGGGCGCCTGCGACTTGTCGTCAGTGAGAACGGGAGGTGCCATGGATTCTCTCCTTTCATCGGGTTGCTACGCATTGATACTCGAACCCTCTGACACCTTTCCCGAGGGCGATGATGGGCCGCGCCCCGGCACCCGAAGACCTCGTCGAGATCCTGCCCTGGTCGACGCGTCGGTCGACACTCCCCGCGGCGGAAGTGGCGTCAGGCGCGGCGCCTCCACGGAGCGCTCCCTCTCGACACCTGGGGAGGGAGCGCTGGCGCAGGGATTGCTGATGCCCCGGCAGTCCAGCACACGTGGAGGCACGCAACGTCTGGGATGACATCAAGGCGCAGGTCGAAGCCCTCGTGGCTCAAGACCTTTCTGATTACGAGACGGGGCAGATCAACGACACGCTCACGGGGCTGAAGGGGGTCATCACCGAGTACACGACCACGGCCGGCGGCGATGACCCCTCGGCCATCAGCGCGACGTGGAGCTCGGCCAACACCGAGTTCATCGCCAGCGCTCCGAAGTTCCAGGATGCGACCTGCGCGGTGCTCCTGCTGCCCGCAGTTCGCCCAGTTCGCGAACCTGCATCTGTCGCTGCTGCGGGATGGCGTGCTCTTTGGCAGCTCGTGGGGGTGGACCGCGGACTACCTCCAGCAGCAGCAGCAGCTCCTGACGCAGACCCTCAAGGACTCCGTGTCCTACGTGGACACGACGTATCAGAACAGCTTCACGCCCCTTGACCCCGGCATCCTGAATTCCCCCCTGAAGCCTCCGATTCCGGCCGTTGCCCCTCCGCCCTACCTCGGCTCGATGGACATGGGGCAGACCCTCTTCCTCTGGACGAACACGTACGTGCGTCAGATGACGAGGATGGCCCTCGACTTCGCCACGCTGTGGCCGTACTTCGATCCGTCAGCCTACCCGCCTCCGGTGAGCATCCAGCTGAAGAGCGAGATCTACTCCGATCCGATCGGCACCGCGCAGGGCTGGAACGGTCTGCCGTCGGCGCCCACCCAACCGATGTCACAGCTCACGGTGTGGGGAGCCAGCAACATCTTCGCGGAGCAGGCGACCTACCCGCAGGGCGCGGGCCCGAACGGGGCCACGACCACCCCACGTCTGGGCAATGCGACCGCCGGCTCGAGCCCCCCGCCGCTGGGCGGCACCTTCGACGTCGCGGCGAACCCCATCACCACCGTCTCCGTCCTCGTCTCCGGGGGCGAGCCAGTCGCCTGCTTCTTCACCTTCCCAGGCTGCATCCGCACCCGGCGCCGCGTACCCCACGAGGGGCGCGGCGCTGCTTCAGAGCCTCAGGGCCTCACAGGTCGACGACCATCTCCACGTCCGCGCGCGAGTAGCCCGTCTCCTTCGCCAGCTCCGGGCCGCTGCGCGTGATGACGAAGCCGTGCTTGCGGTACAGCCCCAGCGCCGGCGCGAGCGCGCTGTTCGTCACCAGGTACATCCGCCGGGCGCCGCGCTCCCGGGCCGTGGCCAGCGCTGCGCGCATCAACGCGTCGCCCAGCTCCCGGCCCCGCGCCTCCGGGGCCACCGCCATCTTGCACAGCTCGTACGTGTCGCCGTCCGCCCTGCGCAGCGCGCACGTCCCCAGCACCTGTCCGTCCACGAGCGCGAAGAACACCTCGCCGCCCAGAGCGACGAACACCCCGTGCGGATCCCGCAGCGAGTCCAGGTCCGAGCCCTCGATGCGGAAGTCCTTCTCAATCCACTGCCGGTTGAGCCGCTCGAAGTCCTCGCGGAAGGCTTCCCGGTAGGTGACGACCTCGACGGCGGAGGGGGCAGGGGACATGGGACTCAAGCCGTGGCGGTGGAGGCCGCGGGCTTCTTGCGCAGGAAGAGCGCGAAGATGATCACCACGAGGGTGATGCCCGCGAAGGTGATGAGGCCGTCCGCCGCGATGCTCGCCCGTGTGCCGATGCCCCGGAACTCCGACGCGTGGCCGTCCAGCGCGGTGGTGTAGCTGATGGCGAAGTTGGAGGCCGCGACGAAGAGCGAGTACTTCGTCGTCACCGCCGCGCCCTCGCTCACCATCTCCAGCACCATGCCCGCGAAGGCCGCGAAGCCCGCGCCGTTCGCGAAGCTGTACGCGAGCGTGCCCCAGATGTACGTGGTCGTCGTCATGGGCGCCGCCGCCATCGCGAAGGCGCACAGCCCCGTGGCCCCGCCCATCAGCGCGTACGCGAGCTTGCGGTTCATCCGGTCCGACAGCCAGCCGCCCAGGAGCGACCCCAGCGCTCCGGTGACGCCCATGCCCAGGCCGTTCACCAGCTCCACCGTGTGCTCCGGCACCTGGTATGCGCCCGCCATCGCGCTGAACAGGTTGGTGAGCGCCCCGCAGGCCACCGGCGCCAGACACAGCACCAGCATGATGATGCCGTCGCGGCTGAACGCCGTCTTCGCCAGATCCACCACGATGCCCTTCACCCGCGCCCACGCCGCCTGGAACAGGGGGCCGGTGGGGACCGTGGACGGATCATGCCGCTCGGTGATCCAGAAGATGCCCGCGCCGCTCGCCAGCACCAGCGTGGACAGCACGATGCCCGCCACCGGCCGGGAGTACCGGCTCGCGAGGAAGATGGCCAGCGCGCCCATCAGGCTCGTGGCGCCCACGTTGCCCGCCATCTGCCAGCCGCCCGTGCGTCCCTTGTCGGAAGGCTTAGACGTCGTGGCCATCAGCCCGTTGAGCGCCGCGTGCGCCGTGGTCGCCGCCGCCTGCAACGCGGTCAAGAGCAGCGTGAAGACGCCCAGGTGCTGCGCGGGCTCCGGGAACAGCGCGCACGCGAGGATGAGCAGCGCGGTGAGCAGCGTGCTCACGCCGTACCAGACCCGGCGCCACGGCCCCAGGTCGATGAGCGGCACCCACAAGAGCTTCCACGCATGCGGTGAGAAGGCCGTCCCCGACAGCACGCCAATCTCCGCCAGCGGCATCCCGTCCTTCGCCAGCCAGTACGGCACCGCCGTCTGCAGGTAGCCCACGGCGGCGCCGAACTGCACCTCCAGCAGGCCAAACAGGGGAGGCCAGGACCAACGCTCTTCGGCGACCGGCGCCGTGGCCGGAAGGGCCGTCTCGGGTTCAATCAAGGGC
>NZ_RAWB01000174.1 GCF_003612055.1 Corallococcus llansteffanensis
CCTTCGCAGGGAACCGGGGTGATGGGCGGGGTGGCGGGTGCCTTGAACAAGGCCTTCGAGGAGAAGCGCAACAAGGACACGTTCGGGTAGTGCCCGGTGCGGTGGGGGGTGGGTACGGAGGACGTGAGGTGCCTCTCTCGTCCCTGTACGTCCCCCGCTCACGGGGGCTATAGGCGGCGCCATGAGCCTGCCCTCCCCACGCCCGTTGTCCGCGGATGAAGTAGCGAGCCTCAATGCGAGCATCCCCCTCCAGTTCGGGGACTACCTGGGTCCTCTCCCGGAGGGCGTGCCCGCTGTCCGGGGGCCGGTGCACCTGCCCGACTTCGAGCAGGACGGCTCCTGCCTCATCCTGGGAGACCTCCAGGTCGAGGGGCTCCTGGTCAACCCTCCGCACACGAGCCTCATCGTCACCGGTTCGCTGCGCGCGGGCACGGTGCTCACGATGGGCAAGCTCGTCGTGCTGGGAGACATGGTGGTCGGAGACATGTACGGCAACTCGTTCAGCAACGAGGTGTGCGTGGTGAAGGGGAGCCTCTCCGTGCGGTGCCTGCTGGAGAAGGGGCACTCCTTCGAGACGCTGGGCCGCCTGTCGGCGGAGGCGGCCCTGTCGCTGAGCAACGTCATCTCCGCCCACGGTGGGGTGGAGGCCGGAGTGGCGGCCCTGAGGGGCATGAACGACGACGAGCGCCGCCGCGTCCTCGATGCCTCGCTGTTCGACGATGAAGGCAACCTCTCGGAGCCGCGTATCGTCGCCCGTCTTCGAGCGGCCCTGCCCCTGCTGCGGGCCGCCTGAGCGTCGACGTGCGCGCGCAGGCGGAGCGGTAGCGGCGCGCCGCGCTCCCTCGTGGGGGTGAAGCCTCCGCGCTCACCAGGCGATGCGCTCGCCCCGGAAGTCGAAGAAGCTGCCGCTGTCCGGCAGGGTCAAGCGGTCGAGCACCGCGAGCAGCCCCGCGGCCGACTCGGATACCTGCGTCGGCGCGCTCGAGCCGCCCATGTCCGTCTGCACCCAGCCGGGACTGATGGCCACCGCGATGAGTCCCTCGCCGCGCAGGTCCTGCGCGAGCGAGCGCATGGCCATGTTCAGCGCCGCCTTCGACATCCGGTAGCCGTAGCTTCCGCCCGACGTGTTGTCCGCGATGGAGCCGAGCCCCGAGCTGAGGCTCGCGATCTTCGCCCCCCGCGTCTCGCGCAGCCGTGGCAGCAACGCGCGCGTCACCCGCAGTGTGCCGAGCGCGTTCACCTGTAGCATCTGCAGCGCGTCTTCGAGCGAGACGCCCTCGATGTCGTCGCGCCGGGTGCGCAGGCCCGCGTTGTTGATGAGCAGGTCCACCGGCCCCGTCAGCGCCGCGGCGAACGCGCGCACGCTCTCGTCGCTTGCCACGTCGAGGGCGTGCACGTGCAGCCGGCCGCCGGAGGCTCCCGCGAGGCCGGTGAGCTCCCGGGCCTGCGCCGCGTCACGGGCGCCTGCGTGCACGGTGTTGCCACGCGCGAGGGACTGCCGGGTGAGTTCGAGGCCGATGCCGCGGTTGGCGCCAGTGATGACGAGGTTCATGGGGCCCGACCCTAGACCGAACCGCCCCGTTGTCGCGTCTGGCGCAGCGGGCTCGCGCACACGAAGAGGCCCCGCCTCCCCGGGTGCGCCGGAGAAGGGGGGCCCCGAACGTCGGTCGGCTACTGGCCGTCGAGCTTGCCGTCCAGGTTCCGGTCGAGCGCGATGCGCGTGCCGGAGCCCGGAGGTGCCGCGGTGAAGGTCACCTCCTGGCCCAGGGTGTTCGCCAGCGCGCGGAGGGCCGTGGTGGTGAGGTTGGCGGTGCCGTCGTCGGGCTTCCACGTGCCGGCCACGCGGTCGAACAGGAAGCCCTTCACGCGGGTGCCGATGGCGGCCTTCGCCACCAGGTCGGCCTCATACGTGGCGCCGCCGAGGACCTTCGACACGAACGGCGCCTTCGCGCGGGCCATCAGCAGGTCGATGCGCGGACCCACCGCGGAGGCGTTCGTCGACGTGAGCGTCACCTGCTGACCGACGATGGGCGCCAGGTCGGAGTCCACCGCCATCATGTAGGCCTCCACGCCACGGCGATCCGTGTCGTTCCGGAAGCCCACCAGGGGCCCACCGATGCTGGTGTTGGCGAAGACGATGGCGCTGAAGAAGCGGAACATCGTGTCCACCGCGCCGTCGTGCGTGAAGCCGAAGCCGCGGATCTGGTCGCCCATGGGCCCGGTGTCCGGGTGCTGGAAGAAGCTGTTGTCGGGGAAGCCGAACATGCCGATCTTCGTGTACATGTTGCGCACGTGGGGAATCTTCATGATCTGGCTGATCCCCTCGAAGCTCGAGTGGC
Source organism: Corallococcus llansteffanensis (assembly GCF_003612055.1). Classification (GTDB taxonomy): domain Bacteria; phylum Myxococcota; class Myxococcia; order Myxococcales; family Myxococcaceae; genus Corallococcus; species Corallococcus llansteffanensis. The sequence goes on from NZ_RAWB01000174.1 coordinate 2,340, forward strand.
CGTCGGTGCCGAAGAAGCCCTGCGCGGCGTCGATGGCGTGACAGCCGTTGCAGTTGAAGCCGGTGTTGGTGCCAATCGCCAGGCCGTCCACGCGGCGGCTGCCGAAGAAGAAGTCGCGGCCGGCCGCCTGCGTCGAGGTGAGCGAGTTGTCCAGGTTGCGGATGGGATTCGGCGGCAGCTGCACCTGGAGCTGGAAGTTCGTGAACTTGTTCATCTCCGCCTCGGTGGGTTGATCCGCGCGGCCGAGCAGCCCTGGGAAGGCGACGACGAAGTTCTTGAATGACAGGGCCTCGTCATACGCGCCCGCGCCGAAGAAGCCGGTCGAACGGTCACCGCGCCAGTGCATGGCGCCCGAGGTGGACATGCCGCGCAGGGTCTGCGTCGTCATGGGCCCCTTCATCGGGTGGAAGGAGTTCTGGTTGCCGGTGCCGTTGATGTCCGAGCTCGGGTGGCCGGTGAGCAGGCGGAACGCGCCAATCTCCAGGCTGCTCGCGAGGCGCTTGTCGATGGTGTTGGTCGTCACCGCGTCGTCCGGATTGCCCAGGTCCCAGGCGAGCTCGTCCTTGTCGCCGAAGACGTGGCAACTGGCGCAGGACGCCTCGCCGTTGGCCGAGGAGAAGTTCGCGTCGTAGAGGAACGGACGGCCCTGCACGACGGAGTCGGGCTCGGGGTTGTAGAGCGCCGCCGAGGCCACCTGGCTCTTCGTGGCGAGGTCGATGACCTTCACCGCGTTGTCGAAGCGGGTCATCACGTAGAGGCGGTTGCGTGCCTCGTCCAGCACCAGGCCGCTGGGGCCGCCGCCGCTCACCGGGATGTAGTTGGCGCTCGCCGTCCGGGGGTTGAAGGTGTCCGCCTCCAGCGCCGCGGTGTCGAAGACGCCGACCTTGCTCGAGCTGAACGCGGCCACGTACAGCTTCGCGCCGTCACCTGAGAGGGCCATCTCCGTGGGGGTGGAGAGGCTGTGGTTCCGGGCCGTGGGGTCGAAGCCGGGGGAGCCCGCCAGCTTCGAATAGTCGAGGTGCTTGTTCAGGTGGCGCGGCGTCACCGACGTCCCCTTGATGACGGTGATGCGCATCTTCGCGATGTTGCCCTGCACCGTGCTGCCACCGAAGGCGCCGGGGCCCTCGAAGCGGGTGAGGTTGTTGGCGTCGCTGTTGGTCGCGTACACCACGCCCGTCTTCGGGTTGACGGCCAGGTTGAAGACGGTCGTTCCCACGCCCGTGTAGAACGCCTTCTGTTGCAGGCCGTCCGCGTCGATGGCGAAGACGTCCTTGTCCGGCAGGTTGAAGCGCACGCCGTTGTTCCAGTTGCGGCCAAGCGTGTCCTCCCAGCGGCTGAGGGCACTGTTCCACTTGACGATGAGGCCCGTCTCCGGCGCCTTCGCGCCCTCGGCGTTCGTGGACGGACCGGGCAGGCCGCCCAGGAAGAGGTTGTTGCCCCACGGGAACGTGTCCGGCTGGACCAGACACACGCCCGCGTTGCCGAAGCCGTCACACACGCTGTCCATGTTGATGGTCGTCGTCCGGTTGCCGGACTGGGCGATGGCCGCGTAGACCGTCTTCTTGTCCGGGCTGACGGCGAGGGCCCGCGGCGTGTCGCCGAAGAGCGTCAGGATGCGGACGGGCGTGCCGCCCAGCGTCGTCCCCAGGGACGCGGGGTTGAAGACCCAGATGTCCGCGCGGCCCACGCCCGGCGTGGTGAGCTGCGGATCCCCCGCGCCGGGCACGGCGGCGATGGACGGATCCGTGCGCTGCTGGCCGCGGTGCGAGGTGGTGATGAATGCATGGCCGTTGGCGCCGGCGAACACGACGTCGCGCGGCTCGTCACCCACGAGGAGCGTGCGCACCACGTGCGGCGTGCCGCTCACGCTCACCACGCTGATGCTGTCGGACAGGTGGTTGACCACCCAGACCTCGGTGTTGCTGCGCGCGGCGACCGACACCGGCTCCAGGCCCACCGGCACCTCGGCGACGAGCGACAGGCCCCCGCTGGTGACGTTGAAGACCTCCAGGCGGTTGTCCGGCGTGTTGACGGCGAACAGCTTCGTCCCGTCCGGAGAGAGGGCCAGCGGGCGCACGTGCGCGCTCTCGAACTCGATGAACGAGGGCGCCTGGGCAGCGGCACGGGAGGAGACGACCAGCGACACGGCGGCGCACAGCAGACCGGCTCGCGCGCGCCACCGGTTCTTGCTCGTGCCCACTTGCGGGGTACGGACCATCGGGACCTCCTGGGGGAACAGGGAATCGTTGCGCACCCGGAATTACCAGGATGCGCTGCGACATCGCCCCCACCGAAAGGAGGGGGAAAGGAGGGGAAGGCGCGGGGGCGCACGCACCACGGGTGTGTTGATGCGTCGCGTTGTCATTCATTCATGACGCGTCGCATCCCCCATGGCCTGTCGCTGCGTGCGTCAAAGTCCCGGTCTGCGCACGCACCGCCCGTGGTCTACTTGGCACTGCAATTGGTCGCAGGGGGGACGTGCCCATGCCGAGCTCTCGAAATGCTCCGGGGAGCCCTTTCGCGCCAGCGCCCGCCGTGGAGCGCCCGGCGCCGCTGGGTGACCCGCTCTCGCACCTGCTGCCGACGAAGCTCTCGCCGCCACAGACGGCGTCGGTGCTCGTGTCGCGGAGCGCGATGCTCCGGAAGATCGACCGGGGTGTCGGCGGCAAGCTCGTGCTGGTGACCGCGCCGCTGGGCTCGGGCAAGACGACGCTGCTGACGCAGTGGTACCGCGAGGTGCGTGGGTCGCGGTTGCTCGCGTGGCTGTCGCTCGACGAGCGCGACAACGCGCCCGAGCGCTTCTTCTCGTACCTCGTTGGGGCCATCCGCCGCACGGCCCCGGAGTTCGACGCGTACATCGCGAGCCCATTGGATGAGCATGTGGCGCTCCCGCTCGACCATGCGACGACGGTGGTGCTGCGGAGTCTGTGGAACCTGGGGCGCGAGCTCGTCGTGGTGATCGACGACTTCCACGTGCTGCGGGAGCGCTCGCTGGTGCGGGCCTTCTCGTACCTGCTGGACCACGCTCCGCCGCACGTCCATTGGATCGTCTCGTCGCGCAGCCCGCCCGAACTGGACCTGGCGAAGCTGAAGCTCACCGAGCAGTTGGTGACGCTCGACAGCCGCGACCTGAGCCTGGATGGGGAGGCCATCCACGAGCTGGGCCAGCGCCTGTGCGGCGCCGCGCTCGCGCCCGAGGACGTCGAGTACCTGCGCGCGCGCACCGAGGGCTGGGTGGCCGGCGTGAAGCTGGCCCTGCTGACGGCGGGCGAGCACGCCAGCGTGAGCGACGCGCTCCGCAAGGCCATCGGCTCCAACCACGACGTGGCGAGGTACCTGGCGGACGTGGTGCTGCGCGAGCAGACGGAGGAGGTGCACGCGTTCCTGGTGCTGAGCTCGGTGGTGGATCGGCTCAACGGGGAGCTGTGCAACGCGCTCCTGGGCATCACCCACGGGGCGGCGCTGCTGGCGGGGCTGGAGCGGGCGCAGTTGTTCATCCAGTCGCTCGACACGCAGCACCAGTGGTACCGCTACCACCCGCTGTTCCTCGACTTCCTGCGCACCCAGCTCGCGTGCACGTATGGCGACCGCATCCCCTGGCTGCACCGTGCGGCGAGCGCGTGGTTCGCCGAGCACGCGATGCCCGACGAGGCCCTGCCGCACGCGTTCGCCTCGGGGGACCGGGGCTGGTGCCTGGAGCTCACGGTCCGCTGCGTGGAGGCGTGGATGCGCGAGGGCGAGATTGCCTCCGTGCTCCATTGGACGACGAAGCTGACGGAGGAGGAGACCCTCCGCTCACCGGCCATCTGCGTGGCGCACATCGCGTGCCTCATCCTGTCCCGCCGCTTCGCGCCTGCCTCCCTGGCCCTGCGAGGCGCGCAGCGCCGGCTCCAGACGGCGACGTCCGACCCGGAGCGCGAGCGGCTGTCGCGGCAGCTCTCCCGGCTCGCGCTGCTGCACGCCGTCCTGTCGGACTCGGCCCCGGGCTCCGGCCTCGAGCTGGAGGCGTCCCCGGGGGACGAGGACCCGGACGTCTTCATGGCGGGCGCGGCGCTGGCGGCGAAGGCGTACCAGGCGCTCCGGCTGAACCGGTTCAATGCGATGCGCCGGCTCGCGTTGATCGCGCGCGAGACGCTGGGGCTGAACAACCCGTACATGGTGGGCTACACGGACGTCCTCATCGCGCTGGCGGACCGGGCGCAGGGCCACATGAAGGACGCGTCGGACCGGTGCGAGGCGGCGTTCGAGCGCGCGAGCCGCGGACGGCGCAACCCGGTGTGGGTGAACGCGGCGACGGCGCTGGCCACCACCCGCTACGATCAGAACCGGCTGGACGAGGCGGAGGCGCTCTGCATCGAGGTCCTGCCACTGCTGTCCCAGGCGACGGTGTTCGAGACCTTCGCGATGGCCTACCTGGTGCTGGCCCGCATCAAGGCGATTCGAGGCAAGTACGCGGAGGCCTCGCAGTTGCTGGACTACCTGCACAGCGTGCTCGAGTGCGGGCACCAGACGCGCTTCCTGGCCCATGTCTGCGGCGAGAAGATCCGCCTCGGCTTGATGGAGCAATCCCCCGCGCGGATGAAGGCGGTGGCGCAGGAGTTCGGCCTGGGCGAGCGCATGCGCCGGGGTGAGTGGAGCGAGCGGCGCTTCTACGACGAGACCTGGGAGCAGCTGGGGGTGGCGCAGGCCTGGGTGTTGATGGCGCGCGGGCGGCACGACCGGGCGCACGGGCTGCTGGAGACGCTGCGGGCCAGCGCGCATGACGCGGGCTGCGTGGCCCGGGAGACGGCGCTGCAGGCCGCGCTGGCGGTGTGTCACTGGCGCGCCGGAGACCCCACGGCGGCGTTCGCCGCGGTGAACCGGGGGTTCGCGCTGGTGCCACGGTTCGGCTTCAGCCGGGGTGTGTTCGACGAGACGCCGGGGCTGCAGGAGGTCATCGTCGCGGCCGCCACGCAGCGCAAGCTGAGCCACGTGCTGCCGGCCCGGTACACCGAGCGGTACCAGGACCTGCTGTCCCTGGGCCGCGGCGGGCCGGCCGGGCTGGCGGCATTGCCCCGCGCGCCGCAGGAGCCGCTCACCGAGCGGGAGCTCCAGATGATCAAGCTGCTGGCCCAGGGGCTGAGCAACCAGGAGATCAGCGAGCGCTCCAACGTGGCGCTCTCCACCACGAAGTGGCACCTGCGCAACGTGTTCGCGAAGCTCGACGTGACGACGCGCACCGCAGCCATCGTGAAGGCGCGGGAGCGGCTGGAGCGCAACCTCTGAGGGCGTCAGGGACCTTCCACGACGGTCTCCTCCTTCCTGGAAGGGCGCTCGAGGAAGCCGACCTTCGCGGGCACTGGTCTTGGAAAGCTGTCGGGGAGGCGCGGCGGCTCCTCGGATTTTTGACGCACGGGCGGGACGCACGGCAGGCGCGGTCGCTCTGGCCGCGAGCAGGACAGTCCACGGCGCGCCGGTTGCAGACCGTGCGCCCATGACCTCGAATCGCATGCGAAGCGTAGTGATGGCGCTGGCCCTCGGTTCTCTCGTAGGCGCGTGCTCGACGGGCGGGAGCATTCCCGGTCCCTCGGGTGCCGACGACACGCAGGGAACCCTGGCGAGCCTGGGCTATCAACAGGTCACCCTGCGGAGCTTCGGCTACTGGGGCGGCTCCTTCACGTGGGTGGCACCTGGCGAGGCGCTGACTCGCGAGCAGGTCGACGCGCTCGCCGGGCTCGAACTCATCCCGGGGAATGCTGACTGCTGGGAGGACATCCAGGAGTACGAGCTGGTGATGGTGGATGCGGCGGGACAGGAGCGGCGGGTCGTCACCAACGAGCGCAATGCCGGCTGCGGCACGCAGGAGATGCTCGACTACGAGACCCTGAAGCCGCTCCTCGCCACGCTGCAGTGCGTGGGGACGGAGCAGGCTTCCGCGCAGCTCTCCGGGGCGCGGACGGTGCAGGCTGGCGACGGCTGCCAGCACGGCTTCTTCTCCTACCGAGACGAGCCGCCGCGCTGGGTGAAGGTGGCGCCCGCGAGCGAAGGCGGCCCGCACACCTTCGAGCTGCTGCACTGCGAGGGCAAGACGACCGGCCTCGAGCTCTTCGACGAGGCGGGCGCGGTACTGCTCGCGCAGAGCCACGCGGACGGCAGCTCGGCGTCGGCGTGCGCGAAGCTCACCCACCCGCTGGAGGCAGGCCAGCGCTACTCCCTGCGGGTGACGAGCCAGGCCGTGTCCATGGGCGGGCACGTGAACCTGGTGGTCCGCCGCGACTGAGGGGCGGCGCGAGCCAGGCCCTGGGTGCGCGGTGAATCAGGCGAGGCAGCCGGCGAGCACGAAGCCCGTCGGAGTCCGCGCTAAATCCACTCGCGAAAACGCCGCGTATCCCCCTGTAGCCAGTCAGTGATGCGGGGGGACGCGGCTGGCCCTGCACCCTCCCCCCTGGGAGTCGAAGATGAAACGGATGATGAGGGGGACTTTCGCAGTGGGCGCGCTCGCACTGGCGTTCTCGAACCTGGCGTGGGCCGGCAATCAGGTGGCGACGCTGCGCATCGCGCCGGGCTCCAACGTGTGCCTGCTCCAGGACGAGTCGGCCATCAACTCGGTGTTCGCCGCGGGCACCGTCCAGACGAGGCCCGACGGCTCGCGGCCGCCCGTGCGGTTCCGGCTGCGGCGGAGCCTCATCGGACAGCCGGGGACGTTCTCCAATGCGGCCGAGGAGGTGACGACGGACTTCTCGTTCGGAGCGGACTCCGTCACCCGGCCCAACCTGGTGCCGGGCACCTTCCGGCTGTGCGCGCTCAACCCGGAGTCCGTCGCAGTCAGCGCGAAGCTGGACCTGCGGACAAGCTGAAACCACGCCGCGTCCGTGGAGGCTCGGACCACCACGACCGGTTTCGGCCACTTCCCATGAGGGGGGCCATGGCGGTTCGAGCCTCAATGCCTGCTGCTCATCGCGCTGCTGTCCGTCACGTTCACGGCCCTCTTCGCCGCCCACTCGCGGAGGCCGCTGACCTCCGCGCGTGGGCGAAGCAGGTCCGGCAGGGTAGGGGAGCGACCCCTTCCGCCATGAAGGAGACTTCAATCCCATGCATGGGTTTGCTTGCATCGCGGGTAGGCGGCAGCGCACCGTGAAGCTCTCACCCAGATGGCAGGAATCATGAGCAAGTTCTTGAGGTTCCTGCTGGCTGCCATTGCCGTGGTCACACTTGCCCCGGTCGCTTCGGCCCGTGCGGAACCGTGTGAGACCGCCTGTACCTGCGCGACTCCTTGCAGCATGGCCTGTACCCATGAGCAGGGTGGGGTGATCAACTGTGCAAGGTGGGGAGGAGACTGCATCGGGGCCTGCTTCAGCCCCGAGCCAACGGCTTCGGTGGCCGTCCGGGAAGAGGGCCCGGAGGACGCAACGTCCGCGCAGGTCTGCAGTGAGGAGCATCAGGACCAGGAAAGCTCCGCCTCCGTCGAGAGCTGAGCCAGGTCCTCCGAGGCCGGCCAGGAACGGGCCGCACCGCTCTCCAGGGCTTTGCGCCGCGTCATCCTGGCCGGGTGAGGCCTTGCCCTGAGGCATTCAGGGCAGGGCGCGAGAAGCGCTTCATTCCGGGCATGGGGACGCCGTTGGGGCATCAGAGCATGGGAGAGAAGGGCTTCTTGAGGGTCAGCGTGAGGCCGACCTCCCGGCCATACGGGATGCGGCCCATCAGGTCCCGCCGGTCCTCGAACGGAAAGCTGAAGCGGACGCCCACGGAGCCGTAGACGAGGCCGAGGAAGGGCGCCAGGTGGAGCGACGTCGTGGCCTGATGGACCGTCGTCCCCGTCTCGTGGGCCACGCCTGCCTCCAGGCCGAGGAACAGGAAGGTGCCCTGGACTCCGCCACACAGCCGCGCGTGGTCGCCGTCCATCCACTGGGCCTGTCCGAAGACGCCCACCGCGCCCGACTTGAAGGACTGCATGCTGTTGTTGTGCATCGCCAGGTTGAGCGTGGACTCCAGTCCCACGCCCCAGGCGGTGTCCTCCTGGCGGCGGCTCACGCTCAGCAGCGGTCCCACCGTGAACCAGGGCTGCGGGGAGCCATCCTCCGGCGGCGTGGCCGGGACGACCAGGGTGAGCAGGGCGAGAGCGTTCATCGTGCCAGGATACGCGAGGGCCTTCACCGCGCCTTGTCTCCACTCCAGACACTGTCCGTGCTCCTCCCCCGTAGCGCATGAAACCCACGAGGTGCCATGGCCAGGCTCCAGCACGGCCCCCTTCCGCGGCCCTCCTCGTCCCCCCTGCTTCAGCCCGCCACCCTCAACAGAGTCCCTCTCCGTCCGAACCCGGTGACGCGACCCACCGGGGCGCTTTTCGAACCGGTGGGGTCGTGCGCCGGTGAGGGCTGGGAAACGCAGGCCGTGCTCGAACTCGGGTCTCCCGCGGCGAATGAACGTGTGAGGGCGGCGTGACGCCGGCCTCGCTTCGCTAGCGGGAGAAGACCCATGACATGCATGCACTGGCGTGTTGCCACCACGCAGCGGGAAATCGATGACGCGGCTCGCATCCGCTGGGCTGTCTTCGGCGGAGAGCTGGGATTGCTGTCGGGGCAGCCGTCGCCGTCACGGCGGGAGGTGACGTGCCTCGACACGCTCGACACCACGTTGCACCTGCTCGTCTATGCCGGCACCGAGCCCGTGGCGACGCTGCGGCTGTTGTTGCCCAACCCGGAGGTGGCGGCGAGCCTGGGCGGGACGGTGGGGATCGACCTGGAGCAGCGGGTGGACCTGTCGGGGGTGATCCGGCCGGAGATGGTGATCGCGGAGCCCTCGCGCTTCTGCGTGCTGGAGCCGTGGCGGCGCTCCGAGGCCGTCACGTGGCTGCAGGCGGGCCTCTACGTGGAGAGCCGGCGGCGCGGGGTGACGCACCTGATCGCATCCGCGAACCTGGACACGGACTCGCACGAGGACGCGCTGCTGTCGTGGCGGGTGGCGGCCTCCCGGGGATGGCTGAGTCCGCGCTGGCGGGTGGAGGTGCCCGACCCGTGGCAGGCCCCCGCGCATCCCCGCAGTCCCTTCTACACGCCGGAGGAGCGGGCGAAGGCGGAGCAGGGGGCGTTGGACGGACTGCGGCTGCCCAGGGCGCCCTCGCTCTTCGCCCGGTCACTGGGGGCGCGCTTCATCGCGGAGCCGCTCTTCGACACGTACTTTCATTGGTTCACGCTGCCGCTCATCATCGCGCTCGATGAGGTTCCGGCGGACTCCGTCGCGCGCTTCCTCGCGCTGGAGAACGGCGCGCGCCCCGCCGTCTAGGCCTGGGGCGGTTCCTTCCTTCCCTTCACCTTCAACACACAGCAACCGGGAGCCCCACGCGCCCCGGACGGGAGACGTACGTGCAAACACAGACGGAGAGTCAGGCGGGGACGAAGTGGGTGGCGGTGCTGGACGAGGAGGCGCGAGGGCTGGTAGCGGCCGTGGATGCGCATCCCGACGCCAGCCGCCTCTTCAACGGCACCATCGATGCGGCGGGCTATATCCACTACCTCATCCAGACGTATCACTATGCCCGCTGGAGCACGCCGATCCTCGGCGAGGCGGGGGAGCGGTTGAAGCGGTCGGGACGGCACCCGGAGCTGGCGGAGTTGTTGATCCAGAAGGGGGAAGAGGAGCGGGGGCACGAGCTGTGGTTGCTGTCGGACCTGAAGAACCTGGGGTGCCCGCGGGAGCAGGTGGAGGCGGCGACGCGGAGCCCGGCGGTGGATGCCTATACGGGGTGGAACTTCTTCACGTCGCGCTCGGGCGTGCCGACGGCGGTGCTGGGGACCGCGTACGTGCTGGAGTACCTGTCACAGACGCGGGCCGGCGTGGGGGCGGAGCGGCTGCAGGCTGTGGCTGCCATTCCCAACATCCACAAGTCGGTGACGTTCCTGCGCAGCCACGGGGCGCTGGACGGAAACCACGTGGCGGAGATGGCGAAGATCCTGGGGCGGCTGACGGACCCGGAGGAGCAGGCGGCGATCCTCTTCTCGGCCCGGGCCACCCGGAGCATCTACCCGGGCATCTTCCGGGAGGGCCACCCCCTCGCGAAGTAGAGACAAGAGGCCGCCCCTTCCGGACGCGGGGGCGCGCCTGTTCCCTCAGACGGGCTTGTTGAAGCGGGCGGCCAGGTAGAGGAGGTCCATGCGGCTGTCGATGCCCAGCTTCTCGCGGATGTTTCGCACGTGGGTATCCACGGTATCGACGGCGATGACGAGCTCACTGGCGATCTGCTCGCTGGACCAGCTGCGGAGCAGGTACTTCGCGATGTCGGCCTCGCGACGGGTGAGCTTGCGCCTCATGTCCACGGGGAGCGGGATGGACATGGGGAGCTCGTTCATCACGAGGGCCCATTGCCGCGGGCCCTCGCCGGCGGGCAGCTCGATGAACCGGACCGTGCGGTAGCCCTCCGGCTGTTGGGAGAACCAGACGTTCTTCTCGAGCCGCGAATCCGCGTCCATGCGAACCAGGGCATCCAGCCGCTCCTTGAGAGGGAGGGGAAGTCCAGAGGCGTGGAGGTCGGAGGGCGCGAACCACCGCTCCAGGAGGACGGCGGCGTGCTTGGAGCGCAGTACCTCGCGGGAGGGAAGCTCCACGACGACATACGCGGTGCCAGGGCGGCCGTGGAGCTCTTCGAGGAGGTGGGAGCCGGTGGTCATGGTCTGGAGGTCAGCGCAGTTGCGCACCGCGTTCACCAGGTGCTGGGTGAGGCTGGAGAGGACGGTGGCGCATCGGGAGGAGAAGGCGCGGCGCCGGGTCCGGTAGAGCGCGAGGGCGCCGAGGAAGTCGGGGCGGATGGGGAGGAGGACGGCCATGACGTGCTCCAGGCCCAGCCCCAGCTCCCGGCTGCGTTGGTAGAGGAGGCTGTGTTCATACTCCCTGCGAGGGAGCATCTCCTCATCGAGGATGACCTCGTTGGGCCGGGCGAAGATGGGGGCCCGGACGAAGTCATGGTCGGACACGCTGGCGTACTGCTCGAGCAGGGGGATGGGGTGGCCCGGGACCAGCCATTGGAAGTCGAGGACAGGCGTGGTCCGCATGAGGCACAGGGCCACGGAGTCGGACGGAGCGAGCTCGAGGAGGGGCGCTCGCGCGGCTTCGAGGACCTGGGGGAAGGACAGGGAGCTGTTGAGCGCCAAGATGACCTTGTCCCTGAGCATGTGCTCGTGGGTATTGAGATTCATTGAACCGGACATCCGCCCTCCCGGGGTAGGCCACGCTGTAGCCTGGCACGTGGCGACCCCCCATCCATAGGCACGGACTGAAATCCTGTCCCTCACTCTTCCGGGGGATTGACAGCGGAGGGCGGTTTGCGCAAGCAGGTGCCAATGATTCGCAATCTGTTGATGTCTGTCTTCCTGGTGCCCACGGCTGCGCTCGCGACCCCTGTCGCCGAGGAGCCCCTCTCCGGCGCCGCCAGCGATATCCCCGCCCTCCAGCAGTCCCGTCCGGCGGACACGGCCGCGGACGCCCCACACGCCGACGCGCCGCCCGCGGAGGCCGTGACGCCGCCGGCCCCGGAGCGCCCGGTGCTCTCCTTCGCGGAGGCGAAGGAACAGTACGAACTGCGGCACATCGGCTTCGACGACTACGTCGTGACGGCGGTGAGCCCCTGGATGGCAGGAAATGGCGGCGTGTCGATGCGTCCTCCGAAGACACTCGGCCGTTGGAGCATCCCCTACGAGGGGAAGCACAAGAAGCCGCTGGAGGGCGTGGGGTTCTACGAGAAGCTGGGCAGGGCGGACCTGGTGGCGGCGTACCAGTCCAACGTGCGCAAGAAGGTCGTCATCGGGGTCGTGGGCGGAGCGACGATGGTGGCGGGGATGGGCCTGGTCCTCGGGGGGCTGGGGCCCAGGGACGAGGACTGCGACATCGGCCGGCCCGACTTCAGCGCCTGTATCCGGCGCAACCTGGATCGCGGCGACAAGCGGCTCACGCTGAGCATGGTCGGCATGGGCGTCGGGCTGGTGGGCGTGGGCGTCCTCACCTATGGCGTGTGGCTCAACCCGCATCCCATTGAGCCCTACCAGGCGCGAGAGCTGGCGGACGGCTACAACCAGCAGCTCCAGGGGGAGCTGGGACTGTCTGAGGACCCCGCCCGCACGCCCCAGACGCGGAAGTTCCCGGGCCTCATCCAGGCGAGCCTGTCCCCCACGGTGGGCCCGGACGGAGGCGGCTTGCAGCTGAACGGCGTGTTCTGAGGCCCGAAAACACGAAGGCCGGTGGTTCCTGGAGGGAACCACCGGCCTTGTCTTCTTCAGAGCGGCGGAAGGGATTCGAACCCTCGACCCCGAGCTTGGGAAGCTCGTGCTCTACCAACTGAGCTACCACCGCAGGCGAAGCGAGGCCCAAAGTAGGGGCGGGCCTCGGGCTTGTCAATCAGAACCGGGGCTACTCCCCCTCCTCGACTGTCAGCTGGTAGGAGTCCTGGAAGTTGGCCTCGCGGTTGCGCGCGTCCCGCACCTCGAAGAGGTACACGCCCGGCTCGGCGCTGAAGCGGATGGTCTCCGGCTGGTCGCCCTTGGCCCGGTCAGACGTCTGCACGAGGGTCAGCTTCCCGTCCGGCTGGACGCGGTGCAGGTACAGCCCCACGTCCACCTTCAGGATGCCCAGCAGGGTGGCCGTGAGGGACGTGCGCACCGGCCGGTCGGACAGGTCCACCCGGAAGTAGTCCACGTCCTTCGCCGGGTACACCGTGCCGCGCACCGCCTTGCCCAAGGTCAGGTCCTGCGCGCGCTCGGCGCTGTTGTTGGGCTCGCGCTCCTCGCTGCCGTTGTCCGGCACCGTGGTGACGGTGATGCGGTAGGGCTGGTCCGCGTTCTCGAAGTCCTTCACGAACTTGCCGCCCACCTTGCGGAAGGACCCCTCCACCCGGAAGTAGCAGGTGCCGCTGCAGGCGACGTTGTTCAGCCGCTCGGGCTCCTTGAGCGCGCCGTCGTTGGCCTTCAGGAGCACCGTCTCCTTCAGGCCGTCACCCTGCGGCGGCTCCACCATGGAGAGCGTCAGGTCCAACCGGTCCACGCCGGTCAGCTCCACCTTGGCCAGCACCGGCTCGCGCGCCGTCAGCACGAAGTGGTCCACGTCCGACTTGGGCGACAGGAAGCCCTCGCGGTAGCCCGCGCCCGTGAGCGGCGTGGCCTTGAGCAGCTCGTCGTTGGGCTCCAGCTCCGCGTGCGCTCCCGCCTCCTCCTGCGACACCGTCAGCGTGTACGGCACCTGCGCGTTGAAGGTGCGCCGCTGCGCCTTGCCCGTGCCCACCCAGCCGCCCTTCACCACCAGGTAGACGACCCGGTCCGTGGCCCGCACTCCGATGTTGCGCAGCGCCAGCGGCTCGCCCTCCTTGCCCTGCAGGGTGAACAGCGGCGCCTCCGCGGCGGACAGCACCGAAATCTCCGGACGCACCCCTTCCACCGCGGACAGCTCAATCTTCAGCGCGACCGATGGCACCTCGGGCGGCAGCGGCGCGCCCGCGTCCACCACCTGGGCGGCCACCGCCCCACCAATCTCTCCGGCGGGCGTGGGAGGCGTCTCCGAAGGCGCCGCGGGCGGCTCCCCCCCGGCGAACGTGCCTTCCGGGGCAGGGGAGGGCGCGGCGCTGTCGTCGACCACCGGCGTCTCGTCCGGCACCGACGGAGGCGGCGTGGCCGCACCCGTGGGAGCCGTGCCCGGGGCAGGCGGCGCCCCGCTGTCCTGCACGGGAGCCTCACCCTCCGGCGAACCCGCGCCGGGCAGCTCCACCCGATACCAGTCCTCGTCGCCCGAGTGCCCCAGGAACGCCGTCACCGTCTGCCCCAGCGGCAGGGCGGCGGCGTCCACGGCGCGGTCGTTCGGCTCGCGCTCCTCGCCGTCGTTGGGCTCGCGGAACTTCACCTCCAGGGTGTAGGCCCCGCCCATGCCCTTGCGCGCGGGCGACACCACCAGCCAGCGCTCCTTCTCCACGTAGAGGTTGGGGAGGCGCTCGCCCTTGCCCTCGCCGTCGCTGTTGACGCCCACCAGCCGGTTGCGGTCCTGGTCGTAGACGTCCAGCTTGATGTCCCCGCCCGGCAGGCCCGTCACCGTCACGTCCGCGATGCGCGGGGTGCCAGGGGCCAGCCGGTACCAGTCCTCGTCCAGCTTGTTGGGCTCCGCCGTCAGGCCCGCCGTCACCACGCTCGGGCGCGTGAGGGCCTGCGCCTGGTCGGGACGCTCGTTGGGCTCCTGTTCGGTGAGCGCCGAGGGCCCCGTCTCCACCACGCCCGCGTCCGGCTCCGGCGGCACGTCCTTCTTGCAGGCCGCCAGCCCCAGCCCCAGCACACAGACCCAGCCCCAACGTCGCATCACGTCTTCCTCCTCGGTCGCATCGCCTTGTCGGCCCGGGGGTGTCCGGGTGTCAAGCACCCCCAACC
>NZ_RAWB01000175.1 GCF_003612055.1 Corallococcus llansteffanensis
CCGCAGCCCCTGCCCACCCTCACCTCCGCGCTGCGCGCGCTGGTGGAGAAGAACCCGGACGACGCGGCCCTGCGCGGCGACTACGCCCAGGTGCTCGCCTTCTTCCGCGCCTATGACGAGCGCGAGCACACCGCCGCCGCCGAGGCCGCCGCCGCCGCGGAAGCAGCCCCGAAGGACGCGCGCCTGCAGCTGCTCGCCGCGAACGCCCAGACGGATGACCTGAACGAGCGCCGCCGCTTCCTGGAGGCGGCCGTGAAGGCGGACCCCACCTATCCCCCGGCGCGGCTGGCGCTGGCGGACCACGAGATGGACCGCGGCCACCCGGAGCGCGTGCAGCCGCTGCTGGCCCCGATTCTCGAGCAGGATGACGGCCGCGCCGTGCCGGGCGCGAAGCTGCTGCTGGCCCGCGCCGCCGAGGCGCTGGGCGAGCGCGCCCGGGCGCACGCGCTGGTGGAGGAGACCTTCCGGCAGCAGCCCCGCGTGCCCCGCGTGGTGCGGGTGGCCGCGCAGGCGTCGCGCCAGCTGGGCCGCCACCAGGAGGCCATGGACCGCATGCGCGTGGTGCTGGCGCTGCGCTTCGATGACACCAACACCCGCCGGCAGTTGGCCTCCATGCTCGCGGACGCGGGCAAGGTGGACGCCGCCGAGCGCGAGTACGCGAAGCTCACCGACCTGAACCCCTTCGACAACGGCGCGCGCGTGCGGCTGGCGGAGCTCAAGGCCTCCAACGGCGCCGCGGAGGAAGCCGCCGCCCTCTTCACCGAGGCCAAGGCCCTGTCCCCCGACGAGCCGGAGGTCTACGAGCGCGAGGGCCGGGCGCTGCTCGCCGCGGGCCAGCGTGAGCCCGCCCTGGCCGCCTTCGAGCGCTCGCTGGTGCTGCGCCCGCAGAACCCCGGCCTCAAGGAGGCGCTGCGCGCCCTCAAGGGTGAGTCGGAGAGCGCGGGCATGCAGTACCTGGTGGACTCAAAGCCGCTCGGCAAGGAGGCGGAAGGCTACGTGCACGAGGACGCCGTCTACCTCGTGGACAACACCTACGTGCGCGTGCAGAAGAGCGGCCTGTCCAGCCGCCTGCAGCAGATGGTGGTGCGAGTCCTCAACCCGCGCGGCGTGGACGCGTTCCGCAACATCCCCGTCACCTACTCGCCGGACCGGCAGGAGGTGCGCGTGCTGCGCGCCCGCGTGACGAAGCCGGACGGCTCCGTGGTGGAGAGCTACGGCGACGCGGACCGCAACATGAACGAGCCGTGGACGGGCATGTACTACGACACCCGCGCGCGCGTGCTGTCGTTCCCGTCGCTGGCGGCCGGCGACACGCTGGAGCTCACCTACCGCCTGGACGACACCGCGCAGGACAACCTGCTGTCGGACTACTGGGGCGACGTGGAGAGCGTGCAGAGCACCTACCCGAAGGTGCGCTTCCAGTACGTCGTGGACATGCCCAAGGAGCGTCCGCTGTACTGGAACAAGAGCCGCCTCGCGGGCGTGACGCAAGCGCAGGAGACCCCGGAGAGCGACCGCACCGTGTACCGCTTCGGCGCGAAGCACGTGTCCAAGGTGGTGCCGGAGCCGGGCATGCCGGGCTGGGCGGAGGTCGCCCAGAACCTGCACATCTCCACGTACAAGACGTGGGACCAGGTGGGCCACTACTGGTGGGGCCTCGTGCGCGACCAGCTCCAGCCCAACGCGGAGCTCAAGACGACGGTGGACCAGGTGCTCCAGGGCGTGGACCGCAAGAACGAGCTGGCCGTCGTGCGCGCCATCTACTCCTTCGTCGTCACCAACACCCGCTACGTGGCGCTGGAGTTCGGCATCCACGGCTTCAAGCCATACAGAGTCGACCGCGTGCTCGCGCGCCGCTTCGGTGACTGCAAGGACAAGGCGAGCCTCATCTACTCCATGCTGAAGGTGGCGGGCGTGGACAGCCGGCTGGTGCTGCTGCGCATGCGCAACCTGGGCGCGCTGGACGCGGAGCCCGCGTCGCTCGCGGCGTTCAACCACGCCATCGCGTACGTGCCCAAGTTCGACCTGTACCTGGACGGCACCGCGGAGTTCCACGGCGCGAAGGAGCTTCCTTCCGCGGACCGCGTCGCCAACGTGCTGGTGGTGGACCCCAACGGGACGAGCAACTTCCTCACCACGCCGGAGGCGAAGGCGCAGGACAACACCACCACGCTGGCCATGGAGGTCGCGCTGCGGCCCGACGGCGGCGCGGACGTGAAGGGCCAGAGCAGCGTGTCCGGCCAGTCCGCGCCGGACTACCGCCGCGCCTACCGCCCGGAGTCCACGCGCAAGTCCACCTTCGAGCGCGCGTGGGCGCAGAGCTTCCCCGGCCTCACCGTGCGCGAGGTGAAGCTCAGCGACACCACCCGCCTGGACGACGACGTGTCGCTGGAGTTCAACATGGGCATCCCGCGCTACGCGGAGGTGTTCCCCGGCGGCAACCTGCGCTTCCTGCCCTTCGGCACCGGGCGCACCTACCAGCAGGCGTACGCGTCGCTCGCCGAGCGCCGCTTCGACCTCGTGATGCAGAGCCCCTGGGTGAACACCTTCAAGCTGCGCTACACGCTGCCCGGCGGCTACACCGTGGCGGAGATGCCCCAGGCGGTGGAGGAGACGACGCCGTTCGGTCGCGTGAAGCTCTCCTACCGCGTGGAGAACGGCACGCTCGTCGCCGACGGCGAGGTCGCCCTCTCCGTCGCCCGCATCAAGGCGTCCGAGTATCCCCAGTTCCGTGAGTTCCTGGGCCGCGTGGACCGGGCCTTCGGGCGCCGCGTCCTGCTCCAGGGACCGGGACAGAAGACGGCGTCGCGGTAGTCAGGCGACACGGGGCGGTGCTTCTTCGCGCCGCCCCGCACGCAGCGCTTGACCCGGACGCGGCCCTCCGGGCTTAAGCAAGCCATGCACCCTGCACGCGCGCTCGTCCTTGGCTGCCTGCTGGTGGCGGGGGCCGCCACCGCCGCTCCCGTCGTCCAGCTCCCCGAAGGAGGACGGGCCGTGGAGGTCCTCCCGAAGGGCATCCTGTGCGGCCCCGTGCGCGGCGGCTGGACGCTCTCCGCGGATGGCCGCTCGCTCAAGCCTCCCGCGAAGGCGGAGGACGGCGCGCGCGCGCTGGAGCTGAAGGTCGCCGACGACGAAGCAGGCTGCGCCACGGCCACCGACACCCTCGTCGTGGTGGCCACCGGGCCCTTCCCCCGCATCGACGCCGCATCCACCACGTTCTACCCGGACGACGGCCGGCTGGAGCTCAAGGGCACGGGGCTCAAGAGCGTGGCCATCACCTGGTCCGGCACGCCCCGGGGCGCGGAGCCCCTGCATCCCCTCATGGAGGGCCAGGACGTGTGCCTGGAGCCGTCAGGCCCGTCCGACTGCGCGGTGCCGGTGACGCCGGGGCTGCCCACGGACGCGACGCTGTCGTGGCTGCCGCCCTTCGCGCGGACGGGCCCGGACGTGACGACGTATGACGCCAACGGGCGCTTCCTGGACGACGAGTTCTTCCGCCTGCGCCCCGGCCGCACCGTGCTCACCCGGCCCCTGGTGCAGTCCTCCGGCGTGGACCTGTCCAAGGGCCCCGGCTACGTGGCGGTGACGCACTCGGAGGCCATCGCCTCCGTGGAGTGCGGCTCCGCGCGCTGTGAAGTCGCGGAAGGAGCGGTCTCCATCCGCAACGTGCCGGGGGTGAACCCCACCGTGGCGCTGCGGCTGCGGCTGACGCCGCGCGTGTTCTTCGCGCGGGGCGACGCGCTGGAGACCTCCGTGGCGGAGACGCTGCCCGTGCTGGCGTGCCCGCTCACCGCCGTGGAGGGCACGGTGCTGCGCGACGCGGAGGACTCCGCGCTGGTGATGCGCCTGGACGCGGCGTGCGCGCACGACCCGCGCGCCCTGCTCTGGACGGTGAACGGCGCCAGGGCCCGCGTGGAGCGCGTGGTGAAGGCCACCGAGGGCACCTATGTGCTCCTGCGCACCCGGGGCACCGACGAGCCGCAGGTCACCGTGACGGCCACCACGTCCCGCGTGGACGGCACGGTGGTGGCGTCGGAGACGGCGGAGACGAAGCCGTTGCCCGACCCGCGCGCGACGCTGGAATTGCCCGGCCACGGCAGCATCGACTTCGTGCCCACCAACCGCCCGGCGGAGATGACGGTGGCGTCCAACGGCGGCCAGGGCCGCTTCGTGCTGCGCCCGCTGGGCGGGGCCTATACCGTGACGACGCGGGAGCAGGCCACGCTCGTGCAGGGCGAGCCCACCGCGGGCGGCTTCGTGTCGCTGCGGTTCGGCTACCGGCTGCCCACGCTGCCGGCGGAATTGGCCACCACGGACCTGTTCCTCACCAGCGAGCGCGTGCAGCGCGCGGTGCGCGAGGCGAGCGTGCCCGCCAACGTGGAGGGCCTGGTGGAGTTCGTCTGCGCGGACAAGGAGGGCCACGACGAGACGCTCTCCCCCAGTCGCCCGCACCGGCTGGACTACGCCATGCGCAACACCTGCCGCGTCATCATCCACCGCGAGCGCCTGAAGCCCGAGGACGGCAACCAGGAGATCACCCTGCGCATCGACGTGACGAAGTCCGACGGCTCCAGCCGCGGGGAGAGCCACGTGGAGCAGCGCCTGTTCCTGCGCCCCAAGGGCGAGGTGCGCGTCATCCCCGTGCAGGGCAACCTGGGCCAGTACGACCGCATCCTCGTGCAGGTGGCGCACGTCGCGGACGAGTCGCGCTACGCCCTGTCCACCGTGGACCGCACCGGCCTGCCCTCCGCGCAGTGGACCGCCATCGTGCGCGGCGGCATGTTCCGCCTCTACACCATGGCCACCATCCCCGCGGGCCTCTACCGCGCGACGCAGCCCACGGGGCAGCTGGCCATCAACTTCGGCGTGCTGTCGCGCCTGGCGCTGCTCAACAACGAGGGCCAGGAGCGGCTCCTGGGCATCGAGCTGGGGCTCATGGGCCTGGGGCTCGTGCCGCAGTCCGGGGACATCCAGTTCCCGCCCACGCTCGCGGCCGTGCTGGGGCTGGGCCTGCGCGTGCCCATTGGCCCGGGCGCGGCGGTGGGCGCGCAGGCGTGGATTGCCCGCGAGTTCCGGGGCGACATCACCCGGCGCACCAGCGGCGACCCGAGCACCGACACCGTGGTGCCCTCCAGCAAGTGGTCCTTCATCTTCGGGCCCAGCATCTCCGTGGGGAACGTGGGCTTCAACCTCTGAAGCCCGCGCCTCCCCCGGGCGGGCGCTACTTCCCGAGCAGCTCCTTCAAGAGCCGCCGCACCTCCGGCGGCCCCTCCACCCGGTAGCCCGCGCGCGTGTGCTTGTTGCCCGCGTGCACGGTGAGGCCGCCCGGTGGAATCGCCGCGAAGAGGTCCTCGTCGGTGACGTCGTCGCCCACGGCCAGCACGCGGACGTCCGGCGCCTCGTCGCGCAGCACCTCCGGCACGACGCGGCCCTTGTTGACGCCCCGGGGCCGCACCTCCACCACCCGGTCCCCGGGCAGGATGTGCATGGGCTCCTGGGAGAACTGCTCGTACAAGAGCAGCCGCAGCTCCCGCGCCTGGAGCGCGCCGAACTCCGCGTCCACCTTGCGGTAGTGCCACGCGAGCGACGCCGTCTTCTCCTCCACGAACGAGCCCGCCACCCGCGCGGAGAACGCGTCCAGCACGGGCTTCACCCGGGGCTTCCATTCGAAGGACACGCCCGGCAGCGCCTGCCACGGCTGCCCCCGCCGCATGCGCGACCACAGGCCGTGCTCGGCGTGCAGGCCCATGGGCAGCTCACCGAACCACGCCTCCAGTGTCTCGCGCGGGCGGCCGCTCACCACGTGCACGGACATGTCCGGCCGTGCGCAGAGTTCCTTGAGCAGCGTCATCAGCTCCGGGTCTGGTGAGGCCAGCTCCGGCGTCGGGGCGAAGCCCACGAGCGTGCCGTCGTAGTCCAGGAACAGCACCTTGCGTCCGGGCCCCTTGAGCTTCTCCAGCACGAGCAGGCCGTCCGGCAGCGGCGGTCGCTCCGCGACGGACTTCAGGCCCTGGAGCCGGTCCAGGAAGCGGTCCACCCACCAGTGCACGTCGCGCGCCTTCACGCCCGCGCGCAGGCAGCGCATGCGGCGCTGTCGCTCGGGCCTGGGCATCTCCAGCGCCTCTTCGATGGCGTCCGCCATGCCCTCCACGTCGTAGGGATTGACGAGCAGCGCGTCGCTCATCTCCGCCGCCGCTCCCGCGAATTCGCTCAGCACGAGCACGCCGTCCTCGTCCGGGCGGGACGCGCAGAACTCCTTGGCGACGAGGTTCATGCCGTCGCGCACGGGCGTCACCAGCATCACGTCCGTGCCCCGGTAGAGGCTCACGAGCTGCTTCTCGTTGAGCGACCGGTAGAGGTAGTGCACCGGCGTGCTGTGCACGGTGCCGTACGTGCCGTTGATGCGGCCCACCAGCTCGTCCACCGTCTCGCGGTACTCCGCGTAGGCCTGCACCTCGGTGCGGCTGGGCACGGCCACCTGGATGAAGCGCAGGCGGCCGCGCAGGGCCGGGGAGCGCTCCAGCACGCGCTGCACCGCGAGCAGCCGCCGGGGGATGCCCTTGGTGTAGTCCAGCCGGTCGATGCCCAACAGCAGCCGCTCGCCGTGGGAGCGCGCGTGCAGCGTCTTCACCTCCTCCATCACCGCCGGCTCCTGTGCCCGCGCCTCGAAGGAGGCAGCGTCGATGCCCATGGCGAAGGCGCCCACGCGCACCTCGCGCCCCTGGAAGAGGATGCGGTCGACGTCCGTGTCCAACCCCAGTTGCCGCAGCAGCGTGCCGGAGAAGTGGCGCACGTAGCTCACCGCGTGGAAGCCGATGAGGTCCGCGCCCAGCAGCCCCTTCAGCAGCTCCGTGCGCCGGGGCAGCGTGCTGAAGATCTCCGACGACGGGAACGGGATGTGGTGGAAGTAACCGATGCGCGCGTGCGGCAGGCGCGCGCGCAGCAGGCCGGGCACCAGCATGAGCTGGTAGTCGTGCACCCAGATGGTGTCGCCCGGCTGGTAGTGCTTCGCGGCCAGGTCGGCGAAGCGCTCGTTGGCCTTGCGGTACGCGTCCCAGTCGCGGTCCTGGCGCGGGATGCGCTCCAGCATGTAGTGGCACAGCGGCCAGAGGACGCGGTTGGAGTAGCCCTCGTAGAAGCGGCTGACCTCGCTGGCGGAGAGGTACAGCGGCACACAGCGCAGGTCCGCCAACTGCTGCTCCACCCGGGTGCGCTGGGCGTCCGTCAACCGGGAGACATCTCCGGGCCAGCCAATCCACACGCCACCGGAGCGCTCGTGCGGCTGACTGAGGCCGGTGGCGAGTCCTCCGGCGCTTCGCACCACGGAGACGCCGTCCTTCTCCGCTTTGACGGTGACGGGAAGGCGGTTCGAGACGAGCAGGAGTCGGGACATAGGCCCCAATGCTCTATTCACCCACACCTGGAATGGCTACCGCCCCTCGGGGTTGGCTGACGGATGCCGGACCCTGGGGACCCTTCGTCCAGCCCAGCCTGTTCAGCAACGCGGGTTCCCGCCCGGCCTTCCACACGAACGCGTCCAGCAGGTAGTGCGTGGCCTGGGGCAGCGCCAGCAGCGGCACCACCAGCGCCAGCACGTCCGGCTCCAGGACCAGGCCGCTGTCGCCGAACAACACCGCGCGGTCGTGCCACACCAGCAGGTCCCAGAGCCCCTCTTCTAGCAGCGCCAGCACCCCGAGGAACAGCAGGAAGCCCGGCAGCCCCGCGCGCAGGAGCACGCCCACCGCGCCGGAGCCCCCTTCCGCGTGACGGCCGCGCGCGTAGCGGAACAGCAGCGCGAAGTACGGCACGCCGTGCAGCACCACGTTCATCACCGTGAAGGCGAAGTCGTCGCGCGCGAGCACGATGCCGCCGAACCACGCGACCCACGTGGCCGCCACCAGCAGCAGCTTGCCTGCCTGCACCCCGTCCCCGCGTGCGACGCGCAGGCCCTGGAAGCCGGCCCACGTGACGAGCACCGCCGCATGCGCGACCAGCGCCGCCGTGCCCGCCCACGTCGGCAGGCCCGCGAGGAAGTCGTGCTCCACGAACCACCAGAAGGCCCGGGGCAGGTTCGCATGCCACCAGACCACGGGGCCCAGCGTCGCGGCGTAGATGGCCGCCGCGTCCAGGCGCCGCTCGAAGCTGGAGGCGTGGGCCTTGCGCGCGTAGAGCGCCACCCAGCCGTACTGCTGGCGGATGAAGTGGAACAGCGCCATGTAGGCGAACACGCTCCAGAACGCGGCCGGGGAGAGGGAATGCGCGAGCACGCCCACCGCGTACGCCACGAGCGGCGCGCCCACGTAGAGGCCCGGCCGGCGTCCCACCTCCGCGCCGTCCAGGTACGTCCGGAACAGCGTGGACCAGACGTGCGCCACGTCCACGCCCACCACGAACAACAGCCACGCCCAGGGGGGCGTGTCCCCCACCGCGCCCAGCCACGGCGCGGCCAGCACGAACGCCACGGACACGAGCGCGCTGCCAGCGAACACGGTGAGGTCCACGGCGGGGCCGAACAACCAGGCCTGCGTGGGCGCGAGGAGACGGGACATCGGGCCCGGGAGCCTACCAAGCCCGCTTCAGCGCGGGGCCGGGCGTGGCGGGTGTTTCAAGAAACAACGAGGAGGTGCATCCGAACGTGCCCGAGGTGCGTAGGGATGGGTGCGAAAGCTCCCCTGCGGGTTTCCACGTGGGTCCACAAGCCATCTCGCGATTTCTGTCGGATCAGAAAATGCGACCCGGACCACCCGGGATGGACAGCGGCCGTGGAATCTTCCGCCCGCCGCCATGAGGGGGCGCAGCACGTCAAACATGACAACCTTGCACGTGGGGCAAACTTGCAAGGAATTCAGTGTTGCGCGTTATCATGGACAACGACACACACGCAGGGCCGACCTGGAGGATGTCATGTCCGGACTGACGATGATGATGGATGGCCTGGTGCACACCGCGGATCTCGAGTGGAAGCCGCTCGGTCCTGGAACCGCCTACCGCCTGTTGCGCGTGAGTGCGGAGAGCGGCGTGTGGAGCGCGATCCTCAAGATGGACAAGGGCGCCGTCTTCGCCCCGCACAAGCACCTGGGCCCGGCGGAGATCTTCATCCTCTCCGGCTCCACGCAGGACCGGCACGGCACCACCCGCGCGGGCGACTACGAGTTCGAGCCGCTGGGCGCCGAGCACCCCGCCACCACCGCGCTGGAGGAGTCGATCATCCACTTCACCGCGCACGGCCCCATCGCCTTCCACGACGAGAAGGGCCGCATCGCGATGCTGCTGGACGCGGAGTTCTTCCTGAAGACCCAGGAGCAGGCGCCCCAGTACAGCATCAAGAAGGCGGCCTGACGCCTGAGCCGGGACACCGGGCGTGACGCACGGTGTCTCTGTTTCACGGCAGGGGTTGCTGTCTTTGAAGTCCGGCGGCCCCTTCAGGCCGCTTCGAGCAGGCGCAGGAAGGCCCGGGCCGCGTCGGCGTCGCTGATGCGCCCCAGCCCCTCGCCCACCTGCAGCTCCGCGGACACGACGCCGGGCACGCGCGTCTGTCCGAAGCCTCCCGCCACCCAGACGCGGTCCTCGCGCGCGATGCGGTCGCGCTGACGGCTGTACGCCCCGGGTGAGCCGCGCAGGAACACGTGGAACATGTTCGTCTGCACGGGCTGCGGCAGCACGGTGACGCGCGGATCCGCCGCCAGCAGCGCGGTGAGGGCCTTCGCGCGCTTCACGTGGGCGGGGATGGCGGCCAGCGCCGCGTCCAGGCGCATGGCGGCGGAGGCCACGTAGGGCGCCAGCTGGTACAGGTTGCCGCCGTGCCGGTGGCGCCACACGCGCGACTCGCGGATGAAGTCGCGGCCGCCCACCAGCATCGCGCCGCCAATGGCGCCCACCATCTTGTAGAAGGACACGTAGACGGAGTCGAAGCCCTTGCAGATGTCCGCGTAGGAGCGGCCGTAGAAGGGCTGGCTCTCCCACAGCCGCGCGCCGTCCATGTGCAGCTTCACCTTGCGCTCGCGGCAGGTGCGCTTGAGCGCGGTGAGCTGCTCCCACGTCTGGAGCTGCCCGCCCAGCCACCGCACCGGCAGCTCCACGCTCACGGTCCCCAGCGCCTCCCGCGACTGCGCCACGTCGTCGGCCAGGAGCGGCCGCGTCCACGGGCCCAGGTACACGGCGCGCAGCTGGTGCAGGACGGAATAGCTGTCGTCCTCGTGCAGCACGTGGTGCGACGACGGGTGCACGCCCACGGTGCGCGGGCCGCCCGCGTCCGCGTAGATGCGCAGCGCGATGAGCTGGCCCATGGTGCCGGTGGGCATGAAGCACGCGTCCTCGAAGCCGAGCAGGTCCGCGATGCGCTTCTCGAACGCCTGCACGAAGTCGCCGTTGCCGTACACGTCGCTGGACAGGTGCTGGCGCTGCATCCACTCGCCAATGCGCACGTACTCCGCGCCGTCATCGGCCGTGGAGCCCGAGGTCAGCGACGCGGTGCAGCCCCGCCGCAGCTGCTCGTACTCCGCCTGCGAGGCCGGCGCGCTCCCCGCCACGCCGCCATCTTTCGTCCCCGGTGTCGCGGCGTTCCCGGCCGCACGAACGGGCGCCACACCTCCATCCGGAGCCGCTTCTGCCCGCGCGGGAAACAGCGTGGAGCCCGCGAGCAGGCTGGTGAGTGCGAGGAACTCCGAGCGGCTGAAGCGACTGTCCTTCATGGGCCCATCCCTCCCGAAACCACGTTCAAAGCCAGGTGGCGTCCTTGCGCCCCAGTCCCGCCAGCGCCAGCTCCGCGGCGCGCACCCCGAACCAGTTGGCCTCCTCGAAGAGCGCCATGCCGCCCAGGTCCGTGTGCGCGAAGTGCAGGTGCCGGCCCAGGCTCTCCCGGGCGGCCTTGCGCGCCTCGCCCCAGAGGAAGCCCGGCTGGGGGCGCACCATCGCGTGGCCCCAGCGCTGCACCTCCAGCCGCTGCGTGAGCGCGCCCAGGCCCGGGTGCGCCGGCAGCAGGTCCGCCATCACCAGCGCCTCCCAGTCCCCGTACGTGGCCGAGAGGGCCTTATTGCGCTCGGCCTTCACGTCCGCGCCGGCCATGGGCAGGTACCAGGTGAGCACCGTGGGCCCGCGCTCGTCCTGGCGCAGCGCCTGGTGCGTGGCCACCACGTAGCCCAGGCTCTGGCTCTCGTAGAGGACGTTGTCCCACGCGAGCGGGAAGCCGCGCGACACGGGCGGCCCCGACAGCGTCAGGTTCGCCACCACCCACGGGCTGTACGCGAAGGCGTCCATCCACGCGGGCCGGGCCTCGCGCCACGGCGCCACCACGTGCGCGGCGACGAAGCGGGGACACGCCAGCACCACCTGCCGCGCCTGGAAGCCCCGGGGCGCTCCGGTGCGCGCGTCCAGCGCCTGCACGCGGCAGCCGCCCTCCCCCGGCTCCACCGTGTGCACCAGCACGTTCGTTTCCACCTGGCGCGGGCCCAGCGACGACACCAGCTGCCGCACCAGCCGGCCGTTGCCCTCGGGCCAGGAGAGGAACCCGTCGCTGCGCTCGCCCTTGCCGTTCTGCCGCGCGGCGAAGTACCAGATGCCCGCCCAGGCGGAGACGTGCTCGGCGGTGGTGCCGTAGTCGTCGCGGCACGCGTAGTCCACGAACCACTTGAGCCGGGGCGAACGGAAGCCCTCCGCCTCCAGCCACCGCGCCATGCTCAGCGCGTCCAGCGCCGTCCACTCCGCGTCGTCGCTGGAGAGCGCCACCGGGACAGAGAACGCCTTGCGCCCCTTCGCGTCGCGCGCGGCGGCGAAGGCGTTCATCCTCGCGTCGAAGCGCTCCAACTCCTCCAGGTCCTGAGCGCTCGCGCCCGCGCGCAGGTACAGCCCCTCGTACCAGTGGCCCCGGTAGAAGAGCCGCTCGTCGGGCTCCTGGATGAGCAGCTCCTCCGCGAATGACGGGTGGCCTTCCTCATCCACGCCGGTGACGGCGTCCATCTCCCTGAGCAGCCGCATCACCGGCCCGCGGTCCTCCAGCGGCGACGGCAGGTAGTGCGCGCCCCACGGGAACGCGGACACGCCGTTCCTCCCCGAGCGCGACGTGCCCCCCGCTTCCGCCTCCAGCTCCACCACCCGCACGTCCTTCACGCCCGCGCCCGCGAGGCGCCACGCGGCGGACAGCCCGGCCGCGCCGGCGCCGACAATCAGCACGTCCACCGGCTCGAAGGTCTCCGCGCGCGGCAGCGGGCCGCCCCGCAGCTTGTGGCCGGTGTCCACCGCCCGGTCCACGATGGCGCCCGGCACCGGCGCGCGAGGCGCCTGCTGCCGCTGACAGGCGCTCGCCACGGAGGCGCCCAGGAACGCGGCCACCAGCTCGCGCCGCGTCAGTTCCACCGACGCCATTCCTCTTCGTAGTAGTGCACCAGCACCTGGTTGTTCAGCCGGTTCACCTCCGCCGGCAGCGGCGCCATGTCCGGCGCGAAATGCGTGAGGGACTCCAGCGTGTCCTCGTCCAGGAACGTGAGCCCCTCCGGCAGCGGGCGGTGCCGGTCGGGCGCCTCCAGCGCCACCATCACGTAGCCCCACTCGCCGAAGGACGGCACCAGCGCGTGGTAGGGCTGCGTCCAGAAGCCCGCCGCCTTGAGCGTGGTCTCCACGCACCAGAACGAGCGCCGCGCGAACAGGGGGCTGGTGCTCTGGATGACCGCCACGCCGCCGGGCGACAGGCGCTTCTTCAGAATCTTGTAGAAGCCCGTCGTGTACAGCTTCCCCAGCGCGAAGTTGTTGGGGTCCGGGAAGTCCACCACCACCACGTCGAAGGAGCCCGTGCCCTCCGACAGGAACTGCATCGCGTCCGTGTTGATGACGCGCATCTTCGGGTGCGTCATCGCGTGCCCGTTGAGCGCCGCCAGCTCCTTGTAGCCCGTGGCCAGCCCGGTGATGGCCGGGTCCAGGTCCACCAGCGTGACGGACTTCACCTCCGGGTAGCGCAGCACCTCGCGCGCCGCGAGCCCGTCGCCGCCGCCAAGGATCAGCACGTGCTCCACCGAGCGCGCGCGCACCATGGCCGGGTGCACCAGGGACTCGTGGTAGCGGTACTCGTCGATGCTGGCGAACTGGAGGTTGCCGTTGAGGAACAGCGAGAAGCCCCGCTTGCCGCGCGTGACGATGATGCGCTGGTACGGGGAGCTGGTCGCGTGCACCACCTCATCCGCGTAGAGCTGGTCCTCGTAGAACGTGGTCAGCCGGTCCCCCAGCGCGAAGCACACGAGCAGCCCCGCGCACAGCACCACCGCCTTGATGCGCAGGCGCACGGGGTTGGCCAGCACGGGCGCGAGCAGCCACGTGCTCCACAGCCCCACGCCCGCGTTCAAGAGGCCGAAGAGGAGCGACGTGCGCACCAGGCCCAGCTTCGGCACGAGCAGGAGCGGGAAGGCCACGCTCGCGGCCAGCGCGCCCAGGTAGTCGAACGTCAGCACCTGGCTGACCAGGTCCTTGAACTTGAGCTGGTCCTGCAGGATGCGCAGGAGCAGGGGGATCTCCAGCCCCACCAGCGTCCCAATCACGAGCACGCTGCCGTACAGCACGACGGGGAAGACGCTGGTGAGCGTGAAGGTGAGGAAGAGCATCGGCGCGCACAGGCCACCGACGAGCGCCACCGCCAGCTCTATCTCCACGAAGCGCTGGGCCACCCCGCGCTCCACGAAGCGCGACAGGTAGCTGCCAATCCCCATGGCGAACAGGTAGCCGCCGATGACGGTGGAGAACTGGGTGATGCTGTCCCCCAGCAGGTAGCTGGCGAGCGTCCCGACGATGAGCTCGTAGATGAGCCCGCACGTCGCGATGACGAGGACGGTGAGAAAGAGCAGCGTCTTGTTCAAAGCGTCACGTCGTTCAGCCGCTGATGGCCGCCGCGATGATGATGGCCAGGCCCAGGATGAACGAGCCGATGACGATGCCCAGCGCCGTGTTCTGGTCGGCTTCAATCTCCTTGTGCACGTCGTAGGGGAGGATGAGCCGGATGACGAAGAAGCCGGCGACGAACACCGCCAACCCGATGATCGAATAGATGACGCTCGCCAGCACTCCCTGCAGCGTCACCACCACTCCGAGCAGCAGCAGCATCACTTGCCTCCCATGAATCCGCCGGTCCACAGCAGCACGCCGCCCGGGCCGCGCCGCACATCCCCTGTCACCCGGCCGCGCTCCTCGCCACTGAACGGGGCCCAGCCGGTAAAGGTCGCCCACCCGTAGGCCAGCAGCACCAGCCCGCCAAGGTACTTCATCGTCCACCTCCGTCCGCGCTCACCGCGGGCCCTACTGCAGGTTGCTTTCCTGCCATCGCTCGGTCTCGAAGCCGTTGGCGCCAATGAACGACAGCCCCGGCGCCAGCAGCAGCAGCACCAGCGCGATGACGAGCCAGCTCTCGTTGACCGTGTCGTGCGTCAGCCGCACCTGGTACCCGATGCCGCCCCGGTTCACCACCTGGAGCCCCAGGTTCGGGTCGTACGACGTGGTGGTGCGCAGCACGTACTTCCCCGCGGGCACGGTGGACAGGAACACGCTGCCCTGGTTGCCGCCCTCGCTCCAGGAGCCGTCGCTGTCACGCCCATGGTAGTAGCTGATCTCCTCGTAGAAGCTCACCACGTCCTGCGTCTCCTGGTTCACCAGGTCGCCCTGCACGCCCACCCACGCGTTGTCGAGCGCGTTGGCCATCGCCACCTCCACCCGGACGTTGCCCGCCCGGGTGATCTCGAACGGTTCGCTGAAGCGCATGGTGGCGGGGGTGCCGGACGCCGCGCCCGGCGCCACCTGCACCCGCATGTCCAGCACCTGGGCGTTGAGCGCCCGCGCGTGGAGGAAGGCCGACAGCGCGAGCAGCGCCACCACCCAGATGCCCGTCCAGAGCAGCGTCTGCATCAGCTTCTTGCGGCGCGTGTTGGGCTGGCTGGGCGCGATGCCCCGGGGCTCCGGCAGCTTCTCCTTCAGCTTGAACGCGGCCTGCACCTGCTCCGGCGTGAGGTACTCGCCGTGGGTGTACGTGACTTCGTTGTCGGTGGAGTCCTCGTTCACGGAGTACGGCGGCGCGACGTATTCGGTGGCGCGCGCCGTCTCGCCCTGGAACACCTGCCAGTAGAACTCGCCCACCACCGCGTCGGTGACGGCGGTCACGGACTGGAAGGCCTTGTAGCGCCGGCCCTCGTAGTACGCGGAAGACTGAGGCACCACGTCCGCGTCCCCCGCCGCCAGGGGCTTCAAGAACACCCAGTGGCCGTTGGACTCCATCAGCCAGGTGAAGCCGCGCGTCGGGTGGTAGAGCAGGTACTCCAGCCACGGGTAGCGCGTGCCCTCCACCACGCACGAGCGCTCCTGGTAGCCGATGAGGATCCACTCCACCCCGTCGAGCGTCCCCTTCATGCCCAGCGACAGGTCCGCCGGGAGGTCCGGCTTCTGGAGCAGCTTGAGGAACGACAGCTTGCCCTCGCGCACGTCCAGGAGCGCGCCGCAGTACGGGCACGCCACGCGCATCGTCTGGTCCGGCGCGCGCAGCTCCAGCGGGCCGTTGCACTGCGTACAGCGCGCCTGCTGCAGCGTGGCCTTGCGCACGCGTGGGCGCAGGTCGTTGGCCGGGATGCCCAGCTGCGCAAGCTCCAGCCGCTGCCCCAGGAAGACCTCGGGGTCGCGGTCGCGCGTGCCGAAGTCCAGCGTGACGAACAGGCCCCGGGGGCCCGTGGCGTCCACGTAGTACGCGTCCTGGGTGGGATCCACGTCGCTGGGCAGCTGCCCCTCCGCCGCGACCACGCGCCCGTGGCCCCGCTCTTCAATCACCAGCGGGCGGTTGCGCAGGCGCAGACGGTCACCGGGGTGGAGCGCGTCCAGCTCCAGCCCCTCCTCCACGCCCGCGTCGAAGAGCAGGTGGAAGGCGCCCTCGGACTCGCTGAGCCAGCCGGTGCGGCCGTCCGCCATCTCCACGTACCACTCGTCCCAGGGACCAGCGCCGTGGTCCTTCTGGAGGTGGCCCACGATCTGGTAGGCGCTGCTGTTGACGCGCCCCTCCAGGCCCAGGCGCAAGGGGGAGTCGGTCTCCACGATGCGGGCCACCCGGCCGTGGGACTCCAGGTCCACGCCGGTGCGCGCCACCATCGTCTGGCAGTGGGCGCACACGACCACCTGCGCCGAACCGACGGTGAACTCCACGCTCGCCCCACACGACGGACACGCCCCCTGCGTCACGCCTCCACCCCTCTCGACAGCTCTCGGACGCGGCAGGACGTGGCGCCCAGGTACCGGGCCGCCAGCGCGGCGAAGTCCGGACAGGCGCGGGTGCGGCAGCAGTAGACGTTGAGCGCGGCGAAGCCGTGCTCCGGGAAGGTGTGGATGGCCAGGTGGCTTTCGGCCAGCAGCGCCAGGCCCGTGATGCCGCCGGGCTCCGGGAAGACGTGCCACTGGGGCTGGCCCACGACCTTGAGGTCCAAGGCGACGACGAGCGCCTCGAAGAGGGCCGCCAGGGCGGGCGCGTCCTTGAGCCGTTCCGGCGCGCAGCCGCTCGCGTCAACCAGCCATTCCTGTCCGGTTGTCACAGGGAAAACCTCCGGGGATGGCTGGACTCTTTAGCACGCCGTGGCCCTGTCGAAAGCCGCTAGGATGCGTGCGCCATGCGCAACCGATTCCTGACCGTTGGTTTCCTCTGCCTCGCCCTCACCGCGTGCTCCAAGGACAAGGAGTCCGAAGGCAAGGCCTCCCC
>NZ_RAWB01000176.1 GCF_003612055.1 Corallococcus llansteffanensis
AGCAGGCGCAGCGCCGCGTCCTCGGCGGCATCCTCCGCGGCCAGCTCCGTCATCCGCGCGGACTTCTGCCACATCCGGCGCGCGAAGGCGGCGATGCACAGCGCGGACGCGGCGAGCCACAGCAGCGCGGAGCTGGTGGTGAGCGGCAGCCAGCCGTACCGGGCCGCGAGCCCCTCGCGCCAGTCCTGCTCCTCCAGCAGCAGCGACGTGCGGAAGGCCTTGCCGAAGGCCTGCTCGAAAGGCTCGCCCGCGCGCACGCCGTCCACCAGCAGGCCCATGGCCTGGGGGCCGTGCTTCCCGGTGAGGTAGGCCACGAAGGCGGCGCTCTGCGCGTAGGCGATCTCCACGTCCGAGGGCACGTCCGGCCAGTCCTCGGACAGGTCCTCGAAGTGGAAGACGCGCTCCTGCGTCACGGCGCGGAAGAGGGCGGAGTAGTGGGCGACGGAGTAGCGCTCATCGGTGAGGTTCTGCGCCACGCCCTCCTGGAACCAGCGCGGCCACTCCTTCGCCAGCTGTCCCAGCGCCACGTGCGCCAGCTCATGCCGCAGCGTCGTGGGGCCCTCCGCGTCGCTCAGGCTCAGCGCGTCCAGGAGGATGATCTGATGCCCGGGGTAGGCGAGCGCCACCGCCCAGCCCGGGGGCTTGCCGCCGGGGAGGGCCAGCGCCTCGAACTCCGCGCGGCCCACGCCCAGCCGGATTTCGGTGGTGCCCGGCCAGTCGCGCCCGAGCATGGCGCCGAAGCTGTCGCGCACGCCCTCAATCTGCTGGGCCAGCGCCCGGGCCGCGCCCGTCGCCTTCGCCGTGTGGACGATGACGAAGCGCTTCGTGCGCAGCTCCCCGGTGGCCAGCGCGGGCCGGGCGTGGGGCACCAGCGCGCTGTCGGTGACGACGGCCTCCTGGCTGTGGATTCCGCGCGGGCCCTCCTCCTGCGCGAACACCCGGGGCGAGGCCAGCAGCATCATCAGGACGGCGAACAGGCGGAGCATGCGTGGCCTCACGGTCCACCAGAGATAACAGCCTCCACCGCCGCCGCATCAACCCCCTGCACCTTCAATCGCTTACGGCGCGACGTGTCACCCGCCGTGAGGGCGACCTGCCGGCGTGGCACACCCAGCTTTTTGGCGATGAATTCCACCAGGGCGGCATTCGCTTCGCCATCCACGGGCGGCGCCGCGAGCTGGATCTTCAGCTGGCCGTCGTGTTCTCCCACGAACTTCGTGCGGGAGGCGCGCGGCTGGACGAGCACCGTCAGCTCCACCCCGTCCGGCACTGCCTTGAGCCAGGGGGCGGGCACGGGGCTAGTCGTTGGAGTTGGCCTTCTTCTGCGTCAGGAAGGCGACGTTGTCCTCGACGCGCGCGTAGTCGCGGTCCGCGAACGAGGGCGCGGCGAACGTCTCCAGCAGCTTGCGGTGGGCCTCCACCACGGAGCGCACCTGCGACTCGAACTGGGTGCGCTGGCGCTTGAGCTCGTTGATGTCTTCCACCACCTGGACCAGCCGCTGGTGCGCACCGTGGACGATCTTCTCCGCCTGGTGCTCCGCGTCCGCGATGATGATCTCCGCTTCCTTCTTCGCGGCGTCCTTCAGGTCCTCGCTGATGCGCTGCGCGGTGACCATCGTCTCCTGGAGGGTGCGCTCGCGCTCCTGGTGTTGCTCGAGCTTGTGCTGCGTGCGCTTGAGCTCCTCCTTGAGCGCGATGTTCTCCTTCACCACCTCTTCGAACTCACCGGCGATGAGCTCCAGGTACGCGCCCACCTCGGGACGCGCGAAGCCGCGCATCACCGTCTCGAAGCGCTTCTGCCGGATGTCGAGCGGGGTGATCTTCATGCGCGCCAGTCTAACCCATACACGCGCGCGCTCCAGGAATCGGCCCCGGCGCCTGGCCCGGGGCGGGAACACGGCGAGCAGGCAGGCAGGCGTGTCTCAGGGCGTCGCGGTCACGGCGGCGTCCCACTGCGACCCCACGGTGCGCGCGGCGTTCTGCACCGCGTAGCCCATGCGGCTGTCGGCGGCCACGTCCTGCACGGTGCGCCGCGCGGTGGGGGTGCGCTGGTAGAGCAGCCCCCCCAACGCCTGGATCTTCAGGGCGTCCGGCAGGCGCGGGTGCCGCACGATGTTGCCCAGAATCTCTTCCGCGCGGCGGTGCTGGAAGAGCGCCACCGCGCGCAGCGCCGCCTGCTGGATGCGCGGGTTCGGGTCCCAGATGAACGCGGCCAGCGGGTCCAGGGCGCGCGGGTCGCCCAGCAGCGCCAGGTCCTCGATGGCGAGCGTGCGGATCTCCTCCGGCGCCGGCTCCGAGGCCCACAGCAGGCCCCGCAGGAGGGCCACGTCGGGCGTGCTCACGTCCGCGGGCGTCGGGGAAGGCCGGGCCGGGGCGGTCTTCTCAAGGCCAGCCTTGTCGGCGACGGCCTTGTCTCCGGAGCTCTTCTCCGGGGCGGTCTTCTCCGGGCCCGGCTTGAGGGGAGCCCGGGACGGAGCCTGGGCGTGCGCGGCGGCGGTCAGCAGCAGGGCGGCGGCGAGGAGCGGTCGCATGGCCCCGTTCTACCCGAATCCCGGGACCCCGGCAGCGGGATGGAACACCCCCCTGGGTCGCGGACGACATTTTCTTGACGGGATCGTCGGACGTGGGAGGTTGCTGTTGCTACAGGCGTGTTGCGAACGGAGAGCGAAGACACCATGGGTGCGGCGGTCGCGAGCTGGCAGACGCTGGAGAACGTCGAAGTGGAGTGCACCCACTGCGGCGTCATGATGACCCTCCAGCCAGGGAACCGGGTGAAGTACTACCGGTGCGGTTCATGCCACCGCTGGGTGTCCAGCACCTACAGCGAGGTGTTCCGCGCGGACGCGAAGATGCGCACGCACCCGGTGAAGGACACCGCGGACGCGGACGCGCGCTTCGTGGAGGTGAAGGACCGGCTGGACAAGTGGCTCACCGCCGTCCAGGAGCAGTGCCCGTACCAGATGATGGGCGTGTCGCCGTTGGATCCGCCGGAAGTCGTCCGCGCGCGCTTCCACGCGCTGGCGATGGAGCGGCACCCGGACCGGGGCGGCTCCGCGGAGCAGATGCGCGAGCTCAACGCCGCCTACGAGCGCATCCTCAAGCACCGTCAGCGCAAGCGGCTGGAGTCCCTGTCCTCCGGCACGCCCTCGCGCGCCACGCCCACGTCGGTCCTGCCCGCGCGCAGCAGGTAGAGCCAGAAGAGCGCTCCCAGCGACAGGCCCAGCCCCACCTTGGCCCAGGTGGGGAAGAAGCGGCCCGGGGAGATGAAGCCCTCCACCACGCCGATGCCGGCGAGGAAGGGCGCGCAGCCCACCACCAGCTTCACCGCCTCGCGGCCGCGCGCCTGGAGCGCCTGGGCCCGGGGCAGCTCGCCCGGGTCGATGAGCGCCTGGCCCACCATCAGGCCCGCGCCCCCCGCGATGACGATGATGGACAGCTCCACCGGCCCGTGCGCGGCGATGAAGTCCAGGAAGCCCACCGCCATGCCCTCGCGGAAGCACAGCGCGCCCACCGCGCCAATGAGCACGCCGTTGTTCACGAGCGTGAAGATGGGCCCCACGCCCAGCAGGATGCCGGACGCGAACGCGAACAGCGTGACGGTGAGGTTGTTGGTCGCGATGCCAGAGGCCACCGCGTTGGGCGGCGCCACCGACAGCAGGTCGTCCGTCCACATGCGCCCCTGGGCCACGTAGCGCCGCACGCCCTCCGGCACCAGCAGCTCCGCGCCGCGCGGCTCCAGCGTCACCACCAGCGCGCCCAGGAGCAGCCCCAGCACGAGCAGGCCCGCGCTCACGCCCACGAAGCGCGCCTCGCGGCGCAGGGTGGCCGGGAAGTCGCGCCGGAAGAAGTCGCGCGTCGCGGCCCAGCGCTCGCGGGGCGGCTGGTAGATGGCGCCATACGCCTGTCCACAGAGCTGGTTGAGGAACCGGTGCGCGTCCGTGCCCGGGTAGAACGTCTGGGCCTGGGCCAGGTCCGCGGCCGCGCGGCGGTAGAGCGTGTCCAGCCGCCGCAGCTCGTCCAGGTGCAGCCGGCCCGAGCGCTGGCGCGTCAGCAGGCCCTGGAGCGCGTCCCAGTCCGGCCGGCGGCGGGAGACGAAGGCG
The DNA here is from genome assembly GCF_003612055.1 of Corallococcus llansteffanensis. Lineage (GTDB taxonomy): Bacteria > Myxococcota > Myxococcia > Myxococcales > Myxococcaceae > Corallococcus > Corallococcus llansteffanensis. The sequence continues at coordinate 4,101 of NZ_RAWB01000176.1, forward strand.
GGGAGGGGGAGGGCCATGTCAGTGGGCCGCCCGGGCGCGCGCGCGCAGGAAGGCCTCCGTGGCGTCCGCGGAAGACAGCACCCGTTCGCGCTCCGCGTCCGTCAGCGAGGCGCCCACGCGGTCCACCATCCGCGCGCCCAGCCGCCGCCGCACGTCCGGCTCCAGCCCGGACGCGCGCGACAGGAACGCCAACACCAGCTCCACGTCCTCCGCGTCCAGCGGGCGCTCCGGCGACGCAGGCGCCTGCGGGGCTTCTGTCGCGGGGGCCTGCGTGTACTTGTCCAGGTCGATGGCCTCCTCGCGCACCAGCACGGTGCCGGCGAGCAGGTCTCCCAGCCGGCGGTGCTTGCCGTCCAGCAGCATGGTGATGCAGCCGGTGGCGTAGAGCACCGGCAGGAAGTCCACCGCGCGGCACAGGTTGCGCACGGCGCTTTCGTAGAAGCCCACCGGCGAGCCGTCCTCGCGCACGACGCGGATCTTCAGCACGCGCTTGCCGGGTGTCTGTCCATGGAAGAAGACCTCCGCGAGCGTCCAGTACAGCCATTGCGTCGCGAAGAGCCCCACCGCGAGCAGCGACTGGACCAGCCCCGACAGCGCCTGGAAGGCCCCCAGCACGTCGGAGATGAGCAGGGTGATGACGAAGTAGAGCGCGACCCAGAAGAAGAACAGCAGGCTTGCGTCCACCAGCCACGCAAGACAGCGGTAGCCGATGCCGGCCACGGGCAGGGAGAGCGCCACCCGCTCGGGCGTGGCGACGTCGACATGAGGTGCGGGAGCGGAGGGTGTCATGCGTGTCGGACGCACAGCATACGCCCTTGGCGCCCAGGAGGGGCAGCGCGTGTTTTGCGTGCCACCAACACCGCGGAGCCAAAACAGCCCGCGAAACATCGAATGGTGGACGCAAGAGCGTGTCCCGGAGGTGACAGCGATCATGACCCGACGGACGAGGCCCTGGATTTCGATAGGCTTCGTGCGCAATTGACAGTCCCGACAGAGCCGGTTCGCATGTCACGGCTGAGGGTGTTAGGGTCTCGGGTGGTTGGAATTGCCTGGGCGAAAAAGGAGGAAGCGGCCCGAAGGGGCCGGTTCGGTAGTCGCAAGCGCAGTCCGCAGGGCAGCACTGACAAGACCCCCGGATGGAGTTGAAGCGCGGTTCTCGCACGCCCATCACTGGCGGAAGTTCCGCCGCGGTTCCACCGACTCCGGGGCAGGTTGCAGTCGACAGGTCGTATTGAAAGCAATTCGCCACGACGGCTGGGGGGCCATCGCATGGCAGCGAATCAATCAGCAGTGCGTATTTCGATTCTCGAAGGACCTTGGGCGGCCTGGCAGGGCCTTTCCGATGGGCTTCGGGGTGAGGGTCATTCCACTTCGGTGACGCGCGACGTGCGCGGCTTCCTGGATGGGCTTGGAACGGATCCGCCGCAGGTGGCCATTCTGGATGTGGAGAGTGATGGCGAAGCCGCCATTGGCTGCTCCGTGACGGAAGGGCTCAACCTGCTGCGCGAGGCCCGCAAGCGCAGACTGGAAGTCCGCATGTTGCTCCTGTCCGCGGTGAGCACGCCGGAGGTCATCTCCCAGTGCTTCGACGAGGGCGCCTCCGGCTACCTCTTCCGCGCAGGGCTTGGCGTCAATGCCGTCTCTTCCGCGGTCCAGTCACTGGTGAGGGGCGAGCGCCTCTTCCCGGTGCAGCTGCTGCGCAATGACTTCGAACATCCGCCGGTGACGTCGCCGACGGCGAGCGTGCTCTTGCTGCTCACCCAGCGGGAGCGCGAGGTGCTCGCGTACGTGGCGGGAGGCGCGGACAACCTGAAGATCGCCGCGCACCTTCAAATCGCCGAGCGCACGGTGAAGTCACACGTCACGCAGCTCTACCGCAAGCTTGGGGCGGAGAACCGCACCCAGCTTGCCCTGCGCGCCTGCCATCTGGGCGTCAGGCCTCCGCCGGACCTCTAGTCGGGGACCGGCCCACCCTCCCCGTCAAACCGGGGAGGGAGTCACGGCAGTCGGAAGCGGTGCGGCCCTCAGTTCTTGCGGGCCGCCTCTTCCATCTTCTTGCGGAGGCTCAGCGGACGCATGTCCGTCCAGACCTCCTTGATGTACTCCAGGCACTCGGCCTTCAGGCCCTGCTTGCCGGCATCCTTCCAGCCCAGCGCGTTCTCGCGGTCGGCCGGCCAGATGGAGTACTGCTCTTCGTGGTTCACGACGACCTTGTAGATGGTCGTGTCTTCGCGCTCGTCGCTCATGGAAGTGGCTCCTACGACACCAGGGGGCCCCTTTCGTCGCACACCCGGGGAAAAGCGGTCAAGGTAGGCGATCAGGAAGCCCCGGCGCCCTGCCTGGGAGGGCGGATCCGCGCCCGGCCGCCTGGTGGGGCTCCACCCGGAACCCGCGTCCGTGACACCAGGGCCGCGAGCCACGGATACTCCGGCGCATGCGCATCTTGAAGAACGGCACCGCGGGCGTCCTCCTCGTCGTGGGGGGCGCCTGGGCGGCGCTGGCCCTGGCCCTCACGGGGGCCGGCCCGGAGGGTCCCCACCTGGGGCGGGCCCTGTTCGCCGTGGGGCTCCTGGGCGCGGCGGTGGCCGCGTGGCGGTGGCGCTCCCGGCGCTGGGGCGTGGCGGTGGTGCTGGTGGGGTGCGCGGCCGTGTACGGCTGGGTGCGCACGGTGCAGCCCTCCCACACGCGGGACTGGGCCCCGGACCTGGCGCGGGCGCCGTGGGCGGAGGTGGCCGGCTCCCAGGTGACGCTCCACGAGGTGCGCGACTTCCGCTACCGCAGCACCACGGACTGGGATGAGGCCTGGTACACGGCCACCTACGACACGGAGGCGCTCACGGGCGCGTCGTTCATCGTGGAGCCCTTCTCCGGGTTCTACGGCGCGGCGCACACGATGGTGTCCTTCAGTTTCCAGGACGGCCGCCACGTGGTGTTCTCCGTGGAGGTGCGACGCGAGAAGGGCGAGACGTTCTCCGCGCTGGGCGGCCTGTTCCGCCGCTTCGAGCTGGCCTACGTCGTGGGCGACGAGCGCGACCTCGTGCAGCTGCGCTCCAACTTCCGCCACGACGCCGTGTACCTGTACCCCGTGAAGGCGTCGAAGGAGCGCGTCACCGCGTTCTTCCTGGACATGGTGCAGCGGATGAACGGGCTGCACGCGGCGCCGGAGTTCTACGACACGCTCACCAGCAACTGCACCACCAACCTGGTGCGCCACTTCGAGAAGGTGGCCACGAAGGACGTGCCCTATGACCACCGCACGCTGATGCCCGCGTTCGCGGATGCGCTCGCGTACGAGCTGGGCATCATCGACACGGACGTCCCGCTGGAGCAGGTCCGCGCGCGCTACCACATCAACGCGCGTGCGCTGGCGGCGCAGGGGCAGGACGACTTCTCCCAGCGCATCCGCGCGCCTGAAGCCACCGCCACCGCCCCGGCGCCGTGACTCAGGTGCCGGTCTGCTTCAGGTCGCCCTGGAGGTGTCGCACGTAGTGCCCCTCCAGCGCGGTGAAGTAGCCGCGCTCCTCCCACAGCTCCTTGAGGAGCCGGTCGGTGAGGGACTGCACCTCCGCGCTCTCTCCCTCGCGGTCGGGCACGCGGGGGCCGCGCTTCGGGTCGAGCAGGGCGCGGGTGGCCTCGGCCATCAGCAGCCGGCTGCTTCGGAAGATGCGGCGCAGGGCCTGGTTGATGGGGCGGGCGTCCAGCTCCTTGCAGGCGGCGACGATGGCGTCCTGCACCTTCCGGGGCGCGTCACCCTGGAGGGACGTGGCGTCCAGGTCGCCGCGCTCCAGCGCGTGGTGCAGCAGGTAGCCGTGGTGCAGCGTCAAGGACGTCAGGTCCACGCAGTCCTTCACCCAGAGGACGAAGAAGACCTTGCGGAACACCTTGCGCACCGGGAAGAGGGCCACGGCCTTCAGGTAGGACACGAGCCGTCCGCCCAGGCTGCGCGCCTCGTTCGAGCCGGCCAGCAGCGCCACGGCCTTGTCCGGGGCCTTGAGGCCCTTCTCCTGGAGCTGGTCGCGCACGGCCTGCTCGCGCACCTGCCGGAGGGCGTAGTCGTCCAGGAAGGGCACGGGGATGAGCGGGGTGAGCCCGGCCGCCACGGCGTGGAAGGCCACGCGTTTGAGCGGGGGCGGCACGGCATTCGATGGACGGGACGTGGGGTCGGCCATGGCGTGCTTCATAACCGCTTCCGCCCCGGCCGCCTTCCGTCGGTAGAGTGCGGGTGGGGCTTTTGTCGGCGGGAGTGTCCTGAACTCCCCCGAGAGGTGTGACTGGATGAAGGCGAAGCAGGAACTCCCCATCGTGCCGTTCGCGTCGGAGAAGGCGTGGGAGCAGTGGCTTGCGAAGCACCACGCGGACTCGCCGGGCGTCTGGGTGAAGCTCGCCAAGTTCGAGTCGGGCATCCCGTCGGTGACGTATGCCCAGGCGCTGGACGTGGCGCTCTGCTACGGGTGGATCGACGGGCAGAAGGGTGCGCTCGACGCGGAGTACTGGCTCCAGCGCTTCACGCCCCGGGGGGCCCGGAGCAGGTGGTCGAAGATCAACTGCGGCAAGGTGGAGGCCCTCATCGCCGCGGGACGCATGAAGCCCGCGGGCCTGCGCGAGGTGGAGGCGGCCCGGGCGGACGGACGGTGGGAGGCGGCCTACGCGGGGCAGAAGACCATCACCGTCCCGGAGGACCTGCTGCGCGCGCTGGACGCGAACCCGAAGGCGAAGGCGTTCTTCGCCACGCTCAAGGGCGCCAACCGGTACGCCATCCTGTTCCGGCTCCATGACGCGAAGAAGCCGGAGACGCGCGCTCGGCGGCTGGAGAAGTTCGTCGCCATGCTCGAGGCGGGCGAGACGCTCCACGGCTAGACACGCCGGGCAGGCGGGCTACTTCGCCTCGCCCATGACCTCCAGCGTGTGCTTGAGCCGCTCCAGACCCAGGCGCACCAGGGCGCCCCTCAGGTCGGGCTGGCCCAGGAACGCCTTCTTGAACACGTCGCGCTCCAGCTTGAGCAGCGTGCACGGCGTCACGGTGCGCACGGTGGCGGTGGCGAGGCGGCTGCGCAGCAGGGAGATCTCCCCGAACAGAGCGCCTTCCTCCAGCAAGGGGTAGGGCGACTGGCGTCCGTCGCCGTGCGTGTGGAAGACCTCGCACTTGCCGCGCAGCAGGACGTAGAGCGCGTCGCCCGGCTGGCCCCGAGTGAGGAGGGTCTCTCCCGCGGGGACGGTGCAGGGGACGAAGGCGTCCCCCAGCTCGTGCTGCACTTCCGGGGGCAGCGCGGCGATGAGCGGGTTGCTGCGCAGCGTGTCCGCGAGCAGGCGCTCCTTGGCGGCCAGCTGCATCTGGTCCCCCTTCACGCCGTAGTCCTTGCCCAGCTCCCGGACGCCGGCCTGGGTGAGCTCCAGCAGCACCACGTCCTCCACCGTCACCACCGTGGCGGTGCGCTTGGTGCCGGTGAGCAGCGCCAGCTCCCCGAAGAACTCACCGGCGCCCAGGCGGCCCACCTCCATGTTCGCGGCGCCGTCGTTGCCGCGCAGCACCGCGACCCGACCCTCCAGCACGACGAACATCGAGTTGCCGGGATCGCCTTCGCGCACCACCACCTGGCCCGCCTGGAGGTAGCGCGTGCAGACGGGTGGGGCCGCGGCCACCTCCGCTTCCGTCACGTTCGCCGGGGCGGAAGGTGTCACGGCGACAGCCGGTCCGGCGGAGGCTTCCGGGGCGGACGGGTGGGCGGACAGCAGGGCCTGCAGGCGCGCGAACAGGGACATGGGATCAGGACGCTAGCGGGGGGAGCTGGCCGGTGACTGTGAAATGCTTCACAGCCATCGGGAGATCCCCAGGAACGCCTTCCGACCAGGCAGGCGTACTCAGGGTAAACCCTTACGGTGTAAGCGTTTGGCGGACAGGTCCGTGGAAGATGCAAGGGATTGGAGGCGTGATGCCGCGGGAACAGAGAATGCTGCTGGGTGAGGCTCCGGCGCTGGTGGTGGGTGAAGGGTCGACTGTGGCCCCGGGACCCAGGGGCACCGTCCTGTTGCTTCATGGACTCGGGGCGTCGAAGGAGGTCCAGCGTCCGGAAGCGCAGCTCCTGGCCCGGCATGGCTACCTCGCGGTGATCATCGACGCGGTGGGGCATGGCGAGCGGCGGTATCCCGACTTCGACCGCCGCTTCGCTCCCGACCGCGCGGAGCAGGCCTTCCGCGAAGTCGTCTCGCGCTCCGCCGCGGAGCTGCCCGCCGTGCTTGGTGCCCTGGCGGAGCGGGGCGGGTCGCGCCCGGGCGCGGTCGGCGCCTGCGGCATCTCGATGGGTGGCGCGATCCTCTTGGAGGCCCTGGGGCCGGAGTTGGCCGTCGACGCGGCCGTGACCGTGGTCGCGCCACCACCGCGAGGGCACGAGGCCCTCGAACGGCTGGCGCGCTTCTTCCCGACGCCCCTGCTGATGCAGACGGCCGGTGCGGACACGCTCGTCCCGTCACAGGACGCGCGCGATTTCCACCACGCGCTCCTGCCGCGCTACGCGAGCGCCCCCGAACGCCTCCGCTACTTCGAGCATCCTGGCGAGGAACACATGTTCACCGAAGCAGGCTGGGGCCGCGTCTGGGAAGAGGTGCTGGGGTGGTTCAATCGCTTCATGCCGGTCGCGGGAGGCTGACGACGGGACTACACTTCGCGCCCATGGGAGACACGCTGGACGTCGTCGTGGACGTGGGGGACGTGGGAGACGTGGCCGCGGACGGCGTGCTGCTGAAGTACGCCCAGGGCTTCCACGGCGCGGACGGCGCGGTGATGCGTCGGCTGGAGGAGGCGGGCCACGCGACGGACAGCCTCTCGCTGCTCCCCGGTGACCACTGCTTCATCGAGACGAAGGGTCGCCTGGGGGCTCCCTGGGTGCTGTTCCTGGGCACGGTGCGCCTGCGCCAGTTCGGCTACCACGAGATCCGCCAGTTCGCGGTCCGGGCGCTCCAGCTCCTGGAACCCCGGCAGGGCCTGCGTCACCTCGCGTGCACGGTGCATGGCCCCAACTACGGGCTCGACGAGGACGAGGCGGTGCTGGCCCTGGTAGGCGGCTTCGTGGATGCGTTCCAGCGCGGCATCGGCCCGCGCGACCTGGAGCGCATCACCGTGGTGGAGCTCAATCCCAAGCGGATGGAGCGACTGCGCAAGGCCCTGGCGCTGGGCCTGGGGGCCACCCTGGGCGTGGAGCCGTTGTTGGGCGGGATGGGGTTCCGCGTCCGGCGCAACTCCCGGTTCGTCGCGGCGCCGCCCATGGCCTCCGCGGGCGCGAACTCGAACGAGAAGCCCCATGCCTTTGTCGCCATGCCGTTCGCGCCGGAGCTGGAGGACACCTACCACTACGGCATCCTCGGGCCGGTGAAGGCCGTGGGCCTGCTGTGTGAGCGCGTGGACCAGGCCACGTTCGACGGCCCCATCATCCAGCGCATCCGGGACCGCATCGACACCGCGAAGGTCGTCATCGCGGACCTGTCCCTGGCGAACCCCAACGTGTACCTGGAGGTCGGGTACGCCTGGGGACGGGGAAAGCCCACGCTGATGCTGGTGCGCGACGTGAGGGAGCTGCGCTTCGACGTGTCCAGCTACCGCTGCCTCGTCTACCGCAGCATCCGGCACCTGGAAGAGGTGCTCACCCAGGAGCTGCAGCGGATCCTCTGATGCGTCACCAGCCGCGCGCGGCGACCTCCCACGTCGCCACGCCCGTGTCGCCCCGCACGACGTGCAGTCGCGCATGCAGGGGGACGGAAACACAGACATGGTTGGGCACCACGCGCACGCGCTCTCCGATTCGCGGGCGCCACGTCGTGGCGGACACGTCAATCAGCCCGTGCTCCTCCGACAGGTTCTTCACCACGACTTCCGGCCGGTCGAGCAGGACGCCATACCCCGGCGCGAGTCCTTCCTCCTTCGCGAGCGCCTTGGCCCCCGCGTCGATGACCACCTGCCCGGGAACGGCGGTGCTCACCACCGTGGCCAGGACCGAGTAGGCGCACTCCGACCAATCACTGGCACCAATCGTGACGCTGTTGCGGTCGTTCAGGACATTGAGGCCCGGGCGGATCTCCGTGAGGCCGCGCACGAGATGGGATTGCCAGAGGGTGGGGGTGGAGCCGCCGCTCACGACCTCCGGAGGAAGTCCCGCGGCGCGCAGGGCGTCCACGAATGACGCCAGTGTCTGGGATTGGGCTTGCATCGCCGCGGGCAGCTCCGCCTGCGGAATCCGGATGTGGCCTGCGTAGAACGTCACGCCGCGAAACGCCACGCCCGTCGTGGAAGCCGCCACGCGCGCCAGGGCCACGGCGTCCTCCGGCGTGCGCAGCCCGACCCGGCGCATGCCCAGGTCCAGCTCCACGAGCACGTCCACGGTGCGCCCGGCGTCCCGGGCCGCTTGTGCCAGGCCTTCCAATGCCTCGCGTGAGTCCAGCGCCACGGTGAGCCGGACGCGCGAGGGCAGGGCCATCAACCGCGCGAGCCGGCGCGCTCCCACGGTCGGGTACGCGAGCAGCACGTCGTCGGACACGCGGGCCATGACCTCGGCCTCCAGGACGGTGGCCACCGTGACGCCCGAGGCTCCCGCCGCGACCTGGAGCGCCCCCAACTCCACCGTCTTGTGGGTCTTCGTATGGGGCCGCAAGCGCAGCCCGTGCTCCCGCGCATAGGCCGCGACGCGCTGGAGGTTCCGCTCGACGCGGTCCAGGTCGACGATGGCGGCGGGAGTATCGAGGGCATCCAGGGAGAGCGCGGACATGCGGTGCATGCTGGCACCCGGCGCGGGGCCCTTCCAGCGCTCCGTCACATCCCCCTCTTGGGACGTGGCGCCCTGAACTCAGCTCTGAGCAGGCTCGAAGCCGACGCGCGGTCGCTGCCAGGCCCAGCCGCCGGCCTTCAGCGCTTCCAGCGCCTGGGCATCCAGCTCCCTCAGCGCGGCCAGCACCTGCGCGGGCGGGCGGGGCGCTCCCGGCGCGCTCTCCACCTCGAAGCGCGCGGGAATGGTGCTGGCATCCTGGCCGCCCATCACGACGCGGATCCAGACGTTCTGCGGCGACAGCTCCGTCTCCCCGGACCACGACACGTCCTGGACGACGAGGTCCACCGCGCCCAGCACCTTCTGCCCGCGCAGCCGCGTCACCACCGCGTCCAGGGAGCCCTTCGCGCGCTGGTTCCGCCTCTTGCCAATGCGGGTGAGCGTCCACCAGGCCAGGCCGCCCGCGACGATGGGCGACAGGATGAAGAAGGGGATGAGCGGGCTCATGGGGCGCCAGGGTGCCACGAAACGAAGGGGAAGCAACGCCCGTCCCTCCAGCCGCGAGGGACGGGCCTTGAAGCACGGCTACTGCGGCGCGGGAGCGGTGGGCTTGTTCGTCGCGTTGGGCTTGTACGTCATGCCCAGCTCGTTGAAGACGAAGGAGTAGACGTCCACCTCCTCCTCGATGCGCGCGGACAGCGGCGTGCCGGCGCCGTGGCCCGTCTCCGCGTTGGCGCGCAGGAGGATGGGCTTGGTGGACGCCGTCGCCGCCTGCATCCGGGCCACCATCTTGCGCGAGTGGAACGGATCCACGCGCGGGTCGTTCGCCCCGGAGGTGAAGATGACCGACGGGTACTTCGTCCCGTCCTTCACCTGGTGCACCGGCGAATAGCCATACAGCGCCTTGAACTGCTCCGGGTCCTTCACCGTGCCGTACTCGGTGACGTTGAACTGGCCGTTGGGCGTCAGCTCCGTGCGCAGCATGTCGTAGATGCCCACGCGCGCCACCACCGCGCCGTACTGCTCCGGGTGCTGCGTCACGGCCGCGCCCATCAGCAGGCCGCCGTTGCTGCCGCCCTGGATGACCAGCTTCTTCGGCTGCGTGTACTTCTGGTCCACCAGCAGCTTCGCGCACGCGTAGAAGTCGTCGAACACGTTCTGCTTCTTCGTGAGCGAGCCGTCCTGGTGCCAGGACTCACCGAACTCGGAGCCGCCGCGCAGGTTGGCCACCGCGAACACGCCGCCCTGCTCCAGCCACAGCCCCGTCATCGCGCTGTAGCCCGGCGTGATGGAGACGTTGAAGCCGCCGTAGCCCGTGAGCCACGCCGGGTTCTTCCCGGTCAGCTTCGTGCCCTTCTTCTTCAGGATGGTGAGCGGCACCTTCGTGCCGTCCTTCGACGTGGCCTCCGTGCGCACCACCTCCACGTCGCTCATGTCGATGGCCGCCGTGCGCGCCAGCGCCGTCTTCGTCACCTTGCCGTCCTTCGCCGAGTAGCGGAACCACGCGGCCGGCTGCGTGAAGCTGCCGTTGACGAACAGCAGGTCATCCGCGCCCTGCCGCACGGCCCCGCCCACCGACGACACCGGCAGCGTGGGCACCATGCCCAGCGCCTGCCCCTTCAGGTCCACGATGCGCAGCTGCGACGGGCCGCCCAGCTGCTCCAACAGGTACAGCCGGCTCTGCGTCGCCAGGATGGACTGCACCGTGGCCTCGCTCTCGGGCACCAGCACCGTCGCCTTGTCCAGCGTCGGCGTCGCCAGCGGCAGGCGCAGCACCTTGCCGCGCGACGCGTCCTTGCGGCTCAGCAGGTACGCGGCGCCGTCGCTGCCAAAGCGCGCCGACACCACCTTGTCCGCGAACTTCGCCACCTGCGTCCACTTGCCGGAGGGGCCGTGCAGGTACAGCTCGAACTCGCCGCCGTCCCCGTTGGCGACGCGCGCGAACGTGTACTGGCCGTCATCGCTGGGCTCCAGGTCCGTCATCGCGATGCGCGGGAAGTCCTTGCCCAGCGCGTAGGTGTCCTTCTCCGTGGGCGTGCCCAGCGTGTGGAAGTACACCTGCTGATACACCTCACGATCGATGGCCGGACGCTCCTCGCCGCGCGGATAGCGCGTGTAGAAGTAGCCCGTGCCCTGCGCGTTCCACGCGAGGCTGCCGCCCGCGGTGCCGCCGTTGACGCGCGGGACGAGCTCGTTGGCCAGCGCCTTCGCGCCCGCCACGTCGTACACGGACACGTCACCGCTCTCCGTGCCGCCCTTCGACAGGGACACGGCCACCTTCTTGCCGTCGCGCGTGAGCTGGAACCAGTCGATGGTCGTCTTGCCGGACGTGTCCACCTGCGTGGGGTCCACCAGCGTGCGCTCCTTCGACGTGTCGTCCAGCGAGCCCACGACGACGAGCACCGGCTGCTGCTTGGGCGGCTGGAACTTCAGCGCCAGGATGACGCCGCCCTTCTCGTCCAGCGCCGCGTACGCGGGGGACTTCCACGACAGCAGCTCGGTGATGCGCTGGCGCAGGCCCTCGCGCCCGGGGAGCTTGTCCAGCACCGCGCGGGTGTAGGCGTTCTGCGCGTCGGTCCAGGCCTGCACCTTCGGGTCGGTGGCGGACTCCATCCACTGGTAGGCGTCCGACACCTTCGTGCCGTGGTAGGTGTTCTCCACGGGCTGCTTCTCCGCGGCGGCGGGCTTCACGGGCGCCTTGCCCGCGGCGGTGGCCACGAGCGGGAGGAGCAGCGCGGCGGTGGTCACGGCGGTTCTGAACTTCACGGTTCACCTCGCATGATGTGCCCTGTGTCGTGCCCTGGCTTCATCAGCGCAGGGGCAGCTCCACCAGGGCGGTGGAGAAGAGATCGAAGGTTTCGTTGGCGTTGGGCTTCGTGCCCTCGTCCATGTTGCCGAGCATCAGCGCGAAGACGACGCGCGGGTGCTCCGGATCGTTCGGGCGCTCGGCCACGCCCACGAAGCACTTCTGGCCCGTCAGCGTCCCGGTCTTCGCGCGGACGCGGCCCGCCGTGGCCTGCGTCGTGGTACGTCCCGCCAGCGTTCCGTCCACGCCCAGCACCGGCAGGCTGTCCACCAGCGCCTGTCCATAGGGCTCCTGGAGGCTGGTGACGATGACCCGCGCCATGCCCCGGGGCGTGGCCAGGTTGTAGCGGGACAGACCGCTGCCATCCACCGGGCGCAGGTCCTTGGGCGGCACGCCCCGCCGCAAGAGCTCCGCGCCCAGCGCAGTCCTGAGCGCGGCATAGCCCTCCTGGCCGGTGCGCTCGCGCGCGAAGCGCATGGCCAGCCGCTCCGCGTAGAGGTTGAGGCTCTCCTTGTTCGTCACGCGCACCAGCTCCGACAGGGGCGGGCTCGTCAGCTCCACCAGCGGCACCGGCACCGGCGGCATGGGCGAAGTGGGCGCCTCCAGCGAGAGCGGCAGCCGCGTCACCCCGTGGCGCGCCAGCGCGTCGTCCACGCACGCGGCGAAGAGGTCCTGCGGCGCCTCCACGGCCAGCTTCACGGCGGCGGCCTGGGGGCAGGGGCCTCCGGCCGGGGAGCGCCACGTGCAGCTCACGCCCGAGCCCCCGCGCATGCACGACAGGTTGGTGCGGTCCGCCGTGGTG
>NZ_RAWB01000177.1 GCF_003612055.1 Corallococcus llansteffanensis
CCGTCTGGACGCCCGGGGGGATGCGGGGGGCTCCGGTGGGTGTTCCCGGAGAATCCCTCCGGTAGGACGCCTTTGCGTTCACCGGAACACCCTTTCAGTGATAAAGCGCGCCACCATGTCCGAGCCCGACGTCATCTCCATCCGTGGTGCCAGGGAGCACAACCTCAAGACCGTCTCCCTGGACATCCCGAAGAAGAAGCTCGTGGTGTTCACCGGCGTGTCGGGCTCTGGAAAGAGCTCGCTCGCGTTCGACACGCTCTACGCCGAGGGCCAGCGCCGCTACGTGGAGAGCCTGTCCTCCTACGCGCGCCAGTTCCTGGGGCAGATGGAGAAGCCCCGCTACGACACGCTGCGCGGCCTGTCGCCCACCATCTCCATCGAGCAGAAGGCGGCCAGCAACAACCCGCGCTCCACCGTGGGCACCGTCACGGAGGTGCACGACTACCTGCGCGTGCTCTACGCCTCCATCGGCGTGCAGCACTGCCCCCAATGCGGCCGCAAGGTGGGCAAGCAGAGCGCGCAGCAGATCGTCGATGAGATCATGAAGCTGCCCGCGGGCACCAAGCTCCAGGTGATGGCGCCCATCGTCACCAACCGCAAGGGCGAGCACAAGGACCTGCTCACCGAGGCGCAGAAGCGCGGCTTCTCCCGCGCGCGCGTGGACGGGAAGCTGCGCGAATTGGAGGAGCGCATCGAGCTGGACAAGAAGTCCAAGCACGACATCGCGCTCGTCATCGACCGGCTGGTGCTGAAGCCCGACCTGCGCACGCGCCTCACCGACTCCGTGGAGACGGCGCTGCGCGAGGGCAAGGGCACGCTCATCATCACCGACGAGAAGGGCACCCCTGGCTCCGACCGCGTGATGAGCGAGCTGAACGCGTGCCCCGCGTGCGGCCTGTCCTTTGGCGACCTCACCCCGGCGTCGTTCTCCTTCAACAACCCGCTGGGCATGTGCACGGACTGCAACGGCCTGGGCACCCGGCCGGAGATGGACGCGGACCTGCTGGTGCCGGACCAGACGCGCAGCATCCGCGACGGCGCCATCGAGCCGTGGGCCAGCGGCATGAACCGCGGCGAGGGCTGGACGGCTGACTTCGTGGAGAGCCTCGCGGGGGCCTTCAAGATCGACCTGGACGTGCCGTACGCGAAGCTGTCCAAGCGGGAGAAGGACACCCTGATGAACGGCGTGAAGGGCAAGTCCTTCACCGTGCAGTGGGGGGACAACGGCCAGTACCAGATGGAGTGGGAAGGCCTGCTCGCGCGCACGATGCGCAACTTCAAGACGACGACGTCGGAGGCGCGCAAGGCGGAGCTCCAGAAGTACTTCAGCGACAAGCCCTGCCCGTCCTGCCAAGGCGAGCGCCTGCGCCCGGAGAGCCGCGCGGTCAAGGTGCACCAGCGCACGCTGGTGGACCTGAGCCGGCTGACCATCACCGACACGCGCACGTTCCTGACGAAGATGGACCTGAGCCAGCAGGAGGAGAAGATCGCCCAGGAGCTGCTCAAGGAGATCCGCAGCCGCCTGTCGTTCCTGGTGGACGTGGGCCTGGGCTACCTGACCCTGGACCGCACCGCGTCCACGCTGTCCGGCGGGGAGAGCCAGCGCATCCGGCTGGCGTCGCAGATGGGCAGTGAGCTGACGGGCGTCATCTACATCCTGGACGAGCCCTCCATCGGCCTGCACCAGCGCGACAACGGCAAGCTGCTGACCACGCTCAAGCGACTGAGGGATTTGGGCAACTCCGTCATCGTCGTGGAGCACGACGAGGAGACGATGGAGGAGTCCGACTACCTGGTGGATTTCGGGCCGGGCGCGGGCGAGCTGGGCGGCCAGGTGGTGTCCCAGGGCACGCCCAAGCAGGTGATGGCGGACGAGAACAGCCTCACCGGCGCGTACCTGTCCGGGCGCAAGGAGATTGAAATCCCGGAGTCGCGCCGGCCCGTCAATCCCAAGCATCAGATCGCCATCACGGGAGCGACGGAGAACAACCTGAAGAACGTGGACGCGGACATCCCGCTGGGCATCTTCACCGCGGTGACAGGCGTGTCCGGCGCGGGCAAGTCCACGCTGATCAACGAAATCCTGTACCCGGCGCTGGCGCGGGCCCTCTACGAGAGCCGCGAGCCCATGGGCAAGCACAAGTCCATCAAGGGCCTGGAGCACCTGGACAAGGTCATCGACATCGACCAGCGGCCCATTGGACGCACGCCGCGCAGCAACCCGGCCACGTACACCAAGGTGTTCGACGCCATCCGCGAGGTGTTCGCGATGACGCCCGAGGCGCGCACGTTCGGCTACGGCCCGGGCCGCTTCAGCTTCAACATCAAGGGCGGCCGCTGCGAGGCGTGCGAGGGCGACGGCGTGAAGCTGGTGGAGATGCACTTCCTGGCGGACGTGTACGTGCCGTGCGAGGTGTGCAACGGCAAGCGCTTCAACGAAGCGACGCTGCGCGTGCGCTACAAGGGCAAGAACATCGCGGAGACGCTGGACCTGAGCGTGCGCGAGGCGGTGGAGCACTTCGGCGCGCACAAGGACATCCTGCGCGTGCTCACGACGCTCACCGACGTGGGCCTGGGCTACCTGCGGCTGGGCCAGCCCTCCCCCACCCTGTCCGGCGGCGAGGCGCAGCGCATCAAGCTGGCGCGTGAGCTTGCTCGCGTGGCCACCGGCCGCACGCTCTACATCCTGGACGAGCCCACCACGGGCCTGCACTTCGAGGACATCCGCAAGCTGCTCTCCGTGCTCAACCGGCTGGTGGAGGCGGGCAACTCGGTGCTCGTCATCGAGCACAACCTGGACGTCATCAAGAGCGCGGACTGGCTCATCGACCTGGGTCCGGAGGGCGGCGCGGGGGGCGGACAGATCCTGGCCACCGGCACCCCGGAGGACGTGGCCCGCGTGGAGGCCAGCCACACCGGCCGCTACCTCAAGCACGTGCTCGGCAAGTCGCGCCGGGCCCGCGTGGGCAAGCGCGTGGACGCGGCCTGAGGGGCCCCGGTAGGGTCTCGGCCATGGCAGAGACCTCTACACCCGCGACCAACCGCTTCCCGCCGCAGATCCCGTACATCATCGGGAACGAGGCCTGCGAGCGCTTCAGCTTCTACGGGATGCGGAACATCCTCACGGTGTTCTTCATCGACTACCTGCTGCGCACGCACGTGCCGGAGACGGGGGCGCGGGAGGCGCAGGCGAAGGGCCTGTTCCACCTGTTCATGGCGGGGGTGTACTTCTTCCCGCTCATTGGCGGCTACCTGGCGGACCGCTTCTTCGGGAAGTTCCGCACCATCTTCGTGCTGAGCCTCGTGTACTGCGCGGGGCACGCGTGCCTGGCGCTCTTCGAGGACAACGCGACGGGCTTCTACACGGGCCTGACGCTCATCGCGGTGGGCAGCGGCGGCATCAAGCCGTGCGTCTCCGCGATGGTGGGCGACCAGTTCACGCAGAGCAACAGCCACCTGGTGAAGAAGGTCTTCGCCATCTTCTACTGGACCATCAACTTCGGGTCGTTCTTCGCGTCGCTGTTCGTGCCGCTGTTGATGACGAAGTTCGGGCCGGCGGTGGCGTTCGGCGTGCCGGGCATCCTGATGTTCGTGGCGACGGTCATCTTCTGGGCTGGCCGCAAGCACTACGTGCTGGTGCCGCCCACGGGCCCCAACCCGCACTCGTTCCTCAAGGTGGTGTTCAGCGCGTTCAAGGGCGGTGGCACCCCGGGAGCCTCCTGGTTGGACCGGGCGAAGGCCGCGCACCCGGCGGAGGCGGTGGAGGGCGTGAAGGCGGTGTTCCGGGTGGCCGGGCTGATGCTGCCCTTCGTCCCCTTCTTCTGGATGTTGTTCGACCAGAAGGCGTCCACCTGGGTGGTGCAGGCGCGCGCCATGGATCCGCACGTGGGCAGCGTCGTGTTCCAGCCCAGCCAGATGCAGTTCATCAACCCGCTGCTGGTGATGATGCTCATCCCGTTCCTCACCGCCATCGTCTACCCGGCCTTCCAGCGCCTGGGCTGGGAGCTGACGCCGCTGCGGCGCATGCCCATGGGACTGGTGTTCGGCGCCGTGGCGTTCATCATCGCCGGCTTCTTCCAGGTGGTGATGGAGGGCGGCACGACGCTGAACATCGCCTGGCAGCTCTTGCCGTACATCGTGCTGACGGTGGGGGAGATCCTCGTGTCCACCACGGGCCTGGAGTTCGCGTACACGCAGGCGCCCCGGGAGATGAAGGGCACCGTGCAGAGCGTGTGGCTGGTGACGAACACGCTGGCCAACGTGGCGGTGGCCATCGCCGCGGCGCTCAATGTCTTCACCGGCTCCGCCCAGTTCTTCTTCTACGCGGGCATGGCCCTGGCGGCCGCGGTGGGCATGGCCCTGGTGGCGCGCCGCTTCGTCGTCCACGACTACTTCATGACGGACGCCCAGGCCCCGCTGGACGGCCGCACGCCCGCGGTGGAGGCGAAGCCGGCCTGAAGCGCCCCGCGCTGACGGGCGGGCAAAGAAAAACGCCGGAGTGCCTCCAGGGCGCTCCGGCGTTCGTCGTTTCAGGGTCCGGGCTTCAGGGCCCGGGGCCCGGGGCGGCTCAGGTGGCCGCGCCCACCGTGCCCGTTTGCGGCGGGTGGGCCGGCGCGGGCGTCACTTCGTCCGTGCCGTGCATCATCCGCTTCAGCACCGGGGCGAGCACCAGCAGGATGACGCCCGCCAGGCCCGAGCCGATGACGATGGTGAGGAACACGCTGAACTCACCCATCTTCTCCGAGTAGCCGCCCAGCACGCCGGACAGCTTGTTCGCCACCGCGTTCGCGAGGAACCACACGCCCATCATCGCGGAGGTGACGCGCGTGGGCGCCACCTTGCTCACCATGGACAGGCCCACCGGCGACAGGCACAGCTCCCCCATGGTGTGGAAGAGGTACGCCATGATGACCCACCACGCCGCCGCCTTGCCGTCCGCCGCGCTCTCCTTGGAGGCGCCCAGCATGAAGGCGAAGCCCACCGCCAGGAAGATGAGCCCCAGGGCCATCTTCAGCGGGATGCTCAGGTCCTTGCCCCGCGCCGCCAGCGCGCTCCACACGCCCGCGAACACCGGCGCCAGCGCGACGATGAAGACGGAGTTGAAGTTCTGGAACCACGTGGTGGGCACCTCCCAGCCGAACATCGTCCGGTCCACCTTCTGGTCCGTGTAGAGGTTCATCAGACCGCCGGCCTGCTCGAAGCCCGTCCAGAAGGCCACCACGAACAGCGCGATGATGAAGATGACGATGATGCGGTCCCACTCCTCGCGGGAGAACGCCGGGGGCTTGCCGCCCGACGCCGTCGTCGCCGACGCGGGAGGCCGGGGCGCGGGCGCGAGCCCCACCTGTCCCAAGAGCCGCTTCTGGAGCGCCACGAAGATGATGACGCCCAGGGTCATGCCCACGCCCGCGGAGCCGAAGCCCCAGTGCCAGCCCACCCGCTCACCCAGCGTGCCGCAGATGAAGTTGCCCAGCACCGCGCCCAGGTTGATGCCCATGTAGAAGATGGTGAAGGCACCGTCGCGCCGGCCGTCCCCCGTCGGGTACAGCCCGCCCACCATGGTGGAGATGTTCGGCTTGAAGAAGCCGTTGCCCACGATGAGGAAGCCCAGGCCCGTGTAGAAGATGCCCGTCCCTGGCAGCGCCAACAGCAGGTGGCCGATGATCATCAGCACACCGCCCAGCAACACCGCCTTCCTCTGGCCGATGTAGCGGTCCGCGATGTAGCCGCCCACGATGGGCGTCAGGTACACGAGGCCCGTGTACGTGCCGTAGAGGCTCAGCGCATCCGCCGTGGACCAGCCGTAGCCGCCCCGCACCTTGTCGGTGAGGAAGAGCACCAGCAAGCCGCGCATGCCGTAATAGGACATGCGCTCCCACATCTCGGTGGCGAACAACAGGTAGAGGCCCGGGGGATGCCCCTTGCGGGCCTCGCCCGCGGCGACGGTGCTTTGCATGCCGTGAGTTCCTCGAACTGGAATTTGAAGGGGGTGAAATGAAAGACGCGCGACTGTAACAGAGTCACGCCTTCGCGAGCGGACGTCAGCCCATGCGCCGCGTCCAGCGCCCGCGACCCGCACCGCCAGTCGGGGTGGACGACAGCGCGTCGGACAGCGCCGGACGCATGGGCAGCCGCACCTCCACCCGCGTGCCCTGCCCCATCTGGCTGGTGATGCCGATGCGACCGCCGTGCTGCAGGACGATGCGGCGGCTGAGCGCCAGGCCCAGGCCGGTGCCCTCGCCCGCCGCGCGCGTGGAGAAGAAGGGCTGAAAGAGCCGCTCCAGGTCCTCCGGGCGGATGCCCACGCCGCTGTCCACGATGGTGACGAGCGCCTCGTGGTCCTCCTGGGACGTCTCCACCCGCACGCGGCCCGTGTCGCCCACCGCGCGCAGGGCGTTGTCCAGCAGGTTGAGCCACACCTGGTTGAGCGTGCCCGGGTCCCCCCAGATGGGGTCGGTGCAGTGGTAGGAGCGCTCCACCACGACGCCGGACGGGATGCGCCAGCCCAGCACGTTGAGCGTGGAGTCGAGCGCCTGATCCAACCGCACGGCCACGGGCTTCTCCGCCGTGCGCACGAAGGACAGCAGCGACTCCGCGAGGTGCCGGATGCGCTGGCCGCACTCCTCCATCACCTCCAGCATCGCGGGGCCCAGGGTGGGGTCCCCACCGGTGTCCCGCCCCTGGAGCACGTCCTTGAGCGGCATCAGCGCGTTCATCAGCCCGTTGAGCGGGTTGCGCACCTCGTGCGCGAAGCCGGAGGTGAGCAGGCCGATGGCCGCCAGCCGCTCGTTCTCCGCCGCGCGCACCGCCGCCTCGCGCAGCCGCAGCTGCGTCTCCACGCGCGCCAGCAGCTCGCGCGGGCTGAAGGGCTTGCCCAGGTAGTCGTTGGCGCCCGCGCCCAGCGCCTCCACCTTGGCGGACACCTCCTGGCGCGCGGTGAGCAGGATGACGGGCAGGTCCACCGTCTGCGCGTGGGAGCGCAGCTGCACCAGCAGGTTGAGGCCGGAGAGCACCGGCATCATCACGTCCGACACCACCAGGTCCGGCCGGTCCTCCAGCGCGCGGCGCACGCCCTCCTCACCGTTGGTCGCCTCCAGCACCCGGTAGCTGGGCGCGAGGATGTCCGCGATGAAGGCGCGGATCTCCGCGTCGTCCTCCACCACCAGGATGCGCGGCGCCTTGGCATCCGCGCGCGAGTGGTCCTGGGGCTCCGTGGGCCGCTGCGCCCCGGAGGCGGTGGCGGACAGCACGGTGGCGAAGCGGCCGGAGCTGCGGCGCTCGCTCCGGGGGGTCGTGTCGGTGAGCTTGCGATCGCGCAGCTCCTCGCGCAGGTGCACGGTGCCCTTGGGCAGGCGCACGCGGAAGCTGGAGCCCTGGCCCGGCGTGCTCGACACCTCGATGCCGCCCGCGTGCAGCTCCAGCGTCTCCTTCACCAGCGCGAGCCCGATGCCGCTGCCCCCGAAGCGCCGCGTGCCGGACGTGTCCGCCTGGGCGAAGCGGTCGAAGATGACGGCCAGGTCCGCGGGCGCCATCCCCTGCCCTGTGTCCACCACTTCCACATGCACGTCGGTCGCGTCCTCGCGCAGGCGCACGGCGATGCTGCCGCCGGCCGGGGTGAACTTGAGCGCGTTGGACACCAGGTTGTGGAACACGCCTTCGATGCGCTCCACGTCCACGTGCACCGGCGACAGCGGCGCGCCCTCCAGCGTGAGCATGAGCCCCTGCTTCTCCGCCACGGTGCGGAAGGGCAGCAGCTGCGACGTGAGGAACGCGTGCAGCTCCACCGGCTGGTAGCGCAGGCGCACCTTGCCCGCCTCCAGCTGCGCCAGGTTGAGCAGGTTGTCGATGAGGCGCAGCAGTCGCTGCGTGCTGCGGTCCAGCGTCGTCAGGTGCTGGCGCACCACCGCCGGCAGGGACTCCGGCTCCTTCTGGAGCGCGTCCAGCGACAGCAGGATGAGCGTGAGCGGCGTCCTCAGCTCGTGGCTCACGTTGTCGAAGAACTCCGTCTTCAGCCGGTCCTGCTCGCGCTGCTTGACGAGCGCCACCTCCAGCTTCGTGTTGGCCTCCGACAGCTCGCGCGTGCGCGCCGCGACGCGGTCCTCCAGCGCCACGTTGCTGCCAAACACCTCGTCGTAGCGCTGCTGCAACTCGCGCAGCGAGCCCAGGTTCGCCTGGGCCTGGGCCGACAGCAGCTCGTCCTTGCGCTGCAGTTCGCGCCGCCGGTCCAACCAGCCCCCCAGCGCGAAGCCGCCCACACCCAGCGCCGTCACGGAGAAGAGCGCGTCGCCCCAGCCCAGGTGCGTGGCCAGCAGGCCGCTCACCATGCCCAGGAGCAGGCCCAGGTAGTGGCCCCACATGGTGGGCGGATCCGTCCAGGTGAGGTGGTAGCGGCACGCCTCGCCGCCCTGCACCTGGCACTCCGTCTCCCGCACGTCCGCGGGCGCCAGCCCCCAGATGGTGGGAAAGGACGCGAACTGGCCCATGCGCAGCTCGCAGATGTTGCGGCTGCGCTCCGGGATGCTGCTGCGGTAGGACAGCTTGAGCCGCTTGTGCTCCAGCAGGTCCACCGTGAACGCGCCCACCCGGTTGTAGCTGGGGGAGAAGTCGATGGTCTGCTTGTAGCAGGCCTTCGGCGAGCCGAACGCGCGCAGCATGTAGAAGACGAAGCCCAGGGCCTGCGGGGACGCGGTGAACAGGCCCGCCTCGCGCATGAACTTCGAGTCGCCGGACGCGTCGCGCAGCGCCGCCGCCACGCGCTCCAGGAAGTGCAGCGAGACGTAGTTCGTCGGCGTGCGCATGTAGTCCAGCCCCAGGCTGAACCCGTGCTCGCGCCACAGCCGCGCCAGGCGCTCCGCGCCGTAGCGGTGCTCGAAGTAGAGCAGCAGCGTGGACGTGGCGCGGACGCTCACCTCCGGGGCGTTGTCCGGCGATACCTCCTGCACCTTCACCGCCGGCAGGCGCCCACTCACGGCTTCGTCCCTTCGGTCACCAACGTCACCGCATATTTCAGTCCCTCCGGATCCGCCAGCATGGAGAGGAATTCCTGGCAGTGCGCCTGGTAGGCCGCAAGGTCACCGAAGGCCGGGGCCGCCACGGGCGCCAGCGCGTCGAAGCGCGTCTCCCAGTCGCGCAGGAGCCGCGCCTCGGCGGCGCCCGGGGCCATGTAGAAGGGCACCAGGTGCACGCGCACGTGGGTGAGGCCCGCGCGGCGGAAGTCCGAGTACAGCTTGCGGCCCACGTACAGGTCGAAGCCGCGCGCCTCCAGGGCCTCCACGATGCGCTGCGTGCCCTGGCGCAGGTGCTCCGGGAAGGGCCAGTTCTGGAACCCCAGCCCGTCGATGTCGGACACCACCACCCGGCCCCCGGGCCGCGTCACGCGGATGAGCTCCGCGAGCGCGACCTGCCGGTCCGGCAGGTACTCGAAGACGTACTGGCTCCACACGTAGTCGAAGCTGTCCGTCGGCAGGCCGCTCGCGCGCACGTCCGCCTGGAGGAACTCCAGGTGGGGGCGGTGGCGGTTCCTCGCCTGCGCCTCCGCGATGCGGCCCGCGTGCACGTCCAGGCCGGTGACGTGGCCGCCCTCCCCCACCAGCTCCGCCATCAGCTCCGTGATGCCTCCGGGGCCGCACCCCGCGTCCAGCACCCGGTCCCCCGGCTTGAGGCCGGTGCCGTGCAGCACGGAGCGCGTGTCCTGGGACTGCTCCTGCTCCAAGAGGCGCTGCGACTCGCCCTTGGATTCCATCAGGTACCTCACGGGGCCTCCTGGTCCTGCTCCAGGGCCGCGCGGGCCGCCCGGCGGGCGGGGGCCTGCCGCTCGAAGAGCGAGCGCCAGGCTTCGCACCAGCGGCGCACCATGGAGCGGTGGAAGGTCCATTCGGAGAAGCGGCCCTGGTCCACGAAGCCCGCCTCCAGCAGCACCGGCACGTCCAGGGCGTCCACCATGCCCAGCGACGAGGGGCGGCCCCGCTCCCGCGCGTGCGCGATGCACCGCCACGTCAGCGCCGCCACCGCGTCGCGCGTGCCGGGGTGCGCCCGGTCCGCCACCACGAGGCTGAAGCTGTTGGAGACCTCGATGAGGCTCAGGCCCGGGGTCGCCTCCTCCTGGAACGCGATGGCGAGCGGCCCCGTCTCCCCGTCCACCACGAACATCCGCCGCTCGCGGTGCAGCCCCGCCGCCCGGAAGCGCGCGCCCAACTGCTGCTCGGGCCCGGGATCCGCCCGCAGGTCCTCGCTGAGCAGGCGCACCATCTCCCCCTGCCCGCGCAGGTAGGACTCCAGCCACCGCCGGTCCTCGGGGCCCGCCTCGCGCACGGCGGGCAGGCCCCCGGGGGCCTGCGTGGCGACGGTGTCCAGGGACGCGCGCAGGTAGTGGAACTGGCGCAGGTGACACAGCCCCTGGCCCTCCAGCACGCGGGCCAGCCACGTGCCCAGCCGGTGCGGCCAGCGGTTGTCGGTGCGCCACATGTAGCGGATGAACTCCACGTCCTCCATCGCCTCGCCCACCTCCACCGCGAGGGAGGTCAGCTCGCTGGAGACCTGCTCGCTGCGCCGGAAGCCGGGCAGCACGGCCAGGTGCTGCACGAGCCAGGTGCGCGAGTGCATGCGCAGGCCGTTGACGTGCCCCAGGGGCTGGTGCCCATCGGTGTAGACGAGCGAGCGCCCCAGGTCGCGGGCGCGGCCCAGCCGTTCGTGCAGGTCCTCGAGGGGCGGCAGGACGCGGTCCTCCTCGCCGAAGGGGTGGTCCGGGTGGAAGGTGTAGCGGGCCTCCTGCATCATCCGCCAGAGGTCGGGGAAGCGGAACACCGCGCCGTCCTTCACCTGCGGCGCCCGGGCGGCCACGAACGCGTCCACGACGGCGTCGCGCACCGGGAGCGGCAGGTCCAGCACGCGCACCCCGCAGCGGTAGGGCCTGAGGCGCTGATCATGCCGGGCCTCGAACGGGACGACATCCACCGAGCGCACCTCCACGCGGCACGACGCCTCCGCGCCGTCCGGCAACAGCAGCGTGGCGTCCAGGCGGGAGCCCGCGGGCAGCACCTCGCACGACGCGTCGATGGGGAAGGCGAACCCGCGCCCCCCCAGGTCCAGCACCGCGCGGGTGATGCGCTGGCCGCCGAAGGGCGAGGTGAAGCGCACGAGGAAGCGGTTCTGCGGCGAGGGCCGGAAGCGCTGCTGACCGCGCCGGTTCTCCACCGTCAGCGACCGGGGCAGGCCCAGCGACACGCCGTCATGCGCGACCTGGAGCATGCTGGTGACGCCCGAATAGCGCTGGCCGCCCATCTCGAAGGAGAGGTGGACCACTTCGCCCACGCTCGCCGGAAGCGCCGGGGACACCTGGCCGCGCAGCTGGCCGCGCTCGTCCACCGGCTCCACCGTGGCGGCCTCCAGCCGGAAGTGCGCCGCCTGGCTGTCCGGCGGATGCAGCCACACGGGCAGCTCGCGCCGGAGCGCCTTGCGCAGCGCGGCCAGCACGGCCACCGGGTCACGCAGCGTCCGGGGCGGGGCCGCGGACGACTCGTCGGAGGCGCGCCGCCAGGAGATGCCCACGCGCAGGAAGCCGCGGCCGTCATGGAGCACGGGCGTCGCGTGGCGCACGTAGGCGCGGGCCACGTGCAGCACCGGCACGCCGTCGCGCACCATGGACAGCGCGTCCAGGGGCGACCCCGGCAGGAAGGCCGCCATCGACATGTCCATGGGAATGCGCAGGGCCGCGCCGAAGTTGCCCAGGTCCTGGCATTCCGCGACGACGTGCTGGTCGCGCAGGAGGAAGTCCACCCGCAGCCCCGCGTCCAGCGACACGCGCGTGGAGGCACGCAGCTGGAGGATGTCGCGCAGGCGTGAGCCCAGCTCTCCTTCCGATAGCGCGTCGTCCACCGTGCTGAAGACGTGACCTTCGGCGGCGGTCTCCACCAGCTCCTCCAGCCCCAGCTGATCCGACCGGGAGCAGACGAACACGCAGACGGCCTCCGGCGCGGCCCGGTCCACGTGCCGCAGGAAGCGCCGCGCGTTGTCCGCGGGCGCGATGATCAGTGTGGGCACTGACGCCTCCATGCGACGCGTGGCCTCCAGCTGCGAGCCCACCGCCGCGACCCGGTGCGCCCCCAGCGCTGACACCAGCGCGCTACGGCGCGCCTCGTTGGGGTGGACGATGAGGACTTCGTGAGTGGGCACGCTCATGGATTTTTCCCAACGCGCAAGAGCCACACCGGCGCCCGCGCACGGCGCCATTGCTGTAGACGCAGGGCCTGGAAGAGGCCCCGTTCCCGCCAGTCGCATGTCTGAGTGTCCGAGCCTGGTGGATGTCCGCTGCCAGCGGGCCCGCGCTGCGATGCCTTCCCGGTGAGCCGCCAGCAGACCGCCGCGTACTTTACCTGCTCCCATGGATTAGGTGATGTACGGGGGGGTAAGAGACTTTTCGGAATAGGTTAAACCCCCCTAAGTCATCCGGGACACCGTGATGGGTAGGGCCCGCCCGCGAGCGCTCCGGCGCAGGCTGGCTGCGGCGTCCGGGGGCGGTTACAGAATGCCCTGCGAGGAGAACCACGATGGGCGTGACGGTGGACTACGAGGCCGAGATCCAGGCGCTGAAGCGCTCCATGAACGCGGTCATCCTGGCGCACTACTACCAGGAGAGCGAGGTCCAGGACGTGGCCGACTTCGTCGGTGACAGCCTGGCGCTCGCGCAGGCGGCGGAGAAGACGGACGCGGACGTCATCGTCTTCTGCGGCGTGCACTTCATGGCGGAGACCGCGAAGATCTTGAACCCCTCGCGGCAGGTGTTGCTGCCGGACCTGAAGGCCGGCTGCTCGCTGTCGGATCGGTGTCCGCCCGCGGCGTTCAAGGCGTTCAAGGACAAACACCCGGACGCCTTCGTGGTGTCGTACGTGAACAGTTCCGCCGCGGTGAAGGCGATGAGCGACGTCATCTGCACGTCGTCCAACGCGGTGAAGATCGTCAACCAGGTTCCGAAGGACCGCCCCATCCTCTTCGCGCCGGATCAACACCTGGGCCGCCACGTCATGAAGCAGACGGGGCGCGACATGGTGCTGTGGCCGGGCAGCTGCATCGTCCATGAGATCTTCAGCGAGAAGAAGCTCGTGCAGCTGAAGGTGGAGCACCCGGACGCGGAGGTGGTGGCCCATCCGGAGTGCGAGCAGCAGGTGCTCCGGCACGCGGACTTCATCGGCTCCACGAAGGCGCTCCTGGACTACGTGGTGAAGAGCCCGAAGTCGAAGTTCATCGTGGTGACGGAGGCGGGCATCCTCCACCAGATGAAGAAGGGCGCGCCGCACAAGACGTACATCCCGGCGCCGCCGGACAACGGGTGTGCGTGCAACGAGTGCCCGTACATGCGCCTCAACACGCTGGAGAAGCTGTACCGGTGCATGCGGGACAGGACCCCGGAGCTGGTGCTGCCGGCGGATCTCCAGGGGGCGGCCCTGGCGCCGCTGAAGCGGATGCTGGAGTGGTCGGTCTGAAAGGGAGTGCGCGCGGGACTGTCGTCCGCGTTCCAGGTTTGGAAACTCGCGTCTTGCGGACGCCGGGTTCAAGTGCAATGGATGGAAGGACCGTGGCCTTCCGATTCCTCGCCATTCCCGCCCACCGGCTGGTGGACTTCCCCAAGACCCTGCCGGACGACGAGCGGCTCGAGCCGCAGCTGCCGCCGGTCCATGAGGCGGTGGAGCGCGCGCTCGCGGGCGCCGAGTTCCGCGACCTGCGCGCCAGGGACCGCCTGCGCGCCCTGCTCCAGGGAGACCGGCCTCCGAGCCTGGGCTCTCCGGGCAAGGGCTACGGTCCCAGCGCCATCTTCGCCCAGCCGCCCCAGGACCTCCCGGCGCTCCTGCGTCTGGCGGACGAGCTGGAGCAGCTGGCGCGGAGGGAGGCGGGCGAGCGCGCGCTGGTGTGGAAGTGCGGCGAGTGCAGCGCCCGTTACGCGGTGCCGGTGGCCCTGGTGCGCCAGGTGTCCATCCGCTGCGAGCGGTGCGGCCACCCGGTGCAGCTGAGCTCGCAGGAGAGCCTGGGTGAAGAGGCCCTCATCGACCCGTTCCAGGGCGCGGTGAACACCAGCCGGCACGAGCTGGCGTCCTTCTTCCGCGAGGCGATGGCGCGCGGCTGGCCCGTGCTCGTATCCGAAGGCGCGGCTCCCGCGCCGCGCGGGCGCTCCGCCACCCCGGCCGCCTGACGGACCGTGCGGTGGCGCTTCCGCCACCGCACCTCCCACTTCAGATGAAGATGCCGGCGGAGGCGTCGTTGCGCGCCTCCTGGAGTTCCTGCGTCGCGGGACGGCCGCGCAGCGCGTCCATCACCTGGCCGGGCGCGTGGCGGCCCGAGCACTTGGAGCACTCGCACTTGCCGCGCTTGCAGGTGCAGTCCGCCTTGCTGCCGCAGGAGCACTTCGCGGTCAGCACCTTGTCCAGCTCCTCCAGGGGGCGCGGCGCGGACTCGTCCGCCTTCGCCCCGGTGGCCTGGGTGGGCGCGGGCGTCTGGGCGGCCTTGGAGGACGCGGCGGCCTTCGCATGGGCCTCGCAGGCGTGGGCCGTCGCGGGAACCCAGCACAGGCCTCCCAGCAACAACCCCGCGGTCATCAACGTCGCGCTGCGTGCCATGTCCGCTCTCCTCGAGACGGGGCGAAAGGCCCCCGTGGAGTCCGGCCTATACCGCAGGGCATTCCCCCTGCCAAGACAGGAGCCCTCACCTTTGTCTACCTGTTACCCGCGCGCCGCCGGCGACGGTGTGCTCGCCCGGTGTGGGCGCGCGCGCATACAGTCCGCGCCCTCCTGCCCGTGACGAACCGAACCGCCCGCATCGCCTTCGCCGCCGCCCTGGTGCTGGGCGCGCTGCCCCTCTGGGTGTCGCGCGTCCTGCCCATGGTGGACCTGCCGCAGCACCTGTACCTCATCTCCGTGCTGCACCGGCTGGAGGACCCGACGACGCTGTACCCGGAGTTGTTCGCGGCGCGGCACGAGCTGACGCCCTACCTGGGCTACTACTACCTCGTCAGCGCGCTCAACTGGCTGCTGCCGCTGGAGGTCGCCAACCGCGTCTTCCTCACCGCGTACGTGGTGGGGTTGCCGCTGGGGCTGGCCTTCCTGCTGCGCAGCCTGGGCCGGCCGTCCTGGCCCGCGCTGCTCACGCTGCCCCTGGCGTACGGCGACAGCTTCGGCTGGGGCTTCATCAACTACCTGGCCGCGCTGCCGCTGACGCTGCTGTGCTGCGGCCTCTTCGCGCGGACGCTGACGGACGTGCCCCGCCGCCGGGCCTGGGGCGTGGGGCTCGCGGCGTGCCTCGTGGCGGTGCTGCTCTTCCACGTCCAGGCCTTCGGTTTCCTGGCGCTGGGGCTGCCGTGGCTGCTGCTCACCACGCCCGTGCCCGAGGACGCGGAGGCCCGGGGAGTGGCGGCCCGGCTGCGGCCGCGCGTGGCCGCGCTCCTGGGCGTGGTGCCGGGCGTGACGCTGTTCCTTTCGTGGGTGGTGCTGCGCTTCGGCAACCCGCCGGACATCCAGCCCGGGGCGCCGTGGAAGGCGTGGGGGCCCACGTTCTCGCCGCAGAACCTGGCGTGGAAGGGCTTCGAGCAGAACCGCGCGGAGTTCCTCCAGGTGCTCGCCAACACGTTCCATGACGGCTCGGACCGCTGGCCGCTGTACGCCGTCGGCCTGGTGGCGGTGGCGGGCTGGGTGCTGGGGCTCGCGCGGCCGGGGACGCAGCGCGAGGGGCCGGTGGCGCGCTTTCGCCTGCTGGGGCTGGGCGTGCTGGCGCTGGCGCTGTTCTTCCTGCTGCCCTTCGACATCCGCGGGTACGTCTACTACCTCAACACGCGGTACGCGCACCTGGCCGCGGCGCTC
This sequence comes from Corallococcus llansteffanensis, assembly GCF_003612055.1. Lineage (GTDB taxonomy): Bacteria > Myxococcota > Myxococcia > Myxococcales > Myxococcaceae > Corallococcus > Corallococcus llansteffanensis. The sequence continues at coordinate 15,843 of NZ_RAWB01000177.1, forward strand.
CTGGTGGCGAGCATGCCGGCCACGCGCGGGGAGTGGCGGCGGCCCCTGTGCCTCGCGGCGACGGCGGGCGCGCTGCTCGTCGCGTTCGTGATGGGGCGCGGATTCCGCGACTTCGCCGAGGAGGCCCGCGAGTGGGACGTGCTCGCGGACGTCACCGGGGACCGGCCGAAGGTGATGGGGCTGGTGTTCGACGCGGGCTCGCGCGTGGTGCGCTTCCCCGTCTTCCTGCACGGCGCGGCGGTGCTGGCGCGCGAGCGCGGCGGGGTGCCCAACTTCACCTTCGCCACCACGCCGCATTCGCCGCTGCGCTACCGGGGCGAGGTGCCGCCCACCTTCCCCTCCGAGTGGCGGCCCCAGGACCTGGACTACGACACGCAGGCCACCTGGTACGACCACTACCTCGTGCGCGGGGTGCATCCGTCGCGCGTGTTCGGCGGGCGGCTCCAGTCGGAGCTCGTCATCGTCGGACAGTCCGGGAGGAGCTGGCTGGTGCGGCGGCGGTAGCGCGTGAAGTAGAACCCGTCCATGAGCCCTGCCTCCACCGAGCCCCGCCCCCTGCTGGAGCCCGGGCAGCAATCCCAGCCGCGCGGCGAA
>NZ_RAWB01000178.1 GCF_003612055.1 Corallococcus llansteffanensis
CCGGAGGGTCGTCCGGTGAAACCCCTGGGGTTGGCGGCATCACCGGCTCTGGGGCGGCGGCCTCGGCCGTGAGGACGACCTCCGGCTCGGGGTCCGGAGCCGCCGACGGCGCGGACTTGAGGCGCTCCAGGGTGCTGCGCGCGGCGGACTGCTCGGCCTCCTTCTTGTTGCGGCCGGTGGCCCGGGCGTACACGCCCTCCCCTATACACACCTCCACCTCGAAGACCTTGGAGTGCTCCGGCCCGCTCTCCGCCACCACCCGGTAGCGCGGGGACAGCTTGAGCTTCTCGTGCGACATCTCCTGGAGGAGCGTCTTGTAGTCCAGGCGGCCGGCGCCGGAGGCCACCTCCTCCAGCATGTCCCCGAAGCACCGGTCCACCAGAATCAGGGCCGGCTCCAGGCCGCCGCTCAGGTACACCGCGCCCAGCACGGCCTCCAGGGCGTCCGCGAGGATGGAGTTCTTGTCCCGGCCGCCCGACTGGGACTCGCCCCGGCCCAGCAGCAGCAGCTCGCCCAGGCGCAGGGTGCGGGCCACTCGCGCCAGCCCCTCCTCGTGGACGATGCGGGCGCGCATCTTGGTGAGCTCGCCCTCGGGCACGCCGGGGCAGCGGTCCATCAGCCGGTGGCTCACCGCGAGGTCCACCACGGCGTCGCCCAGGAACTCCAGGCGCTGGTTGTCCTTGAGGTTCAGGTCGCGGTTCTCGTTGACGTACGTCTTGTGCGTCAGCGCCTCCAGCGCCAGCTCCCGCTTGGAGAACGTCACTCCCAGGCGCCCCTCCAGCACCTGCACCCGTTCGACGAGGGTCATCTTCTCCACGGGTGTCACTCCTGGGGCGCGTCCGGGCCCACGAGGCGCACGGCCTCGGGAGCGACCTTCAACAGGTCCGCCACCATCCGCACCACGCCCGGGAACTCGTCCAGCTCGAAGCGGCCCGCCCACACCTTGCCCCGGGTGCCCGCCAGGAGCCCCCGGAAGGTGCGCCCGGCGATGCGCGCGGCGGCGAAGCGGTACGCCTTGCCGTCCACCTGGAGCTGGGCCAGCAGCTCCAGGCTGCTGCGCGGCGGCACCAGCGCCTGGGGACCGAACTTCTCGACGATCTCCACGAAGCGCACCGGCCCCGCGCCCGCGACGGACGGCGCCCGGGCCACGGGCTCTCCGAAGAGGGCCGCCAGGTAGCCCGTGAGCGCCGCGCGCTCGCGGAACTCCGACAGCTCGATGATGTGGCCCGCCGCGGTGGGCAGGTCCTCACCGCCGCGCACGGCCTCCGCGATGCGGAAGTTGCCCTGCCGGTCCGCCACCAGCCGCACGGAGAGGTGGCCCTCCTTCACGAGGGTGGACAGCTCCAGCGACTGCGGATCCACGTCCGCGGGCAGCCCCAGCAGCTGGAGTTCCTCCGAGCGGCGCTGCAGGTGGAAGACGTGGTCGCTGAAGGTGTCCAGCAGGAGGACCTGCATCTCCTCCGCCGCATCGATGGCGCTCAGCAGGATGGGCGTCATGCCCACCACCGCGGCCGGCGCGATGGGGATGAGCCGGTCGCCCACCACCTGGAAGGTGATGTCGGTGATGAAGTCCTTGGTGATGGGGTTCACCAGGGACGCGGCCTCCAGGTCCAGCACCACCTCGGTGCCGGACGGCTCCTCCTTCACCTTGAGTCCCAGCTCACGCAGCCGAGCGGTATCCATCAGGCCCCTTTGAAGGTCTCGCGGGCGATGATGGTGCGCTGGATCTCGCTCGTGCCCTCGCCAATCTCACAGAGCTTGGCGTCGCGCAGGTAGCGCTCCACCGGGAACTCGCGCGTGTAGCCGTAGCCGCCGTGGATCTGCACGGCCTTGTTGCACCCGCGCATGGCCGCCTCGGAGGCGAACAGCTTCGCCATGGAGGCCTCCTCCGAGTACGGCTGACCCGCGTCCGCGAGCCGCGCCGCGCGGTGCACCAGCAGGCGCGCCGCCTCCAGCTCCGTCTTCATGTCCGCCATCATCCAGCGCAGGCCCTGGAACTCGCTGATGGGCTGGCCGAAGGCGGTGCGCTCGCGCGAGTACGCCACCGACTCCTCCAGCGCCCCGCGCAGCAGGCCCACCGACAGCGCGCCAATGGTGATGCGGCCCTTGTCGAGGATCTTCAGCGTGTCGATGAAGCCCCGGTCCACCTCGCCCACGATGGCGTCGTCGCCCAGCTCCACGTTCTCCAGGATGAGCTCCGCGGTGTCCGAGGAGCGCATGCCCAGCTTCCCGTGGATGGAGCGCTGGCTGAAGCCCGGCACGCCCTTCTCCAGCACGAACGCGGTGATGCCCTTCTGGCGCTTCTCCGGCGACGTGAGCGCGAGCACCACGAACACGTCCCCGACTGTGCCCTGGGTGATGAACATCTTCGCGCCGTTGAGCACCCACTTGTTGCCCTTGCGGACCGCGGTGGTGCGCATACCGGACGCGTCGGAGCCGGATCCCGGCTCGGTGAGGCCCCACGCCCCCAGCCACTCGCCGGACGCGAGCTTGGGCAGGTAGCGCTGGTGCTGCGCCTTGTTGCCGAAGACGCGCACGTGGCTCGTCCCCAGGCCGTTGTGGCTGGCCACGGTGAGCGCGAGCGAGCCGTCGTAGCGGGCGATCTCCTCCACGGCCACCGCCACGGCGAGCGAGTCCATGGCCGCCCCCCCGTACTCCTCGGAGACGAGGATGCCGAGCACGCCCAGCTGGCCCAGCTCCTTCACGACCTCCATGGGGAACTTCTCGTCCCGGTCCCAGTCGCGCGCATACGGCTTCACGCGGCGTTCACAGAATTCACGGAGAGAGGCCTGGAGGGCGCGGTGGCTGTCGGGAAGGTCGAAGTCCATGGTCGGGGCGGGAATCTAGCTCAGGTGGGGCTGCTCAGACGGGATAGACACCGTGCTTCTTTTCCGCACGGGGCTGGAAGCGCTCGGCGTACAGCGCATAACGCTGCATCAGCTCGCCGCGCAGCGAATCGCCGGGGATGACGGCGTCGATGATGAGCTCGCTGGCCAGCTTGTAGATGTCCACATCCTGCTTGTACTCGTCGCGCAGCTTCTGGACGAAGGCCGGCCGCTCGGCCTCCGGAAGCTCCTGGATCTTGTTGAAGTAGACGGCGTTCACCGCCGCCTCCGGGCCCATCACGGCGATCATCGCCTGGGGCAGCGCCAGCGTGGCCTCCGGGGCGAAGCCGGGGCCGCTCATGGCGTAGAGGCCCGCGCCGTAGGCCTTGCGCACCACGACGCAGATGCGCGGCACGCTGGCCTCGGACACCGCGGAGATCATCTTCGCGCCCGCGCGGATGATGCCCGCCCGCTCCACCTTGGTGCCGATCATGAAGCCCGGCACGTCCGCCAGGTACAAGAGCGGGATGTTGAATGCGTCACACAGCCAGATGAACCGGGCCGCCTTGTCCGCGCTGTCCACGAACAGCACGCCGCCCTTGTACTTGGGCTGGTTGGCCACGATGCCCACCGGCTGACCGCCAATGCGCGCCAGGCCCGTGATGATCTCCTGAGCGAAGAGCTTCTTCACCTCGAACCAGCTCCCCTCGTCGATGAGCTCCGTGATGAGGGCGTGCATGTCGAAGGGCTTGTTCTGATCCGGCGGGATGATCTCATCCACGCGCTTGCCGCTGTGCTTGGGGGCCTTCACCTCCATGCGCGGCGGCGGCTTCGTGAAGTTCTCCGGGAAGTACGCCAGGTACTGCTTCGCGGCGGCGATGGCCTCCTGCTCCGTCTTCACCAGCACGTCGCCCACGCCGGACACCGAGCAGTGCATCTTCGCGCCGCCCATCTCCTCCAGCGTGACCTTCTCCCCGATGACCATCTCCGCCATGCGCGGGCTGCCCAGGTACATGGACGCGTTGCCGTCCACCATGATGACCAGGTCGCAGAACGCGGGGATGTACGCGCCGCCCGCGGCGGACGGGCCGAACAGGAGGCAGATCTGCGGGACCACGCCCGACAGGTGGACCTCGTTGTAGAAGATGCGGCCCGCGCCCCGGCGGCCGGGGAACATCTCCACCTGGTCGGTGATGCGCGCGCCCGCGGAGTCCACCAGGTACATGAGCGGGCAGCGCGACGCCTTCGCCGTCTCCTGGATGCGGAGGATCTTCTCCACCGTGCGGGCGCCCCAGCTGCCCGCCTTCACCGTGGAGTCGTTGGCCATGATGGCCACGGTGCGGCCCGCGATGCGCGCGAGGCCCGTGATGACGCCGTCGGAGGGCAGGTCCGCGTCCAGGTTGTTGGCGAGCTTGCCGTCCTCCACGAACGAGTCCGCGTCCACGAGCAGGCGGATGCGTTCGCGGGCGAAGAGCTTGCCGGCCTCGGTGTTCTTCGCGTGGTACTTCTGGGCGCCACCCTTCTCCACCTGGGCGATCGTCTCGAGCAGCTTCTGGTCGTAGGACATGGCCCGGGCCACATACCAAAAAGGCCCTGGCCTGGCTGCCTTCTTGCCGTGGGGCCCACCGGACGTGCCGTCCAGAGGACGACGCAACAGGCCAGCGCGCGGCATTCCGGGGGGATGTCACCAACGGCCTCCCTGCCTACCTTGATGTTGCACGAGGGGGGTGCACCCAGGCGGGCCACCCCTTCTCGTGAATCATCCGGCCCAGGAGGGACCCATGTTCAGAGCGAAGAAGGCGACGTGGCAGGCGAAGGCTTTGGCCAAGAGCAAGCTGTACCGTCAGTTCCTGGCCCACCAGCTGCTCGACCAGCTCCCCGAGTACGCCGACGTGGCGACGAAGAAGGCCAAGAAGTCCTGGGACAACTTCGACGCGGACGACGCGCTGCGGTATGTGGGATTGACGACGTACAAGCCGGCGAGCACGGGCCTGGGCGGCATCGGCGCGTTCCTGCTGGGAGCGGCCGCGGGCAGCATCGTCGCGCTCCTGATGGCGCCGCGTCCGGGCACCGAGCTGCGCTCCACCGTCAAGGACAAGGCGATGGGCTACATCAACAAGCAGGGCGTGAACATCGGCGGTGAGAAGACCGCGAGCGCCTAGTCACGCGGTGAAGCAGTGACGTCAGGGGCGGAAGGTCCGCGGGCAACCGCGGGCTTGCCGCCCCTGTCGCTTTCGCGGGGGTCAGCGGCCTTTATAGACAGGAGGACGCTTCTCCGCGAAGGCGCGGAGTCCTTCCAACCGGTCCTCCGTCTTGAGCACCTCCTCGTACTTCTTGAGCTCCAGCGCGAGCGCTTCGTCCAGCTCCAGGCCCGTGCCCTCGTCGATGGCGTGCTTCGCCGTGGCCACCGCCACGGGCGCGTTCTCCACGACGGCCTCGGCGAGCTGGAAGGCGACCTCCAGCAGGTGCCCTTCCGGGGCCAGCCGGTTGACCAGCCCGATGCTGAACGCCTCCGCCGCGTTGACGCGCCGGGCGGTGAGGATGAGGTCCTTCGCGCGCCCCGGGCCGATGAGCCGGGCCAGCCGCTGCGTGCCGCCGCCGCCGGGGATGATGCCCAGCTTGACCTCCGTGAGGCCCAGCTCGGTGGCGGGTGAGGCGACGCGCAGGTCGCACGCCAGGGCCAGCTCCGTGCCCCCGCCGAAGGCCGCGCCGTTGATGGCGGCGATGAAGACGCAGTCGCTCTTCTCGATGGCGCGGAAGGCGAGGCGCAGTCCGTTGAGGAAGGCGCGCACCTCGTCCTCCGCCATGCCGGTGCGTTCCTTGAGGTCCGCGCCCGCGCAGAAGGCCTTGTCGCCCGCGCCGGTGAGGATGACCGCGCGCACGTCGCGGCTGGAGGAGACGCGGGCCACCAGCTGGCCCAGCTCCTGGAGCATCGCGCGGCTGATGGCGTTGCGGCGGCTCTCCCCGTCGATGGTCCAGATCTCGATGGCGCCCCGGGCGTCGACCTTGAACTCCGGCATCTTCGCTCCCCGTGGCGGGCCGCGCCTGGCGACCCGCGTGAATGGCGCGCAGCCTGCGACCGGTTCTCCAGTCTGGCAAGCCGTAAACGGTTAGGATTTCACCCATGCCTTCGTGCCCTCCGACGAAACGCCCGTGGCGGTGGCTGCCGGGTCTGCTCACCGTCTCCACCCTGCTCGTGCTCGCCCTGCCGCTGGTGGCCCTGGCGCGCGGCGGTGGCGGCGAGCACTACACCTCCGGTCGCGACCGCGGCGGCGGGGGCGGTGGGGGCGACGGCCTGCCCCTGTGGCTGCTCTTCGACCTGATCCGGCTGATCTTCCTGTACCCGAAGGTCACCCTGCCCCTGCTCCTCCTCGGCGGCGTGGCGTACTGGTTCTACAAGCGCAACCTGCACCCCACCGCCACCACCCAACGCGCGTTGGATCAGCGCGAGGCGGAGGTGCGCACGGAGGTGTCGGGCCGCGACGTGCAGGGCTGGGTCAACGCGCTCAAGCTCAAGGACCCCTCGTTCGAACTGCAGCCCACGCTGGACAAGGTGCGCTGGCTCTTCCTCGAGCTGCAGAAGTCGTGGTTCCGCCGCGACATGGCGCCGGTGCGCCCCTTCCTGTCGGACGCGACGTGGCAGCGCTTCAACGTGCAGCTGCAGCTCATGAAGGCGCAGGGCGTGCGCGACGCGCTGGCGGACATGAACGTGCAGGACGTGCAGCTCATCGGCCTGCACCAGACGGCCTGGTACGACAGCATCCACGTGCGCGTGCGCGCCAGCATCCGCGACACGGACGTGCCCGCGGACCAGACGGACGCGCAGGCCATGGCCGCCGCGAAGAAGGTGGCCGCGGAGTCCTTCACGGAGGTGTGGACGTTCGTGCGCAAGCCCGGCGCGCAGACGCGCATCGGGGAGGACCTGTTCCAGGGCAAGTGCCCCAACTGCGGCGCGCCCTACAAGGGCGGCGCGTCCAACACCTGCGAGTTCTGCAACGCGGTGGTGAACTCCGGCAACTACGACTGGACGCTCTCGGAGATCACGCAGGGCGTGGAGCACGTGCGCCACCACAAGCAGGTGGACGGGCTGATGCAGGCCCGCACGGACGACCCGGCGCTGAATCTGGAGATGCTGGAGGACCGCGCGTCGCTGCTGTTCTGGAAGTGGATCGACGCGCAGAGCCGCAATGAGACGAAGCGCCTGTCCAAGGTCGCCAACGCGGACGTCATCACCCGGCTGGAGGGCGAGCTGACGGAGCTGTCCAAGCGCGACCGACGCCGCGTCTTCCTGGAGTGCGCGGTGGGCGCGGTGGACGTGCGCGCGCTGGAGGTGCACCCGGAGTCGTTCGACGAAGCCCAGGTGGAGATCCGCTGGAGCGCCCGCATGGGCGTGGGGCCCGCGAACCAGCGGCCCCCCAGCCTCCCCACCGTGCCCCAGCGCTGGGTCTTCACGCTGGTGCGCCGCCATGGCGCGCAGACGAACACGGACACGGGCATGGCCACGGACCGCTGCCCGCAGTGCAACGCGCCCCTCACGGACAGCGCCGCCAACACCTGCGAGTTCTGCGGCACGGTGCTGGGCAACGGCGAGCGCGACTGGGTGCTCGCGTCCGCCCTCCCCTTCGAGTCCTGGAACGTCCAGCACGCGCAGCGGCACTCCGCCGCCGTGGCCCGGCACCGGCAGGCGCGCCAGGAGGAGCGGGGCGCGGTGGTGGCACCGGTGGAGGGCGACCGGGTGATGACGGACGCGAAGGAGCGCGAGCGGCTGCTCTACATGATGGCGTCCATCGCCGCCGCGGACGGCGAGGTGTCCAACGCCGAGCGCCGCCTGCTCAAGCTGTGCGCGGAGCGCTGGAGCGTGTCCTGGCCCAACGTGGAGATGGCGCTCAACGCCGGCCCCCAGCTCTTCGAGCGGCTGGTGCCGCGCGGCAGCCCGGAGGCGGAGGTGTTCCTGCGTCACATCGTGGAGATGGCGCTGGTGGACGGCCGCATCGACCGCAAGGAGCGGAAGATGCTGCAGATCGCCGCCCAGCACCTGGGCCTCGAAGCCCAGCTGCCGGCGATGCTGGGAGACCACTAGCCGCAGCGGCAGGGGCCTCCCGTGCGCCTCAGGTCTGCGCGCGGCGCGAGGCCTTCTTGTCCCGCTCGCCCAGCGCTGCCTGAAGGTACTTGCCCGCGAGCTTCCTGCCGATGAGCTCCTGGGCGATCTCCCCGGCCTCCACCAGCCGGTCCAGGTTGATGCCAGTGTCCACGCCCATGCCCTGCAGCATGAACACGGCGTCCTCGGTGGCCAGGTTGCCCGCGGCCCCGGGGGCATAGGGGCAGCCGCCCAGCCCACCGATGCTCGCATCGAACGTGGTGACGCCCGCGGACAGGCCGACGAGCGCGTTGGCGAGCGCGGTGCCGCGCGTGTCGTGCAGGTGCAGGGCCAGGGTGTCCACCGGCATGTGCTGGAGCAGCGCGGAGAGGATCTCCTCCGTCTGCCGGGGCGTGCCCACGCCAATCGTGTCGCCCAGGCTGAGCTGGTAGATGCCCGCGTCCACGAGCTGGCGGCAGATGTCCACCACGCGCTCCACCGGGACGTGGCCCTCGTAGGGGCAGCCCCACACGGTGGACAGGTAGCCGCGCACGCGCATGCCGGCCTTGCGGGCGGCGGCGGTGACTTCCTTCGCCCCGGCCAGGGCCTCCGCGATGGTCTTGTTGATGTTCTTCTTGGAGTGGGCCTCCGACGCGGAGATGAACACCGCGGCCTCCTCCAGGCCCGCGGCCTGCGCGCGCTCCAGGCCCTTCAGGTTGGGCACCAGCGCGGAGAAGACGACCCCCGGGCGGCGGCCCACCTGATTGAGCAACTCCTCCGCGTCCGCGAGCTGGGGGATCCACTTGGGTGACACGAACGACGTCACCTCGATGCGCTTCTCCCCTGCCGCGACGAGGGCGTTGATGAGCCGCGCCTTGTCCCGGGTGGGCAGCGTGCGCAGCTCGTTCTGGAGGCCGTCGCGGGGGCCGACCTCGTACACGTCGACCTTGCGGGGCAGATGCCCCAGCAGGCCGACCCGCGTTCGCGCTGGTTCTTTCGGATCCACTTGGACGTGTCCCGGGCCGTCACGCGGGAAGCTTCAGTCCCGCCGCAGCCCTGCTCCCACGATGAGGTCGGTCGACTCGGGTGTCATCGGCCCGCCCTCCAGGCCTCCGTGCACCCACGTCGTCGAAAAGCCCGTGCTTTCCAACAGCCGTTCCAGTTCCGCAAGAGGATAGTAACGAATGGCGTACGCCGCCCGCAGCACGCGTCCATCCGGCAGCGTCAATTGACGCTGCCCCACGTCCCTGCCACGCGTCGCGTCGAAGCGGCTCTCCTCCTCCAGGAGACTCCCATCCGGTAACCGCTCGCGGAAGGCGGCGCCCGGGGATCGCGCCAGCCGCTCGTACGGCACCGTCTGGAACACGAGCCTCCCGCCGGGCCGCAGCACCCGCGCCACCTCGCGGAGGATCTGGACGTGCTCCGCGTCGGAGAAGGCGAAGAGTGTCGAATACCAGGCGTAGGCGCCCCCCAGCGCTCCGGCCTGGAAGGGCAGCGCCCGCAGGTCACCCCGCACCACCGGGAAGCCGGGGCGGCGCAAGCGCAGCGACAGCGCATCCCGCTCCAGGCCCACCACCCGCCCGGCGAGCGCGCCCTCCGCGTTGAGCCGCGCCGCGTGCCGGCCGTGGCCACAGCCCAGGTCCACCACCGGGCCCTCCACGTCCGCGAACGCCCGGGACAGGTAGTCCGCTTCCCGGGCCGTCACCGCCTCGGAGAGGAACGGCAGCGTGCTGCGCAGGTACAGCTCCCCGAAGAAGTCGTCCACGGCCCGGGCCCCATGAGCTCAAGACTTTCGATGCTCCGGCGCGTCAGCGCTTCAGCGCGGGCAGCTTCGCGCCCAGCCGGCGCACGGCCTCATCCAGCACGCCTTCGGACTTGCAGAAGGCGAAGCGCGCGAAGCCCTGGCCCAGGTGGCGGTGCTCGGGGCCGTAGAAGACGCTGGGCGGGATGGCGGCCACGCCCACCTCCGTCACGAGGTGCCGGCAGAAGGCCACGTCGTCCGCGAAGCCGTAGCCCGCGATGTCCGCGAGGATGAAGTAGCTGCCCTCCGGCGAGTACACCTTGAGGCCCGCGGCACGCAGGCCCGTGAGCAGCCGCTCGCGCTTCTCCGTGTAGAGCGCCGTCAGCTCCTGGAAGTAGCTGTCCGGCAGCCGCAGCGCCACCGCCATGGCGGCCTGGAACGGCGACGCGGTGGCGAAGGTGACGAACTGGTGCGCGCGCTGCACCGCGTCCCGCAGCGCGGGGGGGGCGATGATCCAGCCGATCTTCCACCCGGTGAGGCTGAACGACTTGCCCGCGCTGCTCACCGTCACCGTGCGGTCCGCGAGCACCGGCACCGTCGCGGCGCGGATGTGGCGCGCGGGACCGAAGACGATGTGCTCATACACTTCATCCGCCAGCACCTTCACGTCGTACTCGGCGCAGAGGTTGCCCAGGAACTCCAGCTCCTCGCGGGTGAAGACCTTGCCCGTGGGGTTGTGGGGCGAGTTGAGGATGAGCAGCCGCGTGCGCGGACCGATGGCCGCCTTCACCTCGTCCCGGTCGAACCACCACGTCGCGTGCGCCGCGTCCGGCGGGCGCAGGGGCACGTAGCGCGGCGTCGCGCCCACGAAGGTGATGTTCGCGTCGTAGGAGTCGTAGAACGGCTCGAAGGCCACCACCTCGTCGCCCGGATCCACGAGCCCCAGGATGACGTCGAGGATGGCCTCCGTGGCGCCGCTGGTGACGGACACCATGGTGTCCGGATCCACGGCGTGGCCGTAGAAGCGCTGCGAGTGCTCCGCGATGGCGACGCGCAGGTCTTTCGCGCCCACGCCGGGGGCGTACTGGTTGACGCCGCCCTGGATGGCCTTCCACGCCGCTTCCTTGATGGCGTCCGGCCCGTCGAAGTCGGGGAACCCCTGCCCCAGGTTCACCGCCTGGTGCTTGAGCGCCAGGGCGCTGAACTCGGAGAAGACGGTGGTGCCGAAGCGGGAGACGCGCTGCGAGAGCACGGGCCGGGAGGACATGGGGGCGGGCCTCTGGAAAGGCGCCAGCGCGTGTCCACCCCGGCCGTGGGGCGACCGGCTGGCGGTTCAGGGCCGGACGATAGCGTCCACGGGCACGGAACGCGCGCCCTGTTCCACCGCGCGCTGCCGGGCGGCCCGGGACAGCGCCAGGGCCAGCCCCGTCACCACCAGCACCAGCGGCACCGCGAACACCAGGTCGATGGTGTAGTGGAAGCGCCCCGCCAGCGTCGCGAAGATGAGGCCCAGGCCGGGGAACAGCATCACCCAGAAGAAGCGCCGCGCGAACCGGAACGCGTAGATGAGCACCACCAGCGCCACCCCGGTGTGCCCGGAGGGGAAGCAGTCCCGGGTATACACGGGCGTGCGCATCATCGACTCCAGCAGCGGCGTGAGCAGCCAGCCGCGCAGGGGCGCGTCGAAGGCGCCGATGAGGAAGTAGCGCGGCCCCACCGCGGGCACCAGCGAGTAGGCCGCGTAGTTGAAGCTCAAGAGCAGGCCCAGGCCCAGCAGGTACTCGTCGAAGCCCGGCGTGGCGCCCCGGCCGCGCGCGTACAGGAAGATGCCCAGGAGCAGCGGCCAGACGAAGTGGCCGTAGTAGCAGAGCATCAGCACGTCGTTGGCCCACGGCGGCACGACGTGCGACAGCGACACCGCCGCCTGGAAGCCGAAGAGGCGCTCATCCACCGCGATGAGCTGGGCGTCCTTCACCAGCGGGTTCATCCAGTCCACGATGGGGCCCAGCCACCCATGCGACAGGGCGGACACGGGCAGGAGCCAGAAGTCCGCCGCGATGGCGATGAGCGGCTGGCGCGGGAAGCGCGCCTCCAGCAGGCGCAGGAACGGCACCCCAAGGGCAAACAGGCCGAACAGGCACGCGCTGCGGGTGGAGTGCGGTGCCCAGCGGGCCGGGCCCACGCACACCAGCGCCGCCACCGAGCAGGCGGCCATGAGGACCACGTCCACCTGACGGAAGCGCACGAGCGTTTCGTCGGACTGGAAAACGGGCCGCACGCGGCCCTGGCTGAAAGACCAGATGTTCACGCCGATTTGCGCTCCCCCGGCGACTCGGCCGGCAGCTCGCCGGCCCCCCCGAGATTGAGGCTCCGCACCACCGCGCCCGCTTCAGGCGCCACCGCGGACCGCCGACCCTTCCACCGCTCCAGCAGCGCCAGCATGGCCGGGAAGAACACCGTCGTCCCCAGGAAGGTGCACACGACCCCCAGCAGCGCAATCTGACCGATGCTCCTCAGCCCCTGGTGGTTGGCCACCAGCAGCGCTCCGTAGCCCGCCGCGTTGGACAGGGTGGCCACCACCGCCGCGAAGCCCGTGTTGCGCACCACCCGTCCCAGCGACCCGGGGCCCTCTTCCTCGTACCGGTGGAACAGGTGCACCGAGTTGTCCACCGCGATGGCGAGCAGGTTGGGCAGCACCACCGCGTTGATGAAGTTGAGCTGCACGTCGAAGAGGTACATGCCTCCCGCGAGGCAGGTCATCCCCAGGAACAGCGGGCCCGCCACCAGCAGCGCGCGCTTGAAGCTGCGCAGGCTGGCCAGGATGACGAGGAACACCACCGCCGCCGCGGACCAGAGGATGAACGGACCGTCCCCCCGGACCAGGGAGAAGATGCGCGCCGCGATGCGGTTGCTGTCCAGCACCGCCAGGTCGATGCCCTTCTCCTTCGCCCCGGCCACCACCTGATCCAATTGCGCGGCCCAGCGGTGCAGGTCCTGCGTGTCGTAGTTGGACACTGAAGGGAACAGCAGGAGGAACATCCCCTTGCCGTCCAGCGCCTCGAAGCGGCGGCGCGCCTCCACCGGCACCTGCTCCAGCCCGTAGGGCTTCGCGTCCACCAGGGCCCGCAGGTCCTGCACGCGCGTGTCCGCCTGCGCCGACTTCGGCAGCCCGTCCAGCAGCGCGCGGATGCGGGAGAGCTCCGCGGCGTGGCCCGGCACATCGGAGGGCACCAGGTCGCTCAGGGACGCGGTGCGCAGGAACACGGAGTCCGCGCCGTTCTTCGCCTTCACCCGGGCGATGACGGCCTCCACCTCGCGCACCTGCTCCAGCGAGTCCACCGCGAGGATGGCCGGGTTGAGCGGCGCGCCGATCTGCTCCGTGATGTGGTCGTCCAGCCGCGACGACGGGGAGTCGCCCTTCAGGTTGCGCAGGTTCGTCTCGAAGCCCAGCCGGGGCGCGATGCGCACCGAGTACGCCGCGAAGCCCACCACCAGCAGCGCCACCGCGGTGATGAGGCCCGTGGGCCAGCGGCGCCACTCCTTCTCCCGGACGGCCGGAGCCTTCGGAGCCTCGGGAGCCGCGCTGCCCGAAGCCGGCTCCCGCCGGAAGGGCCGGATGCGCTCCGCGATGGCGAGCAGCGACGGGCCCAGCGCGTACGCGGACAGCACCGCCATCAGCACGCCCAGGCCCGCGAGCAGACCGAACTGCTGGAAGGCGTGGAACTGCGCCAGCATCAGCACGAAGAACGCCGCCGCGTTGGTGACGGCGGACGTGAGCGCCCCGCTGAAGGTGCCGCGCACCGCCGCCTCCAGCGCCTCGCGCACCCCGTGCCGCTCCCGCTCCTCCCAGTAACGCATCGCCAGGTGCACGCCGTACTCGATGCCCAGGCCGATGAGGATGGCGACGAGGAAGCCCGTCACGATGTTGAGGTGCCCGATGGCGCCCTGCGCGAACGCGAACGTCAGCACCAGCCCCACCGCCACCGGCACGCCCACCACCGCCAGCGCCGACACCCGCCGCGTGGCCAGCAGGATGAGCCCCACGGCGACGAGCGCGGACAGGCCGCCCGCGTTGGCCAGGTCGTTGCGCATCACCGCGTCCTCTTCGATGCGGCTCTGGAAGTTGCCCGTCGCCTCCAGCGTCACCCCCGGGTAGCGCTCCTGGGCGAGCTTGCGGCCGGTGTCCAGCGCCGTCGCCACGAAGCGCCGCGCGAACTCCAGGTCCCCCGCCGTCCCCGACGGCTTGATCATCAGGTAGACCTCGGTGCCCTCGCTGTTGGCCAGCGTCTCCGGCAGCGCCGTGGCGGGCGTGTGCTTCCGGGCGATCTCCTCGAAGGAGGGCGGCGCCTCCTCCGCGCCCAGGTCCACGAACAGGGGGCTCGCGCGCTCCTTCTCGTAGCGGACCCGGGCCTCCAGGTCCTCGCGGAGCGCGGCGACCTTGTCGGTGGGCAGCAGCAGCAGCCCGTGGCGGCGGAAGAAGGCCACGTCATAGTGGTGCTCGACGTAGCGGACCTCCGGGAGGGCCTCCAGCCGCCGCTGATATTCGGTGGCGTAGGTCTTCAGGGCCTCCGGTGTTCCACCCTTCGCCATGACGACGAGGTACCCGTCACCCCCCGCCTTCTCTGACACGCGTGTCAGATCCCGGACCTCCGGGGCACCCTCCGGGAGGAGCTCCACGAAGGAGCCCCGGAACTCCAACCGTGACGCGAAGAGGCCCGCGGCAACGGTGATGAGCCCCACGACGAGCAGGACCTGCCAGGGGCGCGACATCGCCGTCCGGATGAAGCCCTCGAACCACCGCTGTCGTCGTGCCTGGGACACCGTCACTCCTCTGATTCCCGCCGGCAAAGCAATAATCCGGCCACAGTCCAGGCCCCCAAACAGCTGGCCCTCCGGAACCCATTCCCCGTGTGAACCCGTGTGTGCACGCGGGGTTGTAGCATTCACGGGTCAACAGGATTCCGGAGGCGCGGCGTGCCACCAATGTGGCGTGAGTGTCAAGGCGCGCCCTGACACGGACGCCCCACGTGGCGAGCAGGGGAACCGTCCCCGCCTTGACAGTGCGGATTTCCCTCTTTATTCACCCCCACGCGTCGTCCCCTGGGTGAGCGCGCGCGCCGGGCGGTCCAAAGACGGAACGAGCCCTGCATGTGGAGAGCGGCTCGGATCACCCCCCGACGCGTAAGAAAGACCACCATGAGCGACGTGTTCGACAAGTGCCGTACCTGGAAGGACTACCGCATCGCCAAGGCCACCGGCCTGTATCCGTACTTCCGGGCGATCGAAGCGTCTCATGGCGCCACGGAGGTGGAGATCGAGGGACGGCGGGTCATCATGGTGGGTTCGAACAACTACCTGGGCCTGTCGGCGGATCCGCGCGTGAAGGAAGCGGCCATCAAGGCGACGGAGAAGTTCGGCACCACGTGCTCGGGCTCTCGCCTGCTCAACGGCACGCTCGCGCTGCACGAGGAGCTGGAGGCGCGGCTGGCGAAGTTCCTCAACCGCGAGGCGGCCATCGTCATCTCCACCGGGTTCCAGACGAACCTGGCGCTCGCCTCCATCCTGGGCCGGCACGACATCGTCTTCAGCGACCGGCAGAACCACGCCTCGCTGGTGGACGGCGTGCGCCTGTCGTTCGCGACCGAGCGCAAGTTCCGCCACAACGACATGGATCACCTGGAGCAGCTCCTGGCCGCGGCGGATCCGGGCGCGGGGAAGATCGTCGTCACGGACGGCGTGTTCTCCATGGAGGGCGACGTCTGCAACCTGCCCCGTATCGTGGAGCTGGCGAAGCACTACAACGCCCGCGTGATGACGGATGACGCGCACGCCATGGGCGTGCTGGGCGAGCGCGGCCGCGGCACCTCCGAGTACTTCGGCCTGGAGAAGGACGTGGACCTGGTGATGGGGACGTTCTCCAAGAGCTTCGCGTCGCTGGGCGGCGTGCTCGCGGGTCCGTTCGACGTCATCAACTACATCCGCCACAAGGCCCGCTCGGTCATCTTCTCCGCGTCGATGACGCCCGCGTCCATCGCGGCGGCGCTCAAGGCGACGGAGATCATCGAGGCGGAGCCGGAGCGCCGCGCGCGCCTGCTGGACATCGCGGAGAAGATGCACAACGGCTTCCGCGCCATGGGCTTCGACACGGGCGTGTCGGTGACGCCGGTGGTGCCGGTGCACATCGGCGACCAGGTGAAGTGCTTCCGCTTCTGGCGCGCGCTGCACGAGGCGGGCGTGTTCGCCAACCCCGTGATTCCCCCGGCGGTGGAGGCGGGCCACGCGCTCATCCGGACCAGCTACATGGCCACGCACACCGACGCGCAGCTGGACCAGGTGCTGGACACCTTCGAGAAGATCGGCCGCAAGCTGAACGTCATCCCGGAGACGCGCCCCACGGTGTACGAGCCGGTGCAGATCGCCCGGCCGGGCAGCGGGGTGCGCGGCAACAAGGCGAGCGAGACGTGGGCCGCGGGCTCCGCGGGCCTGCTCGCGGACAAGGGCTTCTCGCTGGAGCAGCTGTCGCGCATGTCGTCGCGTGAGATGGCGGGCAAGTTCTTCGACGCGGTGGAGCAGCTCACCTGGCGCGCGGCGAACCTGCAGCCAGAGGACCTGCGCCGGCTGGGCGGCGCGCCCAAGAAGCTGTGGGAGAAGCGCAGCGAATTGGGGGGCCTGCTCCTGGAGAAGGGCGCCCACCTGTTCATGCGCAACGGCGACGGCTCCGACGGCAACCCGGCCGAAAGGAACTGAGC
>NZ_RAWB01000179.1 GCF_003612055.1 Corallococcus llansteffanensis
GCCACGCCCGCCCGCCCCACGCTGTCCCTGAAGAAGGAGAGGACGCCGAAGACGGCGGAGACGGCCACCACGCCCTCCGGCGCGAAGGTGGAGCCCGCGGTCTATTCGCCCGCGCCGGGCACGCCCGCCGCGATCATGTCGCTGGCGCCGCTGGTGGACACGGTGAAGGGCGCGGTGGTGAACGTGGAGGTGCTGGCGAGGGCCCGGCCCGCGATGGGCATGCAGGGCCTGCCTCCGGGGTTCGCCGAGCGCTTCGGCCTTCCGGGAGGACAGAGCCCCTTCGGTGAGGGTGGTGGCGCGCCCTCGAAGCAGGGGGTGGGTTCGGGCTTCGTCATCGACCCGGCGGGCCTGGTGCTCACCAACAACCACGTCGTCGAGGGCGCGGACCAGGTCCGGGTGAAGCTGGAGGACGGGCGCTCGTTCGAAGCGGAGGTGCTGGGCCGCGACGCGCTCACGGACGTTGCGCTGATCCAGCTGAAGGGCGTGTCCGGCGCGCTGCCCTTCGTGAAGCTGGGGGACTCCGACGGCCTGCGCGTGGGCGACCCGGTGATGGCCATCGGCAACCCGTTCGGGCTCGCGTCCAGCGTGAGCGCGGGCATCCTGTCCGCCCGGGCGCGCGACATCCACGCGGGCCCCTATGACGACTTCCTGCAGACGGACGCCGCCATCAACCCGGGCAACTCCGGCGGCCCGCTCTTCAACATGAAGGGCGAGGTGGTGGGGATGAACACGGCCATCATCGGCGGCGCGACGGGCATTGGCTTCGCGGTGCCGGCGAACCTCATCCAGGCGCTGTTGCCGCAGCTCCAGGAGACCGGCGTGGTGCGCCGGGGCTGGGTGGGGCTGGCGGTGCAGGACCTCACGCCGGAGCTGGCGCGGGCGCTGCGCGTGGAGGCCGCGAAGGGCGCGGTGGTGGCCGGCGTCAGCGCGGGCGGCCCGGGTGACAAGGCGGGCCTGCGCGAGGAGGACGTCATCACGTCGGTGGGCGAGCGCGCGGTGGATTCGGCCGGGTCGCTGACGCGCGCGGTGGCGTTGCTCAAGCCGGGCAGCGAGGTGAAGGTGAGCCTAGTGCGCGGCGGCAAGGCCCTGGAGGTGCCGGTGAAGCTGGGCACCCGGCCGACGCAGCGGGGCGAGGAGGAGATGACGCCCCGGGATTCGACGCCAGCGCCGCTGTCGAAGCGGCTGGGCCTGCGGCTGTCGGAGGCCCAGGACGGCAGCGGCGGCGCGCAGGTGGTGGCGGTGGAGTCCGGCAGCGCCGCGGAGCGCGCGGGGCTCGCGCCCGGCATGGTGCTGATGCAGGTGGGCGACCAGAAGGTGTCCGGCGTCGCCGAGGCCGCCCAGGCGCTGACGTCCGCCGAGCCCGGGACGGCGCTGCTGCTGCGCGCGCGGGTGCCCGGGCAGGACGGCGGGCTGTTGCGTGCGATTGAAGTGCCGACGCGGTAGGGCGCGTGACTCCGCCGCGAGGTCAGGAGGAGAGCGCGCCCGGGTGCGGCAGGTCGGGCACGCGGCGGGGCATGGTGCGCGCCACCTGGTCATAGAAGCACTCCGGCCCGAGGACTTCGCGGAGCTGTTGCTCCGCGGCGTCTGCGGCAGGGGTCATCGCGTCGGTGGGCAGGGCATAGGGCTCCACGAGCACGATGCCGTCCGCGACCGTGCGCCGCTGGGCTTCGGGGATCGCGTTCAGCCGGTCTCCGAACATCTCGAGGAACGGCGGCCCGTAGAAGTTGCGCCAGAAGACTCCGGCAAGGCCTTCGCTGGGGTCACGGACGGTCCACGTCCACCTTTGCCCGAATCCCGAGGGCGAAGGAATGAACTGGTCACACTTCCGGTCGGTGTCCTCGGAGGTTGCCGAGACGGCCAACGGTGAGTTGAACAGCTTCATCAGCGCGGTGACCTGATTCACGTGGTCCGCCCGCCACTGCGCGTTCTTCGCGCGAGAGAGCGCGGCTTCCCAGGTGACCTTGCCTACGTGAGGTGGCCCATCCGACTTCCTGGCGGAGAACAAGAAGAAGTCGCGGTCCGTCTTCGCCAGCACCATCAGGCTGCGAACCTCCAGAAACCTCGCGACCAGCTCATCGTAGTCAATCCGACGAGGGTCGATCTGCTCATTGAGGTATCGCGCGGGTTCAAACCACCGGTACTCCTCAAACGCGCTCTTGAAGAATGCGCGAACCGCAGCTTCCGAAGGAGTCACGGGCGGTAGGCTGATCTTGGTCGTCAGATATTTCAACGGCACACGCAAGCCTCACGGATAGACGTCAGGCAAGGCTCTGCCATCCTCGGTCAGTTCTCGCAAGGCATCTTCAAGGGGGCGCGTCACGTGAGTGGGCCCCGCTGGGTGCTTCGCGGAGCGAAAATACACCTCGACATAGCCTCCATATTTTTTGACGTAGTTGATCATGGCCTCGAGGTTGCCCGTGAGAGCCATCTCCGCGCGGCCCTTGGCCTCCACGAAGTGGTAGGGCTGGCCCCACACGAGTTCCTCCGGGTTGCCCTTCACCGCGTCCGGGACGAAGCCCTGGGCCTTGCTGCCAGGTGGCGGCAGCAGCAGCGCGGTGTTCTTCTGCTGGCCCTTCGCCTTGAGCACGGCCTTCTCGAACTCGCCGCCCGCCTCCTTGTTCTTGATGACCGTCTGGTAGAGCCGCTCCCACTCCGGATCCACCGCGTACTGGAAGTGCCGGTACTTCGCCGGGTGGCGGAACTGGTAGTCCACCCAGGCCTGCGCCAGGTGCTCCGCGCTGCCCGGCACCAACCGCACGCCCTCCGCTGTCACCCGCGAGCCCACCAGGGCCACGCGCTTGCCCTGCCCCAACACACGGCCCGCTTCCGCCAGTGGGCCCTCCAGTCGCTTCGCCACGGCTTGCAGCTTCGCAACATCCTCCGCTGACACCGCGCCGCCGCGCCCCGCCGCGCGCAACACCTGACGGATCTGCTGTGCCTCCTGCGGCGACAGGTGCTGCGCCACCCGCTGAAGCACCTGAACCTCGCGCAGGCTCCGACCCGTCAGGAGCGCCACGCCCTGCGCGCCCTCCGTCAGCAGCCGCCCCGACACCACGGGCAGCGCCACGCTCACCGCGCACAGCAGCCGCTCCCCATCCGACAGCGGATATCCCAGGATGCTCTGCCCGAGCACCACGCCCGTCACGTCCGCCACTTCCCCCGCGACGGGCAGCAGGCCCACGGCAATCTCCAGCACCAGCTCCTCGGGAGGAATGCCAGGAGGCTCGGGGCTCGGGTCCCACGTCGGGGGCGCATTGCGGCCCGCCTCCACCGCCGAGGCCAGCAGGCTGTCGCGCGCCAGCAGGTAGAGCGCCACCTCACTGGGGCTCTTGCGCACGAAGTCCGGGTCCAGCGTGTGCGAGTAGGCCCAGTCCAGCACCGCGTCCACCAGCGCCCGCTGCGTCGCTTCGTACAGCGCGCTCTCGGTGAGCAGCCCGTCACGGCCCAACCTGCGGAAGTGCGCCCCGGCCACCGCCTGTCGGCGCGCATCCGCCCAGCGGTGGTACTCGTCCAGCTTCACTTCCACCCGCGCCAGGCGCACCCCGTCCTCGCGCAGCCGCTGCGCATGCTCCACCTTCAGCCGCAGGTACACCTCCAGCGGTGCATCCGCCGCGAGCTGCCCCTCCGTCCGCGACGAGGCCCAGAGCAGCAGGTCGTTCAGCGCGGCATGTCCCGCCTGCCGCTCCGCCTCCGTCACGCCGGGCTTCTTCAGCGCCGCCCGCTGCTCCGTGATGAACGCGAGGTAGCGCCCCAGCACCTCTCCGCCCACCGTGTCTCGCGGCAGCGATGACGGCGAAGCGCTGTGGTAGCGCGCGTAGCCGTGCATCCCCACCGGCAATGGACCGGCATGGCTCCGCGCACCTCCCAGCAGCCCGGCGAGGACCACGCCGCACAGCCACCACCGAACTCCGTCCATGCGTGCTCCTCCCGCTTGATCAGGGCTAGCAGGGAGTCCTGACATTCGCGGCGCGACGCGGTGCGAAATGACGCAGCGGGTGCGCGTGCGACCCGCTGCACTTCCGACCGCTCGCGCTGTCAGGTGTCGCGCGTTTTCCCGAGGTAGTGCGCCCGGATGCCCTCCGGGCATGGAGGGGCGTCCAGCGCCTCCATCGCGCAGACGTCGACTGACCAACCCCCGGGTTCGGAAATCGAGGGGGCGCTGACATAGAGTGACGCCCGTGCCGCGCTGCCTCACATGCGGGCGACGTTGGGAAGGCTCTCACGCGCCGTGCCCGCCCGGCGTCCCGCCTTCCGCCACCCTGCCGTCCGATGTCTCGAACCTCGTGCCCGAGGTTCCGGGCTACCGGTGCGAGAAGGTCATCGCGCGCGGCGGCTTCGGCATCCTGCTGGCCGCGCACAAGCGCGCCGCCGATGGCACCGAGAGCGAACGCGTCGCGTTGAAGCTGGCCCGTCCCGGCGTCGCGCTCGCGGAGGCCCAGCTCACCCGCGAGGCCGCGGCCCTGCACGCCATCGGGCCGCCCACCGTTCCCACGCTGTACGAGACGGGCACACTGCCGGGCGGACAGCGCTTCGTCGCGATGGAGTTCGTGCCCCTGCCCACCCTGGCGGACTGGCTCGCCCAGGCATCCGGGCCGCTGGCGCCCCAGGAGTTCGGCCCGCGCGCCAACGCGCTCCTGGACGCGGTGGCCACCGTGCACGCGCACGGGCTCGTGCACTGCGACCTCAAGCCCGAGCACGTCTTCCTGGACGACGCCCACGGCCGGGCCCGCGTCTTCGACTTCGGCCTCGTGCAGCGCCCCGCCCCCGGCGCGCCCGCGGACGACGGCACGCCCGGCGACACCACCTCCTTCGCCGGCACCGCCGAGTACATGGCGCCCGAGCAGTGCGCCGGCCACGCGGCCCTCGACGCGCGCACGGACGTGTACGCGCTGGGCATCATCCTCTACGAGCTCATCACCGGCCGGCCGCCCTTCTTCGGCGCGCTCGCGGAGGTGCTCCAGGCGCACCTGTCGCTGCGGCCTCCGCCTCCCTCGGAGTACGCCCCGGTGGCGCCGTCGGTGGAGGAGGTCGTGCTGCGGTGTCTGGCCAAGGAGCCCGCGCGCCGTCCCCGCGACGCGGCCGCCGTGGCCCAGGCGCTGCGCGTGGCGCTGGAGCACGCGGGCCAGGCCGCGGTGCAGCCCGCGCCCCGCCTCACCGTCCTGCCCGACGCGCGCCCCGCCCAGACGCGCCGCTCGGTGGCGGTGCTGTTCCTCGCCTCGCGCGCGAACCCCGTGGCGGTGCAGAAGGCGCTCGCCGCCTACGGAGGCCACATGGCCTTCACCGACGGCGCGCGCTTCGCCGGCGTCTTCGACCCGGACGTGGGTGAGAACCCCGTGCGCCGTGCCCTGCGCGCCGCGGAGGGGCTGGCCGACCGGGGACTCGCCCCCGCCGCGCTCGTGGACGTGGCCACCGTCACCGTGCAGCGCCGGCTGGATGGCGCGCCCCGCTACCTGAGCGCCATCTTCGCGCGCGAGGACCGCTACCCCTCCGTCCCGGAGACGCGCGGCCTGCTGTTGTCCCACGCCGCCGCGGAGGCCGTGCCGGAAGTGCCGTGCCTGCCGGTGCCGGGACGCTCGGGCCTGATGCGCCCCGCGCCTCCGGGCGCCGCGCCCCGGCCGGAGGTCACCGTGCTGCAGTTGGGCAGCGCGGTGCTGCTGGGTCGCGACGCGGAGCTGGAGAGCCTGCTGGAGAGCGCCCGGGGCGCGGTGTCGGAAGCGGCGCCCACCGTCGTCACCGTGAAGGGCGACCGGGGCCATGGCAAGAGCCACCTGGCCGCCACGCTCGCGCTGCGCCTCAGGGCCGCGCTGCCCCACGCCCGCGTCTACTCCATGCGCGCCCGCGAGCCCGTGCAGGGTGACCCGGAAGGCACGCTGCGCACGCTGCTGCGCGTCGCGCTGCACGGCTTCGACCACGACGAC
The DNA here is from genome assembly GCF_003612055.1 of Corallococcus llansteffanensis. Classification (GTDB taxonomy): domain Bacteria; phylum Myxococcota; class Myxococcia; order Myxococcales; family Myxococcaceae; genus Corallococcus; species Corallococcus llansteffanensis. Next base: position 5,919 of record NZ_RAWB01000179.1, read on the forward strand.
ACCGACACGCAGGAGGATGGCCGCACCGCCATCCTCGACCGGCTGGGGAACCGGCTGGGCATGGAGCTGTGGCCGGGCGTGGCCGCGACGCTCGGGTGGTACGCGCCCGGCGGGCCGGAGCTGCACAGCTGGGCCGCGGCCCCGGGCGCGCTGCGCTCCCTGGCCCTGCGCGCCACGGGTGAGCTGCTGGCGGCGAGCGCCCGCGAGCGGCCCCTGTGCCTCGTCGTGGACGACGCGCACTTCGCGGAGGAGACGGCGCTGGACGCGCTGGAGTACGCGGCCCTCGCGGAGACGCGCGTGCCGCTGTGGGTCTGCGTGCTGGTGCGCCCGGGCTTCGAGCAGAGCCGCCCGTCCTGGGGCGCCCGCGCCGCGCGGCAGCTGGAGCTGCCCCTGTCCGGCCTCACGTCGGGCGACGCGCAGGCGCTGTGCCGCGCGCTGCTCAAGCCGGTGGAGAACGTGCCCGCGCAGGCGGTGGAGCGCATCGTCGAGCGCGCGCAGCGCGTGCCCCTGTTCCTCGTGGAGCTGGTGCGCGGCCTGAAGCGCCAGGGGCTCGTGCGTCAGCGCTCGCCCGGCGGCAACTGGTACCTCGTCACCGACGAGCTGGACCGCGTGCCGGAGCTGCGGCTGGTGGAGTGGCTCGCGGACCGCGAGTTGGGCGCGCTGCCTCCGGCGCTCGCCGCGCACGCCCGCCTGTGCGCGCTCCTGGGCGCGGCCTTCACCGCCACCGCCGCGGACGGCGTGGTGCGCGAATTGGAGCGCGACGGTGCCGCGGCGCAGTTCCCGCTGGACGTGGGCCATGCGACGCGGCGGCTGTTGGACTCGGGGCTGCTCGTGGAGCACCGGCTGGAGGGCCTGAGCTTCCGCAACGAGCTGGTGCGCGAGGCCGTCGTCGCGGGCCTGCCCGCCGAGGAGAAGGTGCGGATCCACCGCGCCGCCTACCGCCACTACCTGAGCCCGGCGGGTTCGCAGGAGCGCCAGCGGCTGGCCCGGCTGGCGCTGCACGCGGCGGCGGCCGGCCTGCGCGACGAGGCGGCGGCGCTGACCATCGACCTGGCGGAGTCCGCGCGCGGCCGTCACGCCTTCCTCGACGCGGAGGCCATGTACACGCGCGCCCTGGAGCTGCTGGAGCCCGAGGACGAGCTGCGCTGCCTCACCGCGCTCAGAGGCCGGGGCCTGATGCGCTACCGCATCGGCCGGTACGAGGACTCGCTCACGGACTTCGCCATCGCGAGGGACCGGGCCCGGGGCGTGGGTGATTCGCGCGCGGTGGTGGAGCTGCTGCTCGACGAGGCCATGGCGCTCGACTGGGTGAACGACTACGCGCGCAGCGAGGAGCGGGCCCAGGAGGCGCAGCATCTTTCGGAGACGGTGACGTCTCCGTACGTCCAGGCGCGGCTGCTGCTGGCGCTGGGCCGCGCGCAGTTCCGCAAGGGCGAGTGGCTGGACGCGCTCATGCCGCTGGAGGCCGCCGCGGAGCGCGCTCGCAAGCTGGGAGACGCGGGCTACGAGACGCTGGTGGTGGCGCTGCTGCTGATGGCCGTCATCCTCCCCAACCTGGGCGACATCGACGGCGCCGAGCGCGTGATGGACGAGGTCATCAGCGCGTGCACGGAGCGCGGAGACCGCTTCCACCTGGGCTCGGCCATCAACAACCGCCGCAACCTGTGGGTGGCCCGGAGGGACCTGACGCACGCGCTGAAGGACCAGGAGCGCTTCATGCAACTGGGGCGCGAGCTGGGCGTCGTGGGCTGGGAGTACTTCGCCGAGCACAACATGGGCGAGCTGTACTACCAGGCCGGTGACGTGGAAGCGGCCGCGCCGCACATCGCCCGCGCCATCGTGCTGGAGCGCCGGCATCCGGAGGTGGCGCACCGTCCGTGGGCCCTGCTGCTCCAGGCCCGCGCCATGGCATGGACGGGTCGGCATGACCGGGCGCGCGAGCTGCTCGCGCAGGTGCGGCAGACGATGGCCAACAGCCGGCACGGCGTGAACCTGAGCCCGTCGGAGGAGGTGCTCTTCTCCATGGTGGAGCTGACCGCCCGCGACGCGACGGCCGAGGAGTGGCACGCGCTGCGCGAGCGCTCCGCCCAGGTGTCCGTGGAGCAGGAGCCGCTCGAGGTGCTGGAGATGATGGGCCTCGCGGCGTGGCGCCGGGGCGACTTCGCCGAGGCGATGCTCGCCCTGGGAGAAGCGCTGGCGCGCGCGGCGCACGTGCCGAATCTCATGGAGGACCGCATCCGTCGCTCACTGGAGCGCGTGCGCGACCTCACGCCCGCCGCGTAGCAGCCCGCGCTACACCGACCGCTGGAGCGCCGTCGTCGCGGCGATGATGAGCCCCATCAGCGACTCACCCACCAGCGCGCCCGAACCCACCGCGGGCACGTGGTCGTCGGTGACCTTCGGAGACCACCGCCGAGCCATCGCCGCCAGCCCCGCGCCCAGGCACAGCGTCACCGCGTAGAAGGCCGGTGTGATGAAGCCGATGCCCATCGCCACCGGCGACGGCAGCCACCGCGCGGCCTTGCCCCGCGACGCCAGCGTCAACACCGCGCCCACCAGACACCCCACCAGCGCGCCCACGCCCGCGTGCGGCGGCAGCCCGGCCAGCCCGCGCACGGACACCTCCGCCACCGCGCGGAACTGCGCCGCCGCGGGCACCGGCAGCGAGGCCGTGCCCAGCCCATACGCCTCCACCAGCAGCAGGTAGGCCGGCACCGTCACCACCGCGCCCACCACGACGCCCACCAACTGCGCGGCGAGCTGCCGCGACACCGAAGCCCCCAGCAGGTGCCCGGCCTTGAGCGACCACAGGCTCACGCCCGTCTGCGCCGCCGCGCCCGCCACGACCGAACCCGCCGCCACGTTGGGCGCCAGAGCCCCGGGATGCACGCCGCCGAAGACGACCTGCGTGAGGTTGCCCACCTGGGTCACCGGTGAAACGTCCGTCTGCCCCGCACCCCGGGCGCACACCGCGCACAGGGGCACCAGCAGCATGAGCGCCAGCAGCATGGACGGCACGCCCAGCCCGAACAGCACCCCGCCCAGCACCACCGCCAGCACGCACGCGACCGCCGCCACGCCCAGCGTCCACCGGGGCAGGCCGCTCCGGTTCGCCCCCACCGAACGCAGGTCCCTCGCCGCGCTCAGGAAGTCCCGCGCCTGCGCGCCGAGCGACACCACCGCCGCGCCCACCATCAACCCCACGCCGGGCCAGGTCAGCCACGCGGACAGCGACTCATAGCCCGCCCCCGTCACGACGCCCACGCGGAGCAGCACGGGCGCGAGCACGCCCCAGGCCACGCCCGCGCCCAGCAGCATGCTCAGCGCGAGCTGCAACCCCGTCATCATCCCCACCGCCAACAACATGGGGCTCATGCCCACGCCCCACGTCAGCGACGAGAGCGGCGTGCCGCCCACGCTGCCCGGCAGGCCCACCATCGCGGGCAGCGCCCCACGCGCATCCCGCAGCCACGTCACGCCCATGGCCAGCAGGCCCGCGCCCACCAGCGTCCGGCCCCGCGCCGCGGGCGTGTCCCGCGCTTCCGTGGGCCTGGCCGCGTGCAGCGTGGAGATGAGCTCCGCGGTCGCGATGCCCGTGGGGAACGGCAGGGCCTCCTGCTCCAGGAGGCGCCGGCGCAACAGCCCCGCCACCAGCACGCCCACCGTGCCCAGCACGAGGCCCCAGGCCGCGATGCCCCAGCCCGGCACCGCCACGCCCAGCAGCGCGAGCGCCGGCAGCGCGCCCAGCAGGCCCGCCGCCGCGGGCATCGCGCCCACCGCCGACGCGGCCGTCTGCGTGAGGTTGTTCTCCAGCGGCGTGTACGGCACGCCCCGCCTGCGCCCGTAGGCCGACAGGCCGCTGAACCCCAGCACCGTCGCGGTGATGGAGCCGCTGTCCCACCAGCCCGTCTTCATCCCCATGTAGAGGTTGGTGACGGCCAGCAGCGCGCCGATGAGCAGCCCCATCCCCAGGGACCGCGCCGTCCACTCACGGCCCTCGGACGCCGGAGCGCCCACTTTCGTCACCACGGGCCCCGGCACTTCCGGCCCCACCGCGGCCTCGGGAGGAGCCGCGGGGTGACCGGCGGGGGAGCTCATCGACCAGCCTCCGCCGAGCGCCCCACCAACTCCCGCAGCTGCGTCAGGTCCAGGGGCTTGCTCAGCTTGAGGTTCGGGACATCGCGCAGGAAGGACACCGTGCGCGGCGTGAAGGCCCCGCCCGTCATGAACACCATGCGCCCGGCCTGCTCCGGCACGGAGCGCCCCAGCTCGAAGTACAGGTCCATGCCCGTCATCCCCGGCATCATCACGTCGCAGAGGATGAGGTCGAAGCGGCCGCCCTCGTTCACCAGCCGCAGCGCCGCCTGCGCGCTGTTGGCCGTGGCCACCTCGTGCTCCGTCGCCAGCGAGCGCTGCAGGGCCACCGTCACGTTGGGCTCGTCATCCACCACCAGGATGCGAGCGCGCGCCCCCGGCTGCGCCGCCGCCGACAGGCGCGGATACACGTCCGGTTCGTGCAGCGCCGAGCGGAGGATGACGCGGAAGGTGCTGCCCTGCCCCGGCACGCTCTCCGCCTGGATGGAGCCGCCCATGGATTCGATGATGCCGTGGCAGATGGACAGCCCCAGCCCCGTGCCCACGCCCACCGCCTTGGTGGTGAAGAACGGGTCGAAGATGCGCCCCAGCACCTCGGGCGTCATGCCCACGCCGGTGTCGCGCACCTCCACCACCACCCGGCCGGGCTCGCCCTGGCGGATGATGGCGCGAATCTCGTGCTCCGTGACGGAGGTGGGGTCCTCCGGAATGGCCTGCGCCGCGTTGAGCAGCAGGTTGAGGAACACCTGGCACAGCCGCGCCTCGCTCGCCTCCACCGCGGGCACCGGTTCAAATTCGGTAACAAGCCGCGCGCGGTGACGGATGACGTTGTCCGCCATCTTGCACGCCAGCTCCACGGAGCGCCGGACGTCCACCGGCATCGGCCGCGACTCCTGCTCGCCGCGCGCGAAGACCTTCAAGTCCCGCACGATGGTGGCGATGCGCTCGGCGCCCTCGGTCGTCTCGCGCACGAGCTGCTGGATGGCGGCCACCGGCTCCGCGGGCGCGCCTTGCGTCTCCAGCTTGTCCAGCCCCTCGCGGATGAGGTGCAGGTTCACCAGCATGTAGGCCAGCGGGTTGTTGATTTCATGCGCCACGCCCGCGCCCAGCGTGCCCACACTCGCGAGCCGGTCCGCCACCACCAGCCGCGCCTGGAGCTGCCGGCGCTCGGACAGGTCGCGGTGCACCATGATGTTGGCGATGATGCGCCCCTCGGCGTCGCGCAGCGGCACCACCACCGACTCGCAGACGCACGCCATGCCGTCGTCGCGCCGGAACTCCAGCTCTCCGGACCAGCGCCCGTGCACCTCCAGCGCGGTGAGGATGGCGCCCGTCAGCCGGTCCTGCTCGCCCGGGTGCAGCACGCTGAAGAGCGTCTGGCCCATGGCCTCCTTGCGGCTGCGGCCGAACATCCGCTCCGCGCTGGTGTTCCAGTCGATGACGCCGCCCGCCAGGTCCGTGATGACGACGCCGTCGGAGATGCTCTCGAAGATGAGCGCCTGCCGGTGCAGCTCCTGCTCCGCCTGCTTGCGCGCGGTGATGTCCATCACCGTGCCCGTCACCCGCGCGGGGTGCCCGGCGGCGTCGAGGAGCACGTCGCCCTTGCACGAAATCCAGCGGTAGCCGCTGCCCGCGGGCTCGATGCGGTACTCCACGTCCACCTGCGACCGCTGCTGGAGCGCCGTCGCGAGCCCCGCGCGAAGCCTGGGCAGGTCCGCCGGGTGCACCACCTCCTCCAGGTCCATGGCGCGGCCGGACAGCTTGCCCACCGCCAGTCCCAGGAGCCGGTCCACGTGCTCGCTCCACGTCACCTGCCCGCTCTTCGCGTTCCAGTCCCAGATGCCCACGCGCGCCGCGGAGAGCGCCTGGCGCAGCTGCTCCTCGCGCTGCTCCAGCACCTCGCGCCGGGAGAAGCGGAACACCGTGACGGTGCCCACCTGGAGCCGGTCCCCCTCATGCAGCTCCGCGGTGGACACCGGCAGGCCGTTGAGGAACGTACCGTTGGTGGATTCCAGGTCGGTGACGTGACAGGTCCCGTCGGCGGCGCGGCGGATGCGCGCGTGCTTGCGCGACACGCCGTGGTCGTCGATGCGCACCTCCGCCTCGGAGCCGCGACCGATGACGTGCTCGCCCGGCTCCAGCCGGTACGCCTTGCCGATGGCCGCTGGCGTCGTGGTGCTGATGAGGATGAGGCACGCCCCGGTCGAGGACGGAGCCGTCACCGACTGGCCCGCGCAGGTCGTGAGCTCGTCCAACAACGTCATCATGTATGCCAGCCCCCCGGCGTTCTCCTGCGCTCGGGCCGGCAATCTCGTCGCCGCCTGTCGTGCATGACGCCGCGCTCCGTGAGGGCCTGAAGCCTCGGCCCGGTTCGCAACCATACCCCAACGGCTTCCAATGAACGTCCCTTCCACCAGGAGGGTAGGAGGGCTGACTGCTGGTGAACGGGCAAACGAGCAGGCAGGGGAGCATCCGGGCGCGCCTCGCCGCGACCCACCCGGTGGATGGTAGGGTGGGGCCATTCATGGCGGCGGACTCCGAGAGCACCTTCCGCATCCAGGCGCGCGCAGCCGCGAGCGCCACGGACAAGGCGCTCGACACACCCATCCGTTCCGAGCGCGGCCCGGGCACGCTCGCGGGCGAATACGTACTCAAGTCGATGCTGGCCGCCGGCGGCCACGGCAGCGTCTATGAGGCGGAGCACCGCATCCTGGGGCGGCTGGCCGCGGTGAAGGTGCTGCACGCGCACCTGGCCGACCAGGGGGAGATGCTCCAGCGCTTCGTGCGCGAGGCGCGCGTGGTGAACCAGATCCACCACCCCAACATCGTGGACGTGTACGACTTCGGCCTGATGCCGGACGGCAGCCCGTACTACGTCATGGAGCTCTTGTCGGGGCGCACCCTGAGCCAGGTGGTGCAGGAGCGCGGGCGGCTGTCCGCGTCGCGCGCGCTGGCGTACCTGGAGCCCATCTGCGGCGCGCTGGAGGCGGCGCACCGCGCGGGCGTCGTCCACCGCGACCTGAAGTCCAGCAACATCCTCGTCGTGGAGGAGGGGGAGAAGCCCCGGCTGAAGCTGCTCGACTTCGGCATCGCGAAGCTCATCCAGCAGGAGCCCGGCCAGGAGGGGCTCACCACCGCCGGCCAGCGCCTGGGCACCGCGCACGCCATGGCGCCCGAGCAGTTCCGCGGAGGCCGCATCGGGCCGCCCACGGACGTGTACGCGCTGGGCGTGCTGCTGCACCAGCTGCTCACCGGGCGCTACCCGTTCCAGTCCGAGGACCGGCTGGAGCTGGAGCGGATGCACCTGGAGGCCCCGCCGCCGCGCCCCAGCGTCCGCGCGCCGGTGTCACCCGGCATGGACGCGGTGGTGCTGCGCTGCCTGGACAAGGACGCCAGCCGCCGCTACCCCAGCGTGAGCGCCTTCCTCACCGCGCTGCGAGAGGCCGCCGAGGAGCCCGGCCAGGTGGAGGGCCAGACGCGCGACGTGCTCGCCGTGCACGCGGAGGTGGTGCTGCCGGCCAGCGACCTGGACGACGACACCGTCTACGCCGCGCTCGCCGTGGTGCTGGACACGCTGGAGCAGGGCCTGCGCACGCGCGGCTTCCTCCTGGCGCTCCAGACCGGCACGGCGCTGCTGGGCGTGCGGCCCCTCTCCGCGGACACCGCGCCCGCCGCCACGCTGGAGGCCCTGCGCGAACTGCACGCGGAGGCCCAGCGGCTGGCGGAGGCCGCCCACGCCCGCGTCCACCTCTGTCTCCACCATGGCGAGGCGGAGACCCGCGGCGAGGCCGACGAGGCCGAGGTGGTAGGCGGCCCTGTGACGCATGTGGCAACCTGGAACGTAAGAGATCCGGGTGGCTTCGCCGTCACCCGCCCCGCCTCGCTGCTGCTCGACAATTCCCCCCTGCATTGAGTCGTCTTTCCCGCTGTGCCGCCCCCTCCCCCCGCCTCCGCACTCCCGCATTCGCTGTAGTTCCAATCCCTTCACAGGCACACCTCTGCTTGCGCGATAATTGGACCTACACCATAATTTTTTGAAGGTGACGTATTTCTTTCTGATCGTGAATCCGTCACGATTCCCCTGTCTGACAGTTCCGGCACCTTTCTAGGTAAATCCCGGGACTACCTGACATTCTGGAGGTCGGTCGTCCGACTTCCCTTGAGCGGGAGCCCCTACATGCGCCTCACCCCTGCTTTTCAGCCTGGAAGTGGATGCAGCAAGTGGTGGAACCGGAGTGCCTCACGCCCACCCCTGAAGGCGGTATTGCTGACGGGGGCCCTGCTGGCCCTCGTGGGTTGCGGTGGCGCGGCCCTGGACGGCGCTTCCGACGCGGCGTGGGCCACGGTGGATCAGGCGCAGACGGTGGACAACGGGCTGTCGACGAACGGGCTCTCCACCAACGGGCTCTCCACCAACGGGCTCTCCACCAACGGGCTGTCGACGAACGGGCTCTCCACCAACGGCTTCAACGACTGGTTCAACGCGAACACGTCCACGGCGCCCACGCTGATGGCGTACATGGTGAAGTGCGCGGTGCCCGCCGGGCAGACGCGGACCTTCGTGCACACCGCCACCGGGACGACCTACACGTGGCAGGGCAACCTGGGGCTCGCGCCGGGCTGGGCGGCGGGACAGCCCGCGACGGTGGCCGAGCAGCAGTCGGTGAGCGCGTGCCTCGCGGCGCACGCGAACAAGTTCGGCCTGCACATCTCGCTGTCGGTGCTGGGCCGCACCGCCACGGGCACGCCGCTGGCCTACTCCACGCAGGAGCTGGCGACGTTCAGCGAGCGTGAGGCGTGCTTCTTCGGCAACCTCTTCACGACGGACGGCCTCTTCGCCGCGCGGGATCGCGACTTCTCCTCGGCGGAGAGCACGACGCGCGCCTGCGGCCTGACGCTGAAGGGGGACACCTGCGCGCCCATCACCAACGTGGGCAGCTGCGCGCAGTTCTGCACCAAGACCGACCCCAGCCAGCCCTACTTCACGCAGTGCACGTACAACGGGAAGACGTACCCGGCCCTCACCACGCGCGTGCAGCCCCAGGAGCTGTACCGCTGCGGCGACGGCACCTGCCAGTTCACCGAGCACTGCGGCACCGGCCTCACCGCGGACAGCTGCAAGGCGGACTGCGGCACCTGCGGCTGATGATTCCCTGAAGCCCTCCCCCAGGCACCGGGCACGCACGGCCTCCTCCCAGGGGCCCGTGCCCGAGCATCCGGGCGTGCGGCGTCCCCCACCCCGCGCCCCAGCGTTGTCGAATCAACAGCGGCGCGACTCCGCGCACCTTGCCCGGCGAGAGTGAGCGGTGTTGGATGCCCTTCGCGCCACCGCCACGAGGAGCGGTGCCGGGCGCGGGTGTTGGAGCGGGCCGCGATGACGTTACGAGCGAAAGTCGAGCGGTTGACGGCGCTGACGCGACGGCGGGGCATGCTGCGCCAGGCGTTCTCCGGGCTCGACAGCGGGCCCGGCTCCGGCATCCATGGCGGCCTGCGCTCCGGACGGGGCACGCCCCACGCGGACAACCTCCTGCTGGAAGAGACGGTGCGCGAGCGGACCGCGGCGCTGGAGTCGGCCAACGCGAAGCTGTCCAGCAGCCTGGAGCAGCTGCACGCCACGCAGGCCCAGTTGCTCTTCGCCGACCGGCTCATCGCCCTGGGGCGCATCGCGGCGGGCGTGGGCCATGAAATCAACAACCCGCTGGCCTTCATCCTGAGCAACCTGGAGTACATCCACCAGGAGCTGCAGCAGAAGGAGCGGCTGTCGGAGCAGGACCGGCAGGAGATATTGGAGGCGCTGGCGGAGACGCGCGACGGCGCGGAGCGCATCCGGCTCATCGTGCGCGACCTGCAGACGCTGTCGCGCGCGGAGGACGTGGGCAGCGGCCCCGCGGAGCTGGCCTCGGTGGTGCGCACGGCGGCGAAGATGGCCATGCACGAGCTGCGGCACCGGGCGCGTCTGGTGGTGGAGTGCGACGGCGTGCCGCCGGTGCAGGGCAACGGCTCCAGGCTGGGCCAGGTGTTCCTGAACCTGCTGCTCAACGCGGCGCAGTCCATCCCGCCGGGCAACGCGGAGGGCAACGAGGTGCGCGTGGTGGCCCGCCCCGGAGAGCCCGGCCACGTGCTGGTGGAGGTGCGCGACACCGGCTGCGGCATCGCGCCCGAGCACCGCGAGCGCATCTTCGACCCCTTCTTCACCACCAAGCCGCTGGGCGTGGGCACGGGCCTGGGGCTCGCGGTGTGCCACGGCATCGTCACCTCGCTGGGCGGGACGCTGACGATGGAGAGCGCCCCCGGCCAGGGCAGCATCTTCCGCGTGTGCCTGCCCGTCGCG
>NZ_RAWB01000017.1 GCF_003612055.1 Corallococcus llansteffanensis
CCCAGGCCCCCCCTGGCGCGGGGCCAGGGGTTTCCCCGCCCCAGGCCCGCCTCCCTGCTCGCTCAGGCCTGCTGGTTCAGCTTCGCCGTGACGGAACGCGCCGCGGCACGGGGGCTGAACCGGAGGGAGAAGGCAGACAGCCAGTTGAGGGCGCCGTGAATGGAGAGCACCTGCCCCTTCATCATCGCCGCATAGGCATGCGCCGCCACGTCCGGGGCCTTCGCCACGCCCGAGCGTTTGAAGAGCCGCGTCTCCGAGTTGCCCGCGCGCGCGGTGAACTCCGTGTGCGTGGCCCCCGGGCAGTGACACGTCACGGTCACGCCCGAGTCCTTCAGCTCGAACGAAAGCGCCTCCGAGAGCGACAGCACGAACGCCTTCGTCGCGTAGTACGTCGCCATGTAGGGCCCCGGCAGGAAGCCCGCCGTGGACGCGATGTTGAGGATGCGCCCCTGCTTCCGCTCGCGCATGGGCTGCACGAACAGGTGCGTCAGCTTCAGGAGCGCGGTGCAGTTGACCTCCACCATCTCCACCTCGCGCGCCAGGGCCTGCTCGACGAACGGCCCCGAGGAACCAAACCCCGCGTTGTTCACGAGGAAGTCCACCGCGAGCCCCTGCGCCTGGACCTGCGCGAAGAGGCGCTCGGGAGCGGACGGGTCACCCAGGTCCGCCGGCATCACGTGCGCCTTCACGCCATGCGCCTGCTCCAGCCGCGAGGCCAGGACCTCCAGCTTCGCCACGTTGCGCGCCACGAGGATGACGTCGTGCCCGTCCCGCGTGAACAGCTCCGCGAACTGCTCTCCGAGTCCCGCCGACGCGCCGGTGATGAGCGCCACTTTTCGCGACATGGTGAATCCTCCAGGCAGCGATATAGCAAACCCACGCCCCCCAGCCCCGCCGTGAACGAAGCGGTTGCACGGGAGGAGCCGGAGCCGTATCGGGAAGAACACCCACCTGACCCGGAGTCGCGACATGGCGCAGCCCGCCACCCTCGAGGCGCTGTTGATGCACGGACGCGCGGACGACGTGGCGCTCGGCGCCCCCGGACGGCCGGGCCTCACGTACGGTGCGCTGAGAGCGCTCATCGCGCAGACCCGCGCCAGCCTGCATGCCTGGGGACTGGGCGCGGGGGACCGCATCGCGCTGGTGCTGCCCAATGGACCGGAGATGGCCGCCGCGTTCCTCACCGTCGCCAGCACCGCCACCACCGCGCCGCTCAATCCCGCGTACCGCGCGGACGAGTTCGCCTTCTACCTGGACGACCTCCAGGCCCGCGCCCTCGTCGTGCTCGAAGGTCAGGAAGGCCCGGCCCGCGAGGTCGCACGCGAACGGAACCTCCCCCTCATCGAGTTGAGCTCTTCCGCTGACGGGCCGGCCGGACACTTCACCCTCAAGTCCGACCTGCCTCGGACGAACCCGCCGCGTCGTGAGGAGGAGACCACCGGAAGTGACGTGGCGCTGGTGCTGCACACGTCGGGCACGACGGCGCGGCCGAAGCTCGTCCCTCTGACGCACGCGAACCTCACCGCCTCCGCGCGGCACATCGGCGCGCACCTGGCGCTGGGGCCTTCGGACACGTGCCTCAACATCATGCCGCTGTTCCACATCCACGGGCTCGTGGCCGCGGTGCTGTCCAGCCTGGGCGCGGGCAGCCGCGTGGTGTGCACGCCGGGCTTCAACGCGCTGCGCTTCTTCTCCTGGTTCGAGGAGGCCCGCCCCTCCTGGTACACGGCCGTCCCCACCATGCACCAGGCGCTGGTGGAGCGCGCCCGCCGCAACGCGGAGCGCCTGACGACCCACCGCCTGCGCTTCATCCGTTCATCGTCCGCGTCCCTGCCGCCACAGGTGATGGAGGAGTTGGAGCGCGTCTTCGGCGTGCCCGTCATCGAGAGCTACGGCATGACCGAGGCCGCGCACCAGATGGCCTCCAGCCCGCTTCCCCCGCGTCCCCGGTACGCGGGCGCGGTGGGGATCGCCGCCGGGCCCGAGGTCGCCATCATGGACGAGGCCGGCGCGCTGCTGCCTCCCGGAGCGCTCGGAGAGGTCGTCATCCGGGGGCCCAACGTCATGTCCGGCTACGTGAACAACCCCGAGGCCAACGCGCGCGCCTTCACCCACGGATGGTTTCGCACGGGCGACCAGGGCACGCTCGACACGGATGGCTACCTGCGACTCACCGGCAGGCTCAAGGAGCTGATCAATCGCGGCGGGGAGAAGGTGAGCCCGCTGGAGGTGGACACCGTGCTGTTGGATCATCCCGCCGTGCAGCAGGCCGTCACGTTCGCCCTGCCCCACCCGAAGCTCGGCGAGGACGTGGCCGCCGCCGTCGTGCTGCGCGAGGGCGTGGGTGCCACCGAGCGCGAGCTGCGCGACTTCATGGCGTCGCGCGTGGCCGACTTCAAGGTGCCCCGCCGCATCGTCATCCTCACCGAGCTGCCCAAGGGCCCCACTGGCAAGGTGCAGCGCATCGGGCTCGCGGAGCGGCTGGGGCTCACGTCATGAGGATCGCCATCTTCGGCGCGGGCGCCATCGGCGGCTTCCTCGGCGTCAAGCTGCTCCAGGCCGGCGCGGACGTGACCTTCATCGCGCGCGGAGCCCACCTGGACGCGATGCGCGCCAACGGCGTCACCCTCACGAGCGGTGGCGAGACGGTCACCGTGCGCCCGCACTGCACCGACTCGCCCGACGACGCGGGGCCGCAGGACTACGTGTTCCTCACGCTCAAGGCGCACGCCCTGCCCGCCGCCGCGCCACAGATTGCCCAGCTGCTGGGCCCGGAGACGGCGCTCGTCACCGGCATCAACGGCGTGCCCTACTGGTACTTCCACGGGCTCGAAGGCCCCTACGCGGGCCGCCACATCGAGAGCGTGGATCCCGGCGGCCTGCTCCTGCGCACCCTGCCCCCGGAGCGCGTCATCGCCACCGTGGTGTACCCGGCCGCGGAGGTCGTCTCGCCCGGCGTCATCATCCACACGTACAACGACCGCGTGACGCTGGGCGAACCGGACGGCAGCAAGAGCCCGCGCGTCCTCGCCCTCTCACAGCTCATGATGAAGGCGGGCCTGAAGTCGCCCGTGCGCCCGCGCATCCGCGATGAGATCTGGGTGAAGCTCTGGGGCAACCTCGCCTTCAACCCGCTGTCCGTGCTCACCGGCGCGACGCTCGACGTCCTCTCCCGCCAGCCGGACCTGCGCGCCGTGGCCCGCGCGATGATGGTGGAGGCCCAGGCCGTGGCGGAGGCCCTTGGCACCCGCTTCCTCATCGACGTGGACCAGCGCATCCGGGGCGCCTCCGAAGTGGGCGCGCACAAGACGTCCATGCTCCAGGACCTGGAGCGCGGCCGCCCGATGGAGATCGACGCGCTGCTGGGCGCCGTCGTGGAGCTGGGCCACCTCGTCGGCAGGCCCATGCCCACCGCAGAGAGCATCCTCGCCCTGGTGCGCGAGCGCGCCCGCCACGCCGGAGGCTACCCACCCCGGGCGACACCAGAAGCGCCTTAAGCCGGCGGCATCACGCCCAGGTACTCGAGCGGATCCACCGGCTTGCCGTCCACGCGCACCTCGAAGTGCACGTGCGGGCCGGACGTGCGGCCGGACTCGCCCACCGTGGCGATGACCTGCTCGCGGCGCACCTTCTGCCCCGTGCGCACGCGCAGGTCGCGGTTGTGCGCGTACAGGGTGATGAGCGTGGACGAGTGCTCCACGATGACGATGAGTCCGTAGCCCTTCTGCTCGCCCGCGTAGAGGACCGTGCCCTCCTGCGCCGTCTTGATGGGCGTGCCCGCGGGCGCCGCCAGGTCGATGCCGTCGTGCGGCTCGCGGCCCTTCTTGCCGAAGCGGCCATACAGCACGCCGCGCAGCGGCCAGTCGAGCAACCCCTGCGTCGCGAGCTTCGGACGCGACGGCGTGCCCGGACGCCCCGACACCACCCGCGCCCGGGGCGGCTCCTCGCGGCGCCCCACCACCGGCACCGAGCGGCGCGGCGTGGACACGGGCGCCTGCCCCGGCTTCGTCAACACCAGCTCCGGCTCCTCGTCGGACAGCGGCCCCGGGTCCCCGTAGCGCGGCCGCTCGCCGCCGGGAATGAGCAGCTCCAGGCCCACGGAGAGTTCACGCGGATCCTTGATGCCATTGGCCGCGCCCAGCTCCTCCACCGTGATGCCGTACGTCTTGGCGATGCGGTACATCGTCTCGCCCGCGGCCACGCGGTGGCGCACCGCCACCAGCTCCGGCTCCTCGTGCGTGGGCCGCAGCGCGAACGAGAGCGGCTTGCCCTCACCCTTCGGCTCGGGCAGGGCGCCCGCGGTCTCCAGCCCGGAGGAGGAGGTCGACCGGGTGCTCGCGCAGCCGCCCATCAGCACGGCCGCGAGCAACACCCAGAGCGCCCTTCCCGCTCGGCTGGAGCCTCGCGTCTCCAACCTCAGGCACCGCCCGACTCGTGCCGGGTGAAGCCCTTCAGGCTCCAACCCGACAGCTCGGGGATGCGGACATGGTCGGTCATCTCGAAGTGCAGCGGCGTGACAGACACGCGCTTCTCGTCGAGAACCGCGTTGCAGTCACTGCCCGGGATGTCCTGGTGCGCGTACTCGGTGCCGCCAATCCAGTAGTACTTGCGGCCGCGCGGGTCTTCCTTCTCCACGACGTTGTTGCCGTAGGAGTGACGGCCCTGCGTGGTGATGACGTAGCCGTCCGGCTCCACGCCCCCGGGGATGTTCACGTTGAGGAGCATCCGGGGCGGCAGGGGCCGCGCCAGCGCCTCCGCCACCAGCGAGCGCGCGAAGCGGCCCGCCGGCTTGAAGTCGAACGGCCCCCGCGACACCAGGCTGAACGCGATGGCGGGAATGCCCAGGAAGGCGGCCTCCATGGCCGCCGCCACCGTCCCGGAGTACATGACGTCGTCCGCGAGGTTCGCGCCGTGATTGATGCCGGAGACCATGAGCTGGGGACGATTGTCCTTCAGCAAGTGGTTCACCGCCAGATACGAGCAATCCGTGGGGGTGCCGTCGACGGAGAACCACCGCTCACGCACCTCCTTGATGCGCAGCGGCCGGTGCAGGCTGATGGAGTGGGAGGCGGCGCTCTGCTCGCGGTCGGGCGCCACCACCCACACCTCGCCCAGGGGGCTGACCGCCTCCACGAGCGTCTGCAGCCCTTCGGAGAAGTAGCCGTCGTCGTTGGAGACGAGGATGCGGGGGCGAGGGGTACTCACGGTCACTTCTTCTTGAACGTGCGGAAGGCGGACATGCCCGCGTAACGCGCGCCCGCGCCGAGCTCTTCCTCGATGCGCAGCAGCTGGTTGTACTTGGCCACGCGGTCCGAGCGCGACGCGGAGCCCGTCTTGATCTGCCCGCAGTCCAGGCCCACCGCGAGGTCCGCGATGGTGGTGTCCTCGGACTCGCCGGAGCGGTGGCTCATGATGGACGTGTAGCCCGCCTTGTGCGCCATGCGCACGGCGTCGAACGTCTCCGTCAGCGTGCCAATCTGGTTCACCTTCACCAGGATGGAGTTCGCCGTGCCCGTCTGGATGCCCTTGCCCAGCCGCTCCACGTTGGTGACGAAGAGGTCGTCGCCCACGAGCTGCACCTGGTTGCCCAGGGCGTCGGTGAGCTTCTTCCAGCCCTCCCAGTCATCCTCCGCCATCCCGTCCTCGATGGAGATGATGGGGTACTTCTCCGCGAGGCCCCGGTAGTACTCCAGCAGGCCCTGCGAGTCGTACTCCTTGCCCTCGCCCTTGAGCTTGTACTTCTTGGAGCCCTTGTCGAAGAACTCGCTCGCGGCCACGTCCAGCGCCAGGAAGAGCTGCTCGCCCGCCTTGAAGCCCGCGGCGCCAATGGCCTCCATGATGAGCTTGAGCGCCTCCTCGTTGGCCGGCAGGTCCGGGGCATAGCCGCCCTCGTCGCCCACGCCCGTGGCCAGCTTGCGGCCCTTGAGGATCTTCTTGAGCGCATGGAACACCTCCGCGCCCCAGCGCAGGCCCTCCGCGAAGCTCTTCGCGCCGGCGGGCACCACCATGAACTCCTGCACGTCCACGCGCGTGTCCGCGTGCGCGCCGCCGTTGAGGATGTTCATCAGCGGCACGGGCAGCGTGCGCGCCTGGAGGCCGCCCACGTAGCGGTACAGCGGCAGGCCGTGCGCGTCCGCCGCGGCGCGCGCGGCGGCCATGGAGACGGCGAGGATGGAGTTGGCGCCCAGCTTCGCCTTGGTGGGCGTGCCGTCCAGCTCCACCATGCGCGCGTCCAGGCCCACCTGGTCCACGGCGTCCATGCCCACGAGCGCGGGGCCAATCGTGTCGCGCACGTGGTCCACGGCCTTCAGCACGCCCTTGCCCAGGTAGCGCTGCTTGTCCCCGTCCCGCAGCTCGTGCGCCTCGTGCTCGCCGGTGGAGGCGCCGGAGGGCACCGTCGCACGGCCTCGCGAACCGCCCACGAGGAGGACCTCGGCCTCCACGGTCGGGTTGCCACGGGAGTCGAGCACTTCACGCGCCAGGATTTGAGCGATCTCGGTCATAGGGCGCCGGTTCTACGAGGCACGGCCGGAACGGGCAAGCCTGCTCGCATCCGGGTTTGCTACAGTGTCCAACCGTCGAATGCCTCCTCCTCCCCGACGCCGCGCCACGGGCCCGGACCCGCTCCCCGGCCAGCGCGCCCGGGGCGCCCTGCTGGGCCTCGCCGCCGGCAACGCCCTGGCCGTGCCCACGGCCGGCCGCCCCTTCTATGCCCCGGCCTTCCCGCAGCTCGCGGAAGGGCCCTACCAGGGCATCGTCGGCGGAGGCCCGCACGGCCTGCGCAAGGGACAGGTGACGGAGCCCACCCAGCTCGCCGTGGCGCTGACGCTCAGCCTGCGCGACCTGAAGCGCTATGACGCGGCGGACGCGCTGCGCCGCTACCGGGCCTGGCAGTCCCACGCCTTCGCCGTCAGCGACCCCATGAAGGAGGTCCTGGAGGAGTGCGACACAGGCTTCGCGACCGCCGTGAAGGAGGCCGGCAAGCGCGTCTGGCAGAAGGGCTTCCGTCGCGTGGCGAACGCCGGCGCCCTGCCGCGCGCGGTGCCCCTGGCCATCCTGCTGGCGAAGGACCCCTTCGCGCTGGCCCAGGCGACGATGGAGGACACCGCCCTCACCCACTTCGATCCCCGCTGCCAGTTGGCCAGCGCGGGCCTGTGCGCCGCCATCGCCAAGGCCATCACCGGGGGTCCCAACCTCAAGGCCGCCGACCTGCTGCCCGCCGCGGAGGTCGGCATCTCCCTGGCCGGCGCCGCCCTCGCGCGGCTGGAGAAGGACTTCGTCCAGGAGATCACCCGCGCCTCCACCGTCCTGCGCGAGGACCTGGCCCTGGCCGCGCAGGACGACCCTCAGCTCTACGGCCCGGAGCTGCACATGCACCGCCCGGGCAACAACGCGGTGCGCGCGGCCTTCCGGCTCGCCTTCTGGGAGCTGCTCCACGTGGGCACGCTGGAGGGCGGGCTCCTCGACGTCGTCCACCGGGGCGGCGACACGGAGGTCCACGGCGCCGTCACCGGGGCGCTCCTGGGTGCCTTCCACGGCGAGGGCGCCCTGCCCGAGGAGTGGCGCGAGAAGGTGCTGCTCGCCCTCCAGCCGGCCAATCCCCTGCAAAAAGGAACGGTGATGTGGGAAGTCTACCACCCCCGTCACCTGTTGTTGTTGGCGCCCGGGTAGGAGGGCGCGCGGTGGGAGGCCCGCAAGTGCGAAGCCCGCGGAAGGCCATCCGGTGAGGGATGGCCCGACCGCGGGCTCCTGGAGTCACCGTGGCCGTGGGGCCACGGAAGTGTGGGTCGTCAGACGCAGAGGTCGATGACGACGACGCCCCGCGACGGCTTCTCTTCCTCCATGTCCGTCCTCCGGTGGGGACGGTCATCGGGAACGGGCAGTGGAAGTTCCACCACCGGCCGCTCGTAATCCTCGCGGCGAAGCCGCTCGCGGCGCTTGATTTCTTCGATGATGAACGCGTCGAGCATGGGTTCGGTTTCTCCCTCAGCCTACGTACCCCGATGTACGCCCGCCGTCCCGCCCCCTTACCACTTCCACTTCCCTTTGATGCAAATTAAGAACCCCCGGTTCTTTCTGGGGGCGTCGCAGCCGTTCCGACTGGCTGCTCGTCCACCTCCCGACATCCCGGCCAGGGCAACCGTGGCACGGATGTCATGGGGGACAGTCCGGACGTTCAAAAACCGTCTGATCCTAATGCGCTCGCGCCGCGCCGCAACTCAACCCGTCTCAAGTGCTTCCCGGTCCCGCGCGCGGCACGGCTCCAGCCGAAAAGCGCCCGCCTGCCCACCTGCTCCTTGCACGACGAAGGTCGTGCACCGGAACAGACAAGCAGGCGGACTTTGACGCAAGCCGTCAGGGCTGACGGGACTTCAGCGGGATTCAGCGCGGCGCTTGAACGCCTCCAGCATCTTGGGGAGCTGGTTGTCCACGAGGCCGTTGACGATGGCCTTGGGGACCAGCATTCCCAGGGCCATCTCCACGTTGTAGGTCGCGCGCGTCTTGCCCTCGCCGTCGGGCTCCAGGGTCCAGCTGCCCTTGTTGTCCTTCATGACCTCGCCGTTCACGAAGGTCCAGGACATGCGCTTGGGGCGCTCCTCGGTGACCTTGATGGTGTAGCGGATGGTCTTCACCACATCGACCTCGTAGTGGACCTGGACGGTGTTCCCCTGCCGCTGGGAGGTGGAGACCTTCTTCACCTCCGACAGGAACTCCGCGTAGCGGTCGTAGTCGGTGATGACGTCGAAGACCTTCTCGATCGGGGCATTGATGGTGATGGTGCGCGTGGCGCCGGCCATGACGGTGTCTCCGGGTGAGGGTGCAGGCTACAGCGCGTAGCCGGGCTTCTTGTCGAACTTGTGCACGGACTGGATGAAGCGGACGGTGCCCGTCTTGCTGCGCATGACGACGGAGTGCGTCTCACAGCCGCCGCCGAAGAAGCGCACGCCCTTGAGGAAGTCGCCGGTGGTGACGCCCGTGGCGGCGAACATCACCTCGCCCCGGGCCAGCTCCTCGGCGGAGTAGATCTTGTGGATGTCGGTGATGCCCATCTTCTTCGCGCGCTCGATCTCGCCCTGGTTGCGCGGCACGAGCCGGCCCTGCATGTCCCCGCCGGTGGCGCGGATGGCGGCCGCGGCGATGACGCCCTCGGGCGCGCCGCCGATGCCCATCAGCACGTCCACGCCGGTGCCCTCGAAGCAGGTGGCGATGGCGCCCGCCACGTCCCCGTCCTCGATGAGCCGCACGCGGGCGCCCGCGGCGCGGACCTCCTTGATGAGGTCGGCGTGGCGCTCACGGTCGAGCGTCATCACGGTGAGGTCCTCCACGTAGACCTTCATGCGCTCGGCGATGGCGCGCAGGTTCTCCGTGGGGGACTTGGTGAGGTCGATGGCGCCCTTCGCGCGCGGCCCCACGGCGAGCTTCTCCATGTACGTGTCGGGCGCGTTGAGCAGGCCGCCGTGGCTGGACATGGCCACGACGGAGATGGAGCCCGGGCGGCCGTAGGCACACAGGTTGGTGCCCTCCAGGGGGTCCAGGGCAATGTCGACCTCGGGGGCGCCGGGCTCGCGGCGGCCCACGCGCTCGCCGATGTAGAGCATGGGCGCCTCGTCGCGCTCGCCCTCACCGATGACGACGGTGCCGTCGATGTTCAGCGCGTCGAAGGCGCGGCGCATCGCGTCCACGGCGACCTGATCCGACTCGTTCTTGTTGCCGCGGCCCATGAGCCGGGCGGAGGCGATGGCCGCCATCTCGGTGACGCGCACGACCTCCATTGCCAGGTTGCGATCCATTGTGGGGTGCTCCTCGTTCGGGAATTCGGGATGGAGAAGAAAGGGTCAGACGTCCAGGGCCTTCAGGCGGGCGAGGGCTTCGGGCATGCGCTGGGGCTTGCCGTCGCGCCCCACGCAGGCGTGCATCGTGCGGCCGGTGCACAGGAGCGTGGGGGAAGGGCCGTCGCGGAGCAACTCGTAGGTGAACACGAGTGACGCACGGCGCAACTCGCTGAGCGTGGTGCGGATGACGAGCAGGTCGTCATAGCGCGCGGAGGCCTTGTAGCGCGCGCTCGCCTCCACCACGGGCAGGAGCAGGCCGGTGCTCTCCAGTTCGCGGTAGCTGCCGCCGTGGCCCCGGAAGAACTCGCTGCGGGCGAACTCGAAGTAGCGGAAGTAGTTCGCGTAGTAGACGACCCCCATCTGATCCGTGTCGCCGTAGATGACGCGCAGCCGTGCCTCGACCATTGGGCCGCCCATATCAGGGCGGGGTGGCGCGTCCAAGCGGCGGGGACGCATGTTGGTTGCTTCTGACCATCCGGCCAGGGAGGCTGCCCGCCATGTCGCGTGTCCTCGCCGCCCTGCTCGTCCTGCTTGCCCTGCCCGCTTCGGCCAGGGCCCCGAAGCTCACGTTGTTCATCAGCGTGGACGCGCTGGGCAGCGACCTGCTCCTGCGCAACCGCCCGCGTCTCACTGGCGGTCTGGGGCAATTGCTCAACACAGGGGCCTACTACCCCTACGCCCGGTATGCCTACGCGGAGGCCCGTACCGCACCGGGTCATGCCACGCTGGCCACCGGCGCGAACCCCTGGCGCCACGGCATCGTGGACAACGACGTCCTGGACCGCGCCACAGGCCAGAGCACGCAGGTCTACGTGGACCCGACGCATCCGGTGCTGGACGGGGCCACGGCCCCCACGTCGGACACCAGCCCGGCGAACCTGATGGCGGAGACGCTGGCGGACCGGCTTCGCGGGTCCACGCAAGGAAGGGGCAAGGTGGTGGCGCTGTCGTTCAAGGCGCGCGCGGCCATTCCGCTGGCCGGACGGACCGGGCAGGCGTGGTGGTTCGACGAGGCGACGGGGAAGATGGTGACGAGCACCTGGTACGCGAAGGCGGTGCCTGCGTGGATGCAGGCGTTCAACGCGCGCAAGGTCGCGGACGCGGGGTTCGGCAAGGCGTGGGAGTTGCTGCGTCCGCGCGCCGAGTACGTGGGCCAGGACGACCCCGCCACGGAGCCTCCGGATCCCTACGGCATGGGCCGGGTGTTTCCCCACGCGCTGAGCGGCGGGGTCAAGGAGCCGGGGCCCGCGTCCTATCGGGTCTTCGCGGTGTCGCCCCGGTCGCATGACCTGCTGGTGCAGGCGGCGAAGGCGGCGCTGGAGGGTGAGGCGCTGGGCCGGGACGACGTCCCGGACGTCCTCGCGGTGAGCTTCAGCGGCACGGACGCGGTGTTCCACGCGTTCGGGCCGTCCTCGTGGGAGATGCAGGACACACTGCTGCGGTTGGACCAGGCGATGGGGGAGCTCATCACCGCCGCCGAGCGGGCGGCGGGCGGAAAGGCGAACCTGGTCATCGCGCTGTCGGCGGACCACGGGGGCGCGGAGATTCCGGAGTCCTGGGTGGAGGCGGGCCTGCCCGGGGCGCGCCTCAACCCGGTCGAGGCGGCGAAGGGGCTGGCCCAGGAGCTGCGCGCGAAGTTCGGCATCGACGTGACGGTGAAGCTGCTGGAGCTGGACGTGTACCTGGGCGGCAAGGCGCTGGAGTCAGGCCAGGTGGACGGCGCGGCGGTGCGCAGAGCTGCGGCGGCGTGGCTCGCGAAGCAGCCCTTCGCGGTGATGGCGGTGGCGAAGGACGACCTGGACACGGCCCCGGACATCGGGGGGCTGGTGGCGCCCATGCGGCGTGGCTACTACCCGGGGCGCAGCGGGGACGTGCTCTTCATGGCGAAGCCGTTCCACGTCGTGAGCGACTACCCGCGCGGAACGAACCACGGCACGCCGTACTCCTACGACGTGCAGGTGCCGGTGGTGTTCGCAGGGAGGGGCGTGAAGCCGGGCCTGTACCTCCAGGAGATTGATCCGGTGGACGTGGCGCCCACGCTGTCCGCGCTGCTGGAGATGGGAATGCCGGCGTCGGCGGAAGGTAAGCCGCGTGCGGAGGCACTCACCGGTGCGCGGTGAGTGCCCAGAGAAGTGGAATTGTCTCACCCCTCTTCAGCACTGCCACACCAGTGTTCCGAAAGGACTTCGACCGGCCCCACTTCGCCAGTGACGGCACTGACCGTGACACGCGTGAGGACAATCGCATCCTGCGGCCTGTCTCCCGCGCAATAGAGTTCAAACACACGGTCGGTTCCCTCGAAGTAGGTCCCCAGTACCAACTCCTTTCGAAGCCGCTCTGGAATCGAGGGGTAACGCGCTAAAGCAGCGCGCGTCACGATGCGCGCCTTTTCCGTGAGAACGTCCAAATGAATTGCCATGGCAGCTGACGTCCTCCGAGCGAGTGAGTGCGTCTTGAAGCAGCTCATTCCCAAGGCATGCCTGGCAACGTCAATGGGCAGGTCGAGTCAGCCTTCACCGACCCGGCCTGCCCATCTTCTCAACAAGAACTGAGGACCGCGTCAGCCCTGCGGCGCCGCCGGGCGTGACTTGCGCGTGGACTTCTTCGTCGTCTGGATCTCCAGCGACAGGTCCATGGCCCGCGCCGAGTGCGTCAGCGCGCCCATGGACACGAAGTCCACGCCCAGCTTCGCCAAGCGGGGCAGCCGGTCCAGCGTGACGCCACCGGAGACTTCGATGGGCACACGGCCGGCCGTCAGCTTCACGGCTTCACGGATCTGCGCGTCGTCCATGTTGTCCAACATGACGACGTCCGCGCCGGCCGCGATGGCCTCCGCGAGCTGCTTGAAGTTGGTGACCTCCACCTCGATCTTCACGAGCCGGGGGCCGTTCAACTTCGCGCGGCGCACCGCTTCGGTGATGTCCCCACCCACGGCCGCGATGTGGTTGTCCTTGATGAGGATGCCGTCGAAGAGGCCGAAGCGGTGGTTGGACGCTCCGCCCATGCGCACCGCGTGCTTGGCAAGGCCCCGCATGCCCGGGGGCGTCTTGCGCGTGTCGAGCACCCGCAGCTTCGAGCCCCGCACCGACGTCATCGCCTGCTGCGCCAGCGTCGCGATGCCGGCCGCTCGCTGCACCAGGTTGAGCGCGGTGCGCTCCGCGGCGAGCAGCGCGCGCAGCTTGCCGTGGACGCGCGCGGCGACCACCTTCGGTTTGATTTCGTCACCGTCGCGCTTGAGGACCTCCACCTCCACCTCCGCGTCCACCATGTGGAAGACACGGACGAAGGCGTCCAGGCCCGCGATCATCATCTGCTCCTTCGCGACCAGCTCGCCGCTTCCCTCCGCGTCGGCTGGGACCACCGCCAGCGAGGTGACGTCCCCCGCCGCGCCCAGGTCTTCGTCGAGGGACAACGCGATGAGCCGATCGAGATAATCCTGCTGCACTTCCGCCTCCTACCGACGGGCCTTGCGGGCCGCCGGTTTGCCCCGGGTGGTCTTCTTCGCCGCGGGCTTCTTCGCCGCGGACTTCTTCCCCGCCGCCTTCTTCGCGGAGGTCTTCCGGGCCGGCGCCTTGCGGGCGCTCCCCTTCTTCGCGGCGCTCTTCTTGCCCGCCGCCTTCTTCGCGGCCGGCTTGCCCCGGGTGCTCTTCTTCGCTGCGGCCTTCTTGCCCGCCGCCTTCTTCACGGGGGCCTTCTTCGCCGCTGGCTTCTTGCCCGCCGCCTTCTTCGCGGGGGCCTTCTTGCCCGCGGCCTTCGTCGCCGGAGCCTTCGCCACCGGAGCCTTCGCCGCCGGAGCCTTCCGTGCCGAGGCGGCCTTCTTCACGGACGCCGCCGGCGCCTCGCGGGTGTCGCCACCCTCCTTGGCCCGGTCGAACTCGCGCATCGCGTCGTCCACGAGGCCCATGCTCATGTACGCGACGCCCAGGTCGTGGTGATCCGCGGCGGACAGCCCTTCCTTGGTGCCCTCGCGCAGCTTGTTGAGCGCGTCCTCCACCACGGGGTCGGCGGCCTTGGGGGCTTCCCCGGCGGCCTCCGCCTCCATCTCGCCCTTCAGCTCCTGGCCCAGGTTGACGTCGTCCTTCGACGCCTTGGGCTCGGTGGCCACCTTCACATGGGCGCTCTCGGAGGCTTCGAGCGAGGAGGATTCGGACTCGGTGCTTCCCGGTAACGGCGACGGCGTCTCGGACTCGGACATGGGGGGCTCCGGGGCGATGCGCTGGAGGTGATCCTGCAGCTTGACCGTGCGCTCCTGGAGCTCCGCCACCCGGGCCTGGTCCTTCGCCACCACGTCCGGCGGAGCACGGGCCACGAAGCTCGGATTGTCCAGCTTGCGCTGCACACTGGTGAGTTCCTGCTCGGCGCGGGCGATCTCCTTCTTCAGGCGGTCGCGCTCCGCGTCCAGATCCACGAGGCCCGCCAGCGGGACGTAGATCTCCAGGTTTCCGCTGACGAACGCCGCCGCCTGCGGGGGCTTCGCGCCCGGCGGGCCCACGTGCACCTCCGACAGGCCAGCCAGCGGCATCAGGTACGCACGCCAGCGCTCCAACAGCTCGCGCGTCGTGGCGTCCGGGCTCTGCACCACCGCCTTCACCTTGGCGGACGGCGGCAGGTTGCTCTCACCGCGCAGCGTGCGCAGGCCCTCGATGGCCGCGATGACCGGCGCCATCTCCGCCTCCGCGGACGCATCCACGCGCGCCGCGTCCGGCTCCGGGTACGCCGCGATGCAGATGCTCTCCGTGGGCCGGGACATCGGCAGCTTCTGCCAGATCTCCTCGGTGATGAACGGCATGAACGGGTGCATCAGCCGCAGGATGCGATCCAGGCAGTACACCAGCACCGCGCGCGTGGTGTCCTTCGCCTGCGCGTCCTCGCCGTACAGCGAGCCCTTCGCCAGCTCGATGTACCAGTCGCAGAACTCCGCCCACAGGAACTGGTACAGCGTGGAGGCGGCTTCCGCGAAGCCGAACACCTCCAGCGACGCGCGCGTCTCCTCGGTCGCCTTCTGCAGGCGGGAGAGGATCCACCGGTCCGCCAGCGTCAGCGTGCGGCCCTCCAACGGGGTCGCGTCCAGGCTGAAGTCGCCCATGTTCATCAGGGCGAAGCGGCTGGCGTTCCACAGCTTGTTGCAGAACGCCTTGTAGCCACCCAGGCGGTCCATCGACAGCTTGATGTCGCGGCCCTGCTGCGTGAGCGACGCGAGCGTGAAGCGCAGCGCGTCCGCGCCGAACGCGGGCATGCCCTGCGGGAAGCGGTTGCGCAGCGACGGCTGGAGCGCGTCCACCTTGGCGCCGAGGATGACGTCCAGGGGATCGATGACGTTCCCCTTCGTCTTGGACATCTTCTCGCCCTTCTCGTCGCGCACCATCGCGTGCAGGTACACGGTGCGGAAGGGCACATCGCCCATGAAGTGCAGGCCCATCATCATCATCCGGGCGACCCAGAAGAAGATGATGTCGTGGCCCGTCTCCATCACGGACGTCGGATAGAAGGTCTTCAGCTCCGGCGTCTGGTTCGGCCAGCCCAGCGTGGAGAACGGCCACAGCGCGGACGAGAACCACGTGTCCAGCACGTCCGGGTCCTGCGTCAGGTCCTTGCCACCGCACTTCGGGCAGGACTCCGGCGTCGTGCGCGACACGATGACCGCCGAGGAGTCCAGCGACCGCTCCTCACCCGCGGGGCTGCACGCCTCGCAGTACCAGGCGGGAATCTGGTGGCCCCACCAGAGCTGGCGGCTCACGCACCAGTCGTGGATGTTGCGCATCCAGTGGAAGTACGTGTTGGTCCAGGACTCGGGGACGAACTTCGTGCGGCCCTGCTCCACCGCCTCGATGGCCGGCTTCGCCAGCGGTTCGATCTTGATAAACCACTGCGGCGACAGGCGCGGCTCCACCACCGTGGCGCAGCGCTGGCAGGTGCCCACGCTCAGCTTGTGCGGCTCCTCCTTCTCCAGCAGCCCCTGCTCCGTCAGGTCCGCCAGCACCTGCTTGCGGGCCTCGAAGCGATCCAGGCCGGCGTACTTGCCGGTGTCCTTCGTCATCCGCGCCGCTTCGTCCAGGATGGACAGCATCGGCAGCTTGTGGCGCAGGCCCGTCTGGTAGTCGTTGAAGTCGTGCGCGGGCGTGACCTTCACCACGCCGGTGCCGAACTCCATGTTCACGAGCTCGGCGTCCGCGATGATGGGGATGTCCCGGTCCGTCAGCGGCAGCCGCACCGACCGGCCCACCAGCCCCAGGTAGCGCGGGTCCTCCGGGTGGACGGCCACGGCGGTGTCGCCCAGCAGCGTCTCCGGACGCGTCGTCGCCACGGTGAGCGTGCGGTCGCTGTCCTTCACCGGGTAGCGGATGTGCCAGAGCGAGCCGTTCTTCTCCTCGTGCTCGACCTCCAGGTCACTGAGCGCCGTGCGGCACGAGGGGCACCAGTTGATGAGCTTCTGGGCCCGGTACATCAGGCCCTCTTCATACAGGCGGACGAACACTTCGCGCACCGCGGCCGAGGACTGCTCGTCCATGGTGAAGCGCTCGCGGCTCCAGTCCAGCGACGCGCCCAGGTAGCGGTGCTGCTCACCGATGCGCGCGCCGTACTTGCCCTTCCACGTCCAGACGCGCTCGAGGAACGCCTCGCGGCCCAGGTCGTGGCGGCTCTTGCCCTCGGACTTCTTGAGCTCCTTCTCCACCACCATCTGCGTGGCGATGCCCGCGTGGTCCGTGCCCGGCAGCCAGAGCGCGTTGAAGCCGCTCATCCGCTTCCAGCGCGTGAGGATGTCCTGGATGGTCGCGGTGAGCGCGTGGCCGATGTGCAGGCTGCCCGTGACGTTGGGCGGCGGCAGCACGATGCTGAACGGCGGCTTGGCGGAAGTGGGCTCGGCGCGGAAGTAGTCGCGCTCCAGCCAGTGGTTGTACCACCGCGCCTCCACTTCGGAGGGCTCGTAGGCCTTGGACAGTTCAGTCGTGTCAGTCATTGAAGACGGCCGGCCCCCGACGGGGCCGGCGGGGAATCAGGGGGGACTGCGAATCAGTGCTGGGTCTCGCGGTCCTTGATGAGCCGCTCCAGCTCCTGCCGGATGATGGTCTCCGCCAGCTGCGGGACGACCTCCCAGGCAATCTTCTCGATGACCTCGCGGGAGGCCTTCGACAGGGCCTCGCGCAGCAGCGCCTCGCCGCCATCCGCGGGACGCGAGCGCGCGGGAGCGGCGGTCGGCGTGGGACCGCCGATGTCGATGGAGATCTCCTCCGTGTGCTCGGGCAGCGAGTCCTCGATGCGCAGGTTCTCCGTGCGGGCCTGCACGGCGGCCGGCGGAGGCGCGGACGGAGCGCCCAGGCCGAACGGATCCCGTGCGCGGGCCGCGGGCGGAACCGCCGCGGGCGGGTGCGAAGGCGGCAGCGGCGTGCCCCCGGCGGGAGGACGCGGGAAGCCGCCCGGGATGTTCGGAGCACCAGGACCCGGAGGACGCGCGGCCATGCCCGGAGGCGGCGGCACGCCTGGCCCCGGAGGACGCGCACCCGGAGGAACGGCGCCCGGAGGCGGACGCGCCATGCCCGGAGGCGGCGGCACGCCCGGACCCGGAGGACGCGCGCCCGGCGGCGGCACGCCAGGACCGGGAGGACGCGCACCCGGCGGGACGGCGCCAGGAGGCGGCACGCCAGGACCGGGAGGACGCGCACCCGGCGGAACGGCGCCCGGAGGCGGACGCGCCATGCCCGGAGGCGGCGGCACGCCCGGACCCGGAGGACGCGCGCCCGGAGGCGGCACGCCTGGACCCGGAGGACGCGCACCCGGAGGCGGCGCGCCAGGACCCGGCGGACGGGCGCCCGGAGGCGCGGCGGCGGCAGGCGGCTGCGCGGCGGCCGGGGGCTGCGTGGGCGTGGCGGCCTGGGGGAACACGCGCGTCGCGGCGGACGCGGGCATGGTGTTCGACTTCTGGCCCACCAGCGCCTTCACCTTGTCGAGGAGGATCTGGCTCTCGAAGGGCTTGGTGATGTGGTCGTCCGCCCGGGCGGCCTTCGCGCGGTTCTCGTCGAACGCCTCGAAGGTGCCGGCCAGCAGCAGCACCGGGATGGCCTGGGTGGAGGGGTCGTTCTTGAGCGCCTCGCAGACCTCGTAGCCGCTCTTGCCCGGCATCATCACGTCGGCGAGCACCACGTCCGGACGCAGCTCGCGCGTGCGGGTGATGGCGTCCAGCCCGTTGTCCACCGCGGTCACCTGGAAGTCTTCCGTCGCGAAGATCATCCCGATCACCTTGCGGATGGTGAGCGAGTCGTCGGCGATCAGTAGATTCTTGGGCATCGGCTCCGGCCTTCGGGGGGCGCATACCCCCCTGAATTCGTTTGAGATTTCGGGCGAGCAAGCCTGCCTGCCGGCCCTGTGTCAATCGGAGAAGCTTAGGGGGCGCGCTCTCGGCCGATCAAGAAAACATGCGCTGCAGGTCCAGGAACATCACGGGATCCGGCAGCCCCGGCGCCTTGAACGTGCCCATCAGCTCGGCGGGCTTGAATTTCTGCAGCACACCGAGCACCCGGGTGGCCGCCAGCCCCACGGTCCGGCCCGCCAGCTCCGTGAGGACGAACAGGTCCTCCACCCGCGCCGGCGCCCCCAGCAGCGCCGGAACCGAACAGATGGGCCACAGCGCCTGCGCGTGCGGGTAGACGCCCGCCACCGGCCCGCTCTGCACCGGCAGCACGCTGAAGGACACCCCCTTCGGCACCACCTGGGAGACACAACCCAGCGGCACGCCGAAGAGCACGCCCTGCGACTCCAGCACCAGCGCCCGCTCCGGAGGCGCGTCCGCCCAGTGCACGGGCCGCGGCTCCGGCGGCACCGCCCGCGGACCCACCCGGTGCGGCAGCGCCTCCACGATGAGCTCCAGGTACAGCCGGTCCTTGTGCAGCACCGCGCCCCGGCTCAACGGCGCCAGGGAATCCGCGAGTCCCGGAGGCAGCAGGAAGAACGGATCACGCGCGACGTCCGCCACCTCCACGACCGAGCGGACCCGCACCGCGAGCGTGGGGCTGACGTCCAGGACGACGACCATGCCCGGGACTTCCTCGGGGGCTCCGCCGAGCAGCGCGGAGAGGTCCTTCACTTCCAGTACGCCACGCAGGCTGGTGCCGCGGGCGCCCGGCATGGCGACCTCCATCACGGAGGTGGCCTCCACGGCGTAACGCGTCTCACCGGCTTCGACCAGCAGGCAGAGCCGGCGTCCGCTTTCAAAAGGCGACACGGGGGTGACCCTAGCAGCGTTCAGGGGCTTGGTGCTAAGCCGTGAACAGTCATGGCGCGACTGCTCCTCGTCGACGACGAAAAGATCGCCCGCAGCCTCTACGGCGACTTCCTCACGGCCTCAGGACACATCGTCATCGCCGTTCCCACCGTGGCGGAGGCGAAGGCGGCCCTCGCCGCGCATCGGTTCGACGCCGTGGTGACAGACCTCATCCTGCCCGGCGGCGACGGCATGGAAGTGCTCCGCCACGTGCGCGAGCGCTACCCCGGCGTGGAGGTGCTGGTCATCACCGCGCTGGACAAGGTGGCCCCCGCGGTGCGCGCCATCAAGAGCGGCGCGGCGGAGTACCTGGTCAAGCCCGTGGCGCCGGAGGCCCTGCAGCACGCCCTGCGCCGCGCGCTCACCACCCGCGACCTCATGCGGGAGAACGCGTCGCTGCGCCATCACGTCGCGCTGCTGGAGGCGGGCCAGCGCATCGCCACCACGCTCGACCGCGAGCGGCTGGCCACGGCCACCGCCGACGCGCTGGAGTCCATGGCCAGCGCCTCCGCGGTGATGCTGCTGGAGCGGGACCCCAGCAGCGCGGGCTTCCGCTCGCACGGCATGCGGGGCCTGCCGCCGGACCTGCACGACACGCTGGTGCCGGTGCTCGTGGAGCGGCTGGCCACCCTGCGCGAGCCGCTCCAGCTCGACGGCCTGCAGGTGCCCTGGCCGCGCACCCTCACCTTCCCCGCCGTGGACGGCGACACGGTGCTGGGCCACGCGGTGCTCTTCCACGACAGCGCGCCCCCGGAGCACCACCCGGAGACGGTGGGCTTCCTCGTGCGCAACTGGGCGCTGGCGCTGCGCAACCTGGGCCGCTTCGCCGCCGTGGAGGACCTGGCGTACGTGGACGACCTCACCCGCCTGTTCAACACGCGCTACCTGCAGCTCGTGCTGGACCGCGAGGTGAACGAGGCCGTGCAGACGCAGCGGCCCTTCTCCCTGCTGTTCCTGGACCTGGACCGCTTCAAGACCATCAACGACACGCACGGGCACTTGGTGGGCTCGCGCGTGCTGGTGGAGGCCGCGCGCGTGCTCAAGGGCTGCGTGCGCGACCCGGACGTGGTGGCGCGCTTCGGCGGCGACGAGTACGTGGTGCTCCTGCGCGGCACCGACTCCGGCGGCGCCCTCAAGGTGGCCGAGCGCATCCGCCGCACCATGGAGGCCCACCAGTTCCTGGGCCGCGAGGGGCTGTCGCTCAAGCTCACCACCTGCATCGGCGTGGCCAGCTTCCCCGAGCACGCCCAGGACAAGGACCACCTGCTGGACCTGTCCGACCGGGCGATGTACCGGGGCAAGCGCGGCACCCGGAATGTCGTCTACATGGCGGCGCAGGACCTGGAAGCCACCCCGGCCGAGCGCCGCCAGGGCCCACCGCCCCAGGGTTGAAACGGCCCCCGGGGCACGAGGCTCCGGGGCGCCCAGGCTCCCCCAGGCTTCGGGGACTACTTGCGCAGGCTGCCCACGGTGAGGCGCTTGGGCAGCTCCGGATCCACGGCGGCGGTGCCCCCGCCCTCGCCCACCGCCTCCACATCCTCGTGGGACGCGCCGGACGTGATGAGGCGGTACTTCTGCGACGCCTCCCGGTCGTGCTGGGCCTGCTCGGGATCCAACCGGGCGATGAGCTGCCAGAAGAGGGCCGCGTGCTCGCGCTCTTCGTCCATGACGTGGCGCAGGATGGCCTTGGCGTCCTCGTTGTCCGTCGCGTCCAGGTGCGCGGCGTAGAGGTTGATGGCGTCCAGTTCCGCCTCGATGTTGAGCCGGATGGAGCGGGCGAGCTCGGAGTCCGTCAGCTTCCGGGGCACCAGCGAGTGGAACGGGTTCGTCTGCGGCATGCGGACCTCTGCGACAGGGGGACCAGCCACCGGGCGTGCGGATGTTCCCGACCCGGATTGAAGGCGCCGCGAGCATCCGTTCGCCGGGCGGCCGGGTCAACCGATTCCCGCCGGGGGTGCGTTGCACGTGGACACCCGCCTCCGTCATGCTCCCCGGCATGGAGACCCCCTCGCCGCTTGCTCAACTGCTCCAGGCCCTGGAAGCAGGAGACCTGCCTGCGGCCAGACTCGCGGCGGTGGCCCTGCAGCGCGCCAACGCCCATACCCACCAGGTCGCCGCCGAGGTCCTCCATGAACTGCGCCAGCCCCTGTTGGGCGCCAAGGCCTACGCCCAGCTGCTGGCCGAGGAGGGAGGCTCCAGAGGCCCCCTGAAGCTGCTGCTCGCGCAGGTGGAGCGGATGGAGCAGATCGTCTCCGACTTCATCCGCCTGGCCAGCGAGCGGCCGGCCCCGCAGCAGCGCCAGTCCCTGGCGGCCCCCATCTGGGCGGCGGCGAAGGTGTTCAGCGTCAACCCGGACTCCGCGCGCATCTCCCTGGAGGTGGACGCGCCCGAGGACCTCACCATCCAGGGCAACGCGCGGCTCATCGAGCAGCTCACGCTCAACCTGCTCAACAACGCGCGCGACGCCATGGCCGGCCGGGGCCGCGTGAAGGTGACGCTCGCGCGCGAGGGCGCCTCGGTGGCCCTGTACGTGTCGGACTGGGGCCCGGGCATCCCGGCGGAGTTGCGCGAGCGCATCTTCGAGCCCTACGTCACCGCCAACAAGCGCGGCACCGGCCTGGGCCTCGCCGTCTGTCGGCGCATCGCGCAGGAGCACCATGCGCAGATTTCGCTCGTGTCCCCGACGGTGCTGCGCGAGGTGCCGCTCCCGGCCACGGTGTTCCGCGTGCTCTTTCCTCCCACGGACGCGCCCCTGCCGCAGCGCAAGCGCCTGCTGGTGGTGGACGACGAGGCCATCATCCGGACGGTCTTCAAGGACCTGATGGACAAGGAGTGCGAGGTCATTGAAGCGGCCACCGGCGAGGCCGCGCTGGAGCTGCTGCGCTCCACCCCGGTGGACCTCATCGTCACCGACAAGAACCTGCCGGGCCTGTCCGGCCTGGAGCTGGCCCAGCACGCGCGGCGGCTCGACCCCGCCTCGCGCGTCATCCTGATGACGGGCTACCCGTCGCTGGTGACGACGCAGCAGGCGCTGCAGCTGGGCGTGGTGGACTACCTGCTCAAGCCCTTCGACGACATCCGCCAGGTGCGCACGCTGCTGCGCCAGGGGCTGAACGCGCCCCCGGCCGCGCCCGCGACCACCGCGAGCCCCACGGCCCGCCGGGTGGACGTGCTGGAGGACAACCCGGCCACCGCGCGGCAGATTTCAGAGGCGCTCACCCTCCTGGGGCTGGAGGCGCGCATCCTCTCCGGCGCGGAGGTGGCGGCGCTGGAGCCACCCGTGGGCGTGGTGGTGTCGTGGGACTTCGCGCCGGCCTACGGGAAGAAGGCGCTGGAGCTGGCGCGGGCCCTCGGCCAGGGGGCGCCCTTCGTCGTCCTCGCCGAGCACCTCACCATGGAGACGGCGCTCGCGAGCCTGCGCGCCGGGGCCGCCGCGTGCCTGCCCAAGCTCATCTCCGACGCCACGGCGCTCAGCCGCGAGTTGGGGCTCGCCTTCAAGAAGCCCCTGCCCTGAAAAAGGGTCCGGCCCCGGGCACCCCGCGACAGGCGCGAGGTCCACCGGAGCCGGAAGTTCCACGGGTGACAGGCCTTGGGGGCCTGCCTCCCGTCAGGAGCTACGGAGCCGTGGGGCTCAGTAGTCCATGTCGTCGCCGCCGTAGTCCGGCGCGCCGGCACCACCGCCGTTGCCGCCCTTGGACTTCTTCTTCGGGCGCTCGGCGATCATCGCCTCGGTGGTGAGCAGCAGGGACGCCACGGAGGCGGCGTTCTGCAGTGCGGTGCGCTCGACCTTGGTCGGGTCGATGACGCCCGCCTTCTCCAGGTCCTCGTACTTCTCCGTGCGGGCGTTGAAGCCGAACGCGCCGGTGCCTTCCTTGACCTTGTTGATGACGACCGCGCCCTCGACGCCAGCGTTGCTGGCGATCTTGCGCAGGGGCTCCGTGAGGGCCTTGCGGATGATCTCCACGCCGAAGTCCAGCTCGCCGCCCAGCTTCAGGCCTTCCAGCGCCTTGAGGCTGCGGATGTAGGCGACGCCGCCGCCGGGGACGATGCCCTCTTCGACGGCCGCGCGGGTCGCGTGCAACGCGTCCTCCACGCGGGCCTTCTTCTCCTTCATCTCCACTTCGGTCGCCGCGCCGACGTTGATGACCGCCACGCCACCCACGAGCTTCGCCATGCGCTCCTGGAGCTTCTCGCGGTCGTAGTCGCTGGTGACCGTTTCAATCTGGGTGCGGATGAGCTTGATGCGGCCCTCGATGTCCGCCTTCTGCCCGTTGCCGTCCACGATGGTGGTGTTGTCCTTGTCCACCGTGATGCGCTTGGCGCGGCCCAGGTCGTTGAGGGTCAGGTTCTCGTACTTGTGACCCAGCTCCTCGCTCACCACCATGCCGCCCGTCAGCGTGGCGATGTCCTTGAGCATCTCCTTGCGGCGGTCACCGAAGCCCGGCGCCTTCACCGCGGCCACGTTCAGCACGCCGCGGATCTTGTTCACCACGAGCGTGGCCAGCGCCTCGCCCTCGATGTCGTCCGCGATGATGAGCAGCGGCTTGCCCGAGCGCGCGACCTGCTCCAGCACGGGGATCATGTCCTGCATCGACGAGACCTTCTTCTCGCTGATGAGGATGTAGGGGTCGTCCATGACGACCTCCATGCGGTCGCGGTTCGTCACGAAGTACGGAGACACGTACCCGCGGTCGAACTGCATGCCCTCCACCACGTCGAGCGTCGTCTCCAGGCCCTTGGCCTCCTCGACGGTGATGACGCCCTCCTTGCCGACCTTCTCCATCGCGTCCGCGATGGTCTGCCCGATGGTCTCGTCCCCGTTGGCGGAGATGGTGCCCACCTGCGCGATGGCCTGCTTGTCCGTGGTCGTCTTGGACATCTTCTTCAGCTCGGCGACCACCACCTCCACGGCCTTGTCGATGCCGCGCTTCAGGTCCATGGGGCTGTGGCCGGCGGCCACCAGCTTCAGGCCCTCCTCGTAGATGGCCCGCGCCAGCACCGTCGCCGTCGTGGTGCCGTCACCCGCCTTGTCGGAGGTCTTGGACGCGACCTCCTTCACCATCTGGGCGCCCATGTTCTCGAAGCGGTTCTCGAGATCGATCTCCTTGGCGACGGTGACGCCGTCCTTGGTGATGGTGGGGGAGCCGAAGCTCTTCTCGATGACGACGTTGCGGCCCTTGGGACCGAGCGTCACCGCGACCGCATCCGCGAGAATACGGACGCCGCGCAGGATGGAATCACGCGCGTTCTGGTGGAAGAAGATTTCCTTCGCTGCCATCGCAACCTCCGATAATACTTGGGGAATTTCTATGAATGGGGATGGCCGTTAGCACTCGGCCATGTCGAGCGCCAACATAAGGGTCGCATCGACGATGTCAACGGAAAGGGGCAAACGTGTGGCCCCGCGGACGCCTTCCAGCCCGCCCGGACGGGGGGCCCAAGCGACCTTGCGGGCGCTACTCGGCGAAGCGCACGAGGTTGAGCAACTGCCCCATGTCCAGGGGCTTCTGGAGGGTGATGGCCACACCCTTGCGCAGGCCCCGGTCGGAGATGGTGTCGTCGTTGCTGGCCGTCATCATCAGGACGGAGATGGACTGGAAGCGCGGGTCCGCCTTCAGCATCTCCGTGAAGTGGATGCCGTCCAGGTGGGGCATCAGGTAGTCGGTGATGACCAGCCCCACGGGGTGCCGCTCCATGATGTCCAGCGCCTGCAGGGCGTCCGACGCCGAGAACACGGTGTAGCCATGCATCTCCAGGTAGCGAGAGAGCATGGTGCACAGCTCGTAATCGTCGTCTACGACCAGGATGTTCACGGGGACTTGGGCGAAACGGGGCGCTGGAAGGTAACAGCCACGCCGGTCGTTGACAACGCGAAGCACGGCTTCTTAGCTGCCCGCCGCATGATGAAGCGCACGGCGAAGCAAGGGGAGGCGCAGGGCGTGGACGCGCGACTGGACCGGGTGGCGGATGCCTTCGAGGCCACCGACTTCGAGGCGGCGCTCGCCGGGGCCGAGGCGCTCCTCAAGGACGTTCCGGACTCAGCCGAAGCCCTGCACTACCGGGCCGCGGCGCTGGTGGAGGTGGGTCGGCTGGAGGACGCGGGCCGGGCCTACGGGGCCGCCCTCAAGGTCGCGCCCGAGGACCTGGAGATCCTCTTCGGCGCGTCCGAATTCCTGGTGTGCCGCACCGGCGAGGATCGCGAGGCGGTGGAGGAAGGGCTCGAGTGGTGCGCGCGGGGCCGGAAGCTGGCGCAGAAGGCCGACGACGTGGAGCTCGTCTACGAGTTCCTCCTCCTGGAGGGCCTGGGCCTGAACCAGCTGGGTGAGTGCGAGGACGCGCTCAAGAGCCTGGACGCGGCGCTGGAGCACATGCCGCGCTCGCCGGACGCGCAGCTGGAGCGCGGCATCGCGCTGTTCGAGTTGTGCCGCTTCCCGCTCGCGCAGGAGTCCTTCGAGCGGGTGTTGAAGGACACGCCGGACGAGGCGTGGGCGCACCACTACCTGGGGCTCATCGCGGAGCGGCGGGGCGATGCGCGCGAGGCGAAGAAGCGCTTCGGGCGGGCGCAGGCGATTGCGCCCGAGGAGCTGCCGCCGCCGGTGGCGCTGGAGGAGGAGGCCTTCGACCGCGCGGTGGAGGACGCGATGCGCGCCCTGCCCGCCCAGGTGAAGCAGTACATGGACAACGTCACGCTGGCGGTGGAGGACCTGCCGTCGGACGAGGACCTGCTGGGTCAGCAGCCGCCCCTGTCGCCGTGCATCCTGGGCGTGTTCCGGGGCACGCCGGTGGGCGAGCGCAGCGTGACGGACGCGGCGGATCATTTCCCGGCGTCCATCGTCCTGTACCAGAAGAACCTGGAGCGTTTCGCGCGCACCCGTGAAGAGCTCATCGAACAGATTGGCATCACGGTGATGCACGAGGTCGGGCACCTGATGGGGCTGGATGAAGACGACCTGTGGGAGCGGGGACTGGATTAGCGCCGGGTCAGGACCACCGGGCCGTCGCCGGTGATGGCCACGGAGTGCTCGACGTGCGCGGAGAGCTTGCGGTCCCGCGTGACGGCCGTCCAACCGTCGTCGAGCACCTCGACGTCCTCGGTGCCGGCGTTGACCATGGGTTCGATGGCCAGGACCATGCCGCGCTTGAGCTTCATGCCCTGGCCGGGCGAGCCGTAGTTGGGGACCGACGGCGCCTCGTGCATGGCGTGCCCGATGCCGTGTCCACTGAAGCTGGTCACCACCGAGAAGCCGTGCTTCTCGACGTGGCTCTGGACGGCATGGCCAATGTCCTCCAGGCGGTTGCCGTGCACGCACTGCGCGATGGCGCGATCCAGGGAGGCGCGCGTCACTTCAATCAGCTTGCGCGCTTCGTCGCTGATGGCGCCAATGCCAAGGGTGCGCGCCGAGTCCGCGCAGAAGTTGTCCTTGTAGCAGGCGAAGTCGATCCCGATGATGTCTCCCTCCTTGAGGATGACGTCCTTGCTCGGGATGCCGTGGACCACCACCTCGTTCACGGAGCTGCAGATGACGCCGGGGTACGGCGGTAGGCCGTGCGGCGCATACCCCAGGAAGGCCGACCTGGCCCCGGCCTTCGTCATCACACCGTTGGCGATCTCGTTGAGCTCCCAGGTGGACACGCCAGCGCGGCAGGCCTCTTCGACGGCATCCAGGACGTCAGCCACGATCAAGCCGACGCGCCGCATCTTGGCCACTTCTTCCGCACTCTTCAGGGAGATGGACAGGGTGCTCATGAGGGCCAACCTACTCCACCAGCGTCGTCACGAGGTCGCCCGCGTCCGTCTCCACGACGATGTCCAGGTTCACGTGCGACATCATGTGTCTGTCCCCTTGAGTACCCAACACACCATCCGAGGAAGCAGCAGTCGGCGGATCATGGGCTGGACGGGCACAGCGCTCCCCTGGCCTGATGTCCGCCATGCAAGCATGGATGAAGCTGGGGCTGAGCGTGGTGGCGGTGCTGGGGTTCGGGGCGTGCACGGGGGGCGGCGACGACATCGAGCCCCCGGTGTCGTGTCCGCAGGTGGCGGTGTTCGCGCGCTCGTCGACGGGGACGTGCCAGAGCTACCCGACGGCGTGTGACGTACCAGAGGGGTACATCGCGTGTTGTGGTGGACTCTTCGGGGGCTGCGCGTCGGACGTGTCGGGGACGAAATGCGTGGATGATCCGTCCGACACGTGCAACCCGGGCGCGGGCGCGGACTGCCCGGGCATCTGCCAGTAGGCCCGCGGGACTGAGCGGATCAGGCGGCGCGCGAGCCCGTGTCCTCGAAGTAGGCGCGGCGGGCGCGGGCGCAGGTGGGGCACGGCCACTGGACGAGCGTGAGCTGACGCTCGCCCAGGACGATGGGCTCCTGGCGCAGGGACTCCTGTGGGGCCTCACCGCTGGCACCGCAGGCGCAGCGCAGCCGGCCCAGCGTGGACAGGAGCTCCCGCGGGCCGGTGATGGGGATGGCGGCCGCGGCGCTGTCACCCTGGTGGACGGGTTCGAACTTGCGCGAGAAGGCGCGGCGCCGTGTCCTCGCGCGAGCCTTGCGCCAGAGCTCCACGGGGCCGCCCTGCACGATGACGAACCAGAGGAACCCGCAGAACACCATGAGGGCGAGGAGGAAGAGGACGTTCCTGTTGTAGTTCTTCGGCAGGACGAAGGGACGTTCCTCGCGGCCGCCGAGCTGGACGTAGTAGCCGCGCGCCCCTTCGGACTGGTGCAGGGACTTCACGTGCTCGGAGATGCGCTCCGGGGGCACGGCGTCCGCGACGCTGCGGTAGCGGTAGTCCAGCACGAGCGTCCGGCCGTCGGAGCGGGTGTCGGCCTCCAGCTGGAACGCGGGCCCCTCCACGAGGTCGCGGTGCGAGGTGACATGGAGGGGCGTACCGGACTGGAGCGTGATGCGGTGGCGGACGAAGACGGGATGATCCACCGCCAACGGGAAGGTGCGGTGGGAGATGCCCGGCTCGCTGAGGTATTCGCGGAGCATGTGCGCGTCGAAGTCGCGGCGGCCGTCGTCGGACCAGAACTTCTCGATGCGGTAGTGCTCGCGCACGACGAGCACGTTCTTCGCGGGGTCGTCCTCCACCGTCAGGGGCCGCGCGACGGAGATCTTCGCGTCCACCTTCGCGTAGTAGTTGAGGAAGTAGCGGGACAGCTCCGACAGCGACGTCCGCGCCAGCGTGCGGCGCATCCCGTTCGCGGCAACTCCCGTGCGGGTGGTGACGACGTCGAGCGTCGCCGCCCCATCGCGGTCCGGCGCCACGTAGGTCTCATCCACGAAGGTGGAGGGCCCCTGCAAGGTGGGCGGAGGGATGGTCGCGAGCCCCTGCGTGTCGGGGGACACGATGAGCGCCCGCGCATAGGGAGGGGGCTGGTAGCTGTCGAGCCCGCCGCGCTCCAGGGTCAAGGTGGGATCGACCCACAGCTCCCTGCCCGCCACGGTGGCGTGCACGATGGCGTGATCGAAGGCCGTGGCGCTGGGCCGCCACCCATCCAGGAGTCGGGCGTGCTGCGTATTCACGAGCGCCGGCTGCGCGTCGATGCCCAGGCCGCGCAGCAGGGCCACCAGCAGCAGGGACTTGTCCTTGCAGTCACCGAAGCGGCGCTGGAGCACCTCGTCGGGAGGATGGGGCTGGTGGGAGTTGGGGCCCAGCTCGATGCCCAGGTAGCGCACCTCGTCCTGGACGAAGCGCAGCGCGGAGAGGAAGCGCGCCTCCTGCGTGGGCTCCTGGGACAGCCGGCGGAGCTCCTGCTCCAGCGCCTTCGAGCGCGGGGGGACCTGGAAGAGCGCGGAGGCCCAGCGCGCGACGTCATTCCAGTCCTTGTATTCGGTGAGCTGGAGCCAGGAGAAGACAGGCTCCCAGCCCGGCACGTTGTCCTCGGCGTGGGTGGCGGGCACGTGCCGCTTCTCCCAGCGGAGCTCGTGCACGCCGTCATGCCTCCGCTCCGAGTGCGTCAGGCCCGGCCTGCCGAAGTCCCGGGCGAAGAGCGGGCGGCCGTCCGGCCACAGCAGGCGGTAGGCCCAGTGGGCCACGGGCACGGAATAGCCGATGGAGGCGACATCCGAGAAGCGGCCACCGAAGACGGGGTTGGCGCCTTCGACGGTGTAGGCGATCTCCAGCGTGTCGCCGACGCGCACGTCGTGGAGGAAGGGCACCACGGAGAGCGTGCCGTTGTAGAGCCGTTGCTGGAGCTCGCGCTCCTGCTGGATGACGCGGGCTTCGGCGGGCTTGAAGAGGTCTTCGCGGCGGCCCTCGCGCAGGCGCCAGATGCCGTGGACGGTGAGCTGCTCATGGGTCGGGTCGAAGTGGAACGTGATGTCGGAGGCCCGCTCGACGCCTTCTGGAGAGAGGACCTTCCGGGCCGAGTGCCGGTAGTGCACACGGGAATTCCCAGACACGCGCACCTGCTCCTCCAGCAGGAGCACGGAGAGGCTGGTCTCCTCATCCCCCGTCGGGGAGGGCCCGGAATCCGTGGGAACCGGAAGCGGTTCCACCCAGGCAGCCGGAGGGCCGACACGGAAGGGCTGGGTGGGAGTCGCCGCCCGCGCGGGCAGCGCGCCCAGGCACAGACACAGCAGGAGGAGCACGGGCGCCGGGAGTTGGTCCGGGGCGTGGTGAGCGGGACGGAAGATTCGGCGCATGGCGGAAGGCGCGCATCATGGAGCCCGAGCGACGGGCCGGGCAAGGCACCCTCGGGCCCGGGGGCGTGGTGTCTGTCCTTCGATGCCGTCGGATGATGGGGGCCGGCGGTGGGTCCTGAGGGAACCGAGGAGGCCCGTGATGTTGAACGTGAGGAAGGTCGCCACGCGGCTGAAGAGCGCGCTGCTGGCGGATCCGGAGCGCTTCTACACGAACGAGACGGGGGCCTGGGTGGCCGGGATGCCGGCGCCCCAGGACATCCGCGTCACCACGGGCCGGGAGCCGTACTGGATCAACCTGGGCTACTGGCGCGACGTGGAGCGGGTGGACGACACCAACGTCGAGCGGGTCGGTGAGCTTTTCCGGGAGGCCCAGGCGCAGATGGCGCACCTGCTGGCGAGGACGGCGCGCCTGGGGCCGGGGGACTCGGTGTTGGACTGCGGCTTCGGGTACGCGGACCAGGACCTGCTGTGGGCGGAGACGTACAAGCCCGCGCGCATCGTCGGGGTGAACATCACGCCGAACCAGGTGCGGGTGGGCCGGGAGCGGGTGCGGCTGACGGGACTGGAAGGGGTGGTCCGGTTGGAGCAGGGCTCCGCGACGGCGCTGCCGAGTGAAGCAGGAGCGTTCGACATCGTGTTCGCGCTGGAGTCCGCGATGCACTTCCGGACGCGGCGGGACTTCCTGCGCGAGGCGTTCCGGGTGCTGAAACCAGGGGGGCGCCTGGTAATGGCGGACATGTGCCAGAAGACGGACCGCGAGACGGGCGCGGGGCTGAGGGACCGGCTGCGGTACCGGTACTGGCGGGGGCTGATTGCCTTTCCGGAGGCGAATGTCTGGACGGCGGAGCGCTACCTGTCGGAGCTGCGGGAGGCGGGGTTCCAGAACGCACGGCTGGAGTCCATCGCGGAGGATGTGTACCCGGCGGTGAACACGGCGCTGGTCGCGCTGCGGGGGATGACGGCGCTGGAGCGGCAGCCGGGGTCCACGTCCGTGCACCAGGTGCGCGCGGACGTGCACCGGGCGATGCGGATGCGCGCGGACCAGACCCAATGGAGCACGCTGTTCAACTGCGACGAGTACGCCGTGGTGTCCGCGGAGAGGCCGTGACCGTGGACCGCGGACTGTAGGCCCTGGTTGACGGGGCCCGGGTTGGGCGGCAGTAATCGACTGCGGTAGGGCCTCCGGACCTGGTGGCCGGCCCGGTCTTCAAAACCGGTGAGGGGCGCTGAGAGGCGTCCCTGGCGAGTTCGATTCCCGTGCCCTACCGCCATGTTTTCCTTGGGGTTTTCTGACGCGGCCCTGATCGGGTTGC
The DNA here is from genome assembly GCF_003612055.1 of Corallococcus llansteffanensis. GTDB lineage: Bacteria > Myxococcota > Myxococcia > Myxococcales > Myxococcaceae > Corallococcus > Corallococcus llansteffanensis. Next base: position 31,051 of record NZ_RAWB01000017.1, read on the forward strand.
GGGACGCCCCACCCTCCTGTACCTCTCGTACCCAAGTTTTACCCAAGTGAGGGGGTACGGGAGCTGCGCATGCCGAAGTGGAGCGGGAAGTGGATCGGGGGCCGCACGTACACGGCCACCGACGGAAGCACGCGCTGGATCATCCGCAAGACCGTCGCCGGGGTCGCGTACAACGTCACGCTGGACGTACGGAGCGAGGTCGAGGCCCTGGCCGAGCTGGCGGCCTTCCGCCGCAACCCGGCCGCGTACCGGACCGCGAGCCAGGAACGCCAGGACGAGGCCCAGCAGGCCCAGGAGGACGCCGCGCAGGCGGTGTTCCTGGACGAGGATCGCGCCCGGCGGTTCCTCCAGCACCTGAAGGCCAGCGGCAGGTCTGACGAGTACCTGAAGAGCACGCGCAGCTACCTGGCCTCGTGGGCAACGGCGCTCGCAGACAAGGACCTGCGCGCGGTGACCGGACCGGCGTTGAAGAAGATCCTGGCCACCTGGGACACCGGCAAGAAGTGGCGCATCATCGTCTTCAAGTCCTTCACCTCGTTCCTTCAGGACGCGGGCGAGCTGGACCCGATGGTGAACCCCGGGCGCTTCCTGAAGGTCCCCCCTGCCCGCCGGAACCACGAACTCAAGGGCTACAGCATCGAGCACGTCCAGAAGCTCTACGCGGCCCTCGGCTCGCAGGCGATCCGCGACGTGCTGTGCCTCCAGGCCAAGACCGGGATGCACGGCACCGAGGTGGACCGGCTCGCGCGCGGTGACGGCAAGATCGCGGTTCTGAAGGACCAGGGCGAGATCGCCGCCACCGTCACGTTCAAGCACAAGACCGGGAAGCGGTTCACCGTGTCGCTCGATGCGCAGGGGCTCGCCGCCGCCCAGCGTCTCCAGACCCGGGGTTCAGCTCCAGATCGGCAGACCATCCGTGAGGCCGTGGAGCGCGTGTGCACACGCACGGGCTTGGAGTTCATCCACTTCGGCGCGATCCGGCACAGCTTCGCAACGTGGCTGGTCGAGCGAGGCAGCATCTACAATCCGCAGGGCGGCGGCCTCTCCCTGGAGGCCGTCGCCCAGGCGCTCAACCACAGCAGCACGCGGACCACGGCCCTCCACTACGTCAGCGCCACCGTACCGCCGATGTACGTCATCCCCATCCGCTTGGTGCACTCTGAGGACCCAGTACTGTTACGTACGACCCAAATCCAAGCGGGCCAGCCAAATTGAGAAATACTTACGTCCAATTTCGCCACTTCGCGCTGCACCCACTCTCATGAACTTTCTATCGCTCATTGTCGCCATCTGGCTGATATACGTATGGTGGGAAGGGAATGCCAACTGGCATAAGTCGCATGGTTGGCCCGCCCTTATCCCGCTGAACCTAGGAATTGCTTGGTTCTTTGGCTTCCCAATCTACGTCGTCAGGAAATACAACATCCGCCCAGAATGGGTTGGAGGCGGCAACCATCTTTCGCTAGGACAGTCCGCCCTCTTTGCGCTGGCCTGGATCGCAGGGATGATGATGCTGCATTACTGGCTTGACCAAGCAACGAGTCGGAGGAGCAATAGAACAGAAAAGAAACAAGCTCCCTGATCTCCGCCACGTCCCAAACATCATCAAGACCCTTCCATCCGCTTCAAATATCATCATGTCCGCAGGATACGTCTACATACTAATCAATTCATCAATGAATGGCCTGATCAAGATCGGGCGCACACTCCGCGACAGCCGGTCACGCGCCAGAGAGCTATACACGACGGGCGTTCCCACTTCGTTCGAGGTTGCATTTGAGGTGTTTTCGGAGCGGCATGAAGAACTTGAGCTAGCCATTCACGCGCGGCTGGCTGATTTTCGTATCAACAGCAGTCGCGAGTTTTTCCGCTACCCATTAAATGACGCGATCAAAATCCTCCAGCAACTTCACTCACCAGGCTCACAGCCGGATTTGACCTATTCCGCCGAGAGCATTTTTCACAGACTCAAGGAGAAGTACCCGGGGTGTCTGAGGTCCGAGATATCGGACGTCAGAATTGTTCAAACAAACGAGCGCGTATGGCTGGAGATCACCGAGGAAGAGGAGCGTGCCGGATACCTGAAGGACCAAACCATCAAACGCGCCGACCTTGCCTTCATTTCAGACGACATTTACGACAAGCCCATGTTTAAAAAGGATGACAATGTGTCGGAGAATGCCCGCAAGTTCGTGGAGGAGTTTGATTCCTACTCAATTGCCTGCACGACAAGCCTATTTAATGACGAGACATTCTATCGCGTGCGCGAAGAGCATCATTCCAAGCAAGGCGATAAGAGTCGTGAAAATTAGAGGCTCCAACTCAGAATTAACAATGCCCCAAAGACGGGCAAAGAACTTCAGTTGCCACTGCATGCATGACCAACTGTTGAACACGGCCACTTCCTTCTGCAACCATCTGTTGCGAAATGGAATTGCCTGACTAGATGTCAATCCTGCGAATTTGCGTGCCGGGATCTGGCGGTGGCTCATTCGCACTTATGCTTGCCTTCGCAGACTCGGCTTTTCGCTGAAAATGTGCATGCTGTCGTACTGAACGACTCCGCCGTGCGCTGCCATGTCGCGACAAATCGCATGCTAGCAGCGCCTTGATGCTTGCCACCGTGATCATCACGGTCCTCCCGACCTTGGGAGCCCGCTCCAACCGGCTCTGCCTCAGGAGGTTGAAGACCTGTGCCCGCTTGCAGCCGAGCATCGCCGCTGCTTGCTCCAGCGGCACGGCCGTGGCGTTCTGTGTGGCCGATTGAGCGCGAAGCGCTCGAACCTCGCGCTTGATCTCGGCCAGTTCCTGGAGGATGGCGCATTCCAAGGGCGCGGGCTCATGGTCTTCAACGGGCACGGCAGGTCGAAAGACTGGAATGGGAATCGGAATGAAGTCCGACGGTGGTTCCGGCCGAGCAAGCAAGGAACCTGTACGGATGTAGCTGAAGTTCTCGATCATAGACTTGTGCTCAACCGGTCTCCATCAGAGGCCGTGGATGGTGTCGAAGGTGTGGATCGGGCCGAGGGTCCCAACAACAACGGCTGCGGAGCACGGCGTACGTGACGGCCGGTGACGACCCGGTTCGGTCGGGCCAGAAGAAGGCGACAGATCCTTTCCTCTTCTGCTTCTTCTGCCTCCACCAAAAAGGGCGTCACGGTTGTCACCCGCGTGCTACCCGAGCGAGATCGGAGTGACAGCCTGAACGACTCCGGGTGTCACTCCCGTTGTCACGGTCGTCATCAGCGGACTGGTACCGGCAGCACCTGTGGAAGTGCCTCCAGAGGAAGTCGTAGCTCCTTCGGCGCCTCGGCCAGGTTTTCGTAATACCGCTCGGAGTTGGAGCGCCGGTAATTGATGCCATGGGTGCGCTCCATCCATTGCTTGAAGTCGCTGATTTCGTTGTCGCTCAGGTGCTCGGCGCGCGCTCGCTTCGAGACGATGCTGGCCGTGAGCTTCGCGCCCTGGGCGAAGACGAAGTTCTCGTCGAAGAAGTCCTGGAACTTCTGCTCGAATGAGGCAGCGCGCTCATCCTGGAGCGCGCGCGTGGTGTCCGTCAGTGGCAGGTCACCATGATGCGGACACAGGCGCTGGTAGATGAGCCTGCACATCCACAGGAAGCCCGGCAGTTCGACCATGAGCCGGGACCGCCACGTCGGGTCGTCCTTGCGCTTGCTCTCGGCGATCTCGATGTAGAGCATCCTGGAGCGGTCCGAGTTCTGGCTGCTGATCTCCGGCTTCGGGTTGCTGGCCACGAACAGCTTGGTCTTGAGCGGGTACGAGAACGGCGTCTGGCCCTTGTACTCGACCAGGACGTGATCGCCGCTCGTGAGGTTCCGGACGATCTCCATCATGCCGAATCGGGGGTTCTTGCAGTCGGCGTAGACCGCGAGGCGCTTGCCGTAGAAGGCGCTGTAGACGAACTGGTTGCCCTTCAAGTGGCTGTTCGTGATGCCCGTGGCGGCCGGGCCGAACACCTCCATCAACACACCGAGCACCACGGACTTCCCATCCTGCCCCTCGCCCCGGAGCCACAGATACTGGCGTCCCATGTTCTTCGGCTCGAAGCAGGACCAGACGTAGGCCATGAACGTCTCGCGGTCACTCAGCCGCTCCAGGAACTCACTCCATGCCGGGCAAGGGGCCTGGGTGGGCTGCCAGTCGAAGCGTTTGAAGCAGAGCCGCTGGTCCCCCTCGAAGCAGAATGGCTCCGGCTCAGCCACGAGGCGCGGGCATTCCTTCTTCCAGAGCAGGATCGCATCGCCGAGGAGTTTGTCCGGCGGGATCTGACCGAAGCGCGCCTTCAGGTGGTCATGAAGAACCTGTCGCAGGTGTGCGTCACCGTGGAGCAGGTTCACCTCCCGGCGGGCGTTCATCGAAAAGATGCGCTCGATGCCATCCTCGGCCCGCAGGAGCGCGAACCGCTTGTTCAGCACCGGGACGCAGTGCTCCACGAGCTTCGCGGTCCCGAAGTTCGTGTACGCGGCCTCGGCGGTGAGCACTTCGGCAGGAGATGCGTGGTTCGCGATCCCGTCCTCGTCGATACCGCTGAGCCTCTTCTTTGCCTCCCTCTGCCACCGGTTGAAGTCGTGCCTCTTGAGCAAGAGCCGCGCGAGCTTCGCAACCCGATCGAAGTCGAGCATCTGCTGCTTCCGGTTCATGTCGTCCCAATGCTGCTCCAGCCAGTCCAGGGCCTCGGCCACGTTGAATGGTCGAACCGAGTCCTGAAGAAGCTCCAGACGGCACTCCAGCTCCGGAGAGGACACGGCGAGGTAATCGTCGATCCCCAGCTTCTCCTCCCCCTTCTGGTGCGGCAGGTACGCGACTTCGACGGTGGCACTCTCTCCGGCAAGGAGCACACCGAGTTGGTGGAGGCCCGAGAGGACGTTCCCGTTGGTGTCCACGTCGGAGTCGAAGCAGATGATGAAGGTCTTGTCCGCGACGGCGAGCCGCTTCAGCCCCTCGGCGAGCACGCGCTCGTCCCTGCCCTCACACTTCGCGATCCAGCGCGCATTGCCATCGCCGCCGTTCTGCGCCCCTTGGATGGCAACGGCCGCGAGCCCTGCCTGACGCAGCGCCAGTGCCTTGAACTCGCCCTCGCAGATCCAGATGCGCGTGGCCGAGCGCAGGAGAGGGTCATCCAGTCCGAGCGGGTAGTACACGAGCGCGCCCTTGCCGCACGGGCAAAGATACTTCGGGCCTTCGATGAACTGCGGCGGCGGGTCGCGCATGTACTCGACCGCGATGCTGTGCGGCACCTGGTCCTCGGGGACCGGTACCCGAGGATCATCAGGCCGCAGTTTCACGTACCCATCGCAGCCCGAGTACGGAATCACGAGGCCGGGGGCTGGGATGTACCGGTGGCCATCACGTCGGGCGAGAAGTTTAGCTCCCTCTTCCTGTGTCCAGTACGCGCGAATCCCGGCCTTGATCGCGGTTTCGACGGTGATGCCACGCTCAGTCAGAGCCGCCTGCGATGCGGCAGAGAACTTCGACGTGTTCGTGTTGCTCCCCGTGTCGGTGTTGGTGTCACTGCTGCTGCATCCATTGAGGTTCGCCGAGTTGTCCATACCGAAGAGATATCGAATTGAGTTGCTGGCCTTCTGCGCCCCGAGGGGCGGCACCGAGCACCACGCGCGGGAAGGTGTTGATATGGATGTATCGAATTCAGGCTTCAGACCTCCCCCGTGGTGGGCAAGGGCGCATGTAGGCCCCTGAGCGCATCCACGCGGTGAGTGCGCATGAGGTACACGGCTCAGTTGTCCAACCGCGCGTTCCTGAACCGTGGACGGCCATGGGATTCGCGGCGTACACCGGACGGCAACCTTCCGTGTATGAGCCGAGGCACCCGCTGGAGCACGGAGTACCTGGACGCGATGATCGCGGCCTGGGAGAAGTCCGGGCTGACCTCGGAGCAGTTCACGGCCACGGCCGCGCCAGGGCTGCCTGCGCGTACCCTACGGCTGCACCGCCAGCGAAAAGAGAAGGAGATCCACGCAGAGCTTCAGCGGCTTCGGGATGAAAACGCGACGCTCCGGTCGATGCTCGAAAGGAGCGCGTTGGTCCCTGGTGGTTGCCGGGCGGCAACCTTCAGCGACCCCAACGGCCACGGCATTGGAGATCGCCATGTGGCAAACGGAACCGAAGCCCCTTCGCCGACCGCGACCGGGCCGCCAGCATTGGAGCCGGTACAGCCGCGCGTGGTGCCGCAGGACCAGGTTGCCGGACCCTCCCCCGGTGATCACGATGGTCGTGTGCTCGTAGGGGAAAACACCGAGCCGGTGCCCCCGAAGCGACCGACGTTCTCCTGGGATTGATGGCCCCGCGCCTGCTGGCCAATGTCGGGCGCCATCTACCGCTGGTCTTGGTCCGCGAGCGCTTTCAAGAGCTTCTTGATCTCGGCCGAGGACATCGTGCGGATGCGGTCCACGAGGCGTTGCCGCTCGTCATCCTCGGGGAACGTCAGGAGGTCCAGCGGCAACACTCCCAGGTGGTCCGCCAGCACCTTCAACGTGCGCAGGGTCGGACGGGCCAGCCCCTTCTCGATGTCAGAGAGGTACCCCTTCGAGCCGAGATCGCTCTCGTAGGCGAGCTTTCCATCGTGAGCCGGGACTCCTTACGGAGCTGGCGGATGCGCGCGCCCACGGTCTTCGCGAGCGGCTCCGGGGTGCGGCGGGGTATCCGGCTCGACTACGACCTAGGCTCCGTTACAGGGGACGACGCTGGTAGACGCGGGCGTGGAACTTCATGTGGTGGTATCCGAGACTGCTGCTTAAATTTTGACTCGAAAGTGAGGAACTTGATGCGGAAACTCTACCCCACAGTGCACAACAGCCATGAAACCTACGGACTGCCCGCCTACGAGATGCAGGGCAGTAGCTTGTACCCCACGGTGCACAACACCCGGGACTCCTATGGGCTCCCCGTCTACGAGATCCAGGGCGATAACATCTACCCCACGGTGCACAACACCCGGGACTCCTATGGGCTCCCCGTCTACGAGATCCAGGGCGATAACATCTACCCCACGGTGCACAATCGCCGGAACTCCTATGGGCTCCCCGTCTACGAGATTCGCTAGGAGCTAGATCTTCAATCTCCTTCAGGATTGTTGCCGAAGGTCACCAAGGTTGGCGTCCTGGGAGGCATCTCGGCGATGCAGGGCAATTCCTTCGAGGACTTACCTGAAGGCGATTGGGGGTAGGACTCCAGGCAAAGGGCAAAGGCAGAACGCGAGCGCCGAGCGGGCGAGCCACCATACCCACTCGGCCGAGTCCTGTGGTCTCTTGTAATACTCCATAGGTTTATGAATAGTAGACCTTGGACCGCGAGAGCCACCGGCTCCCACAGCCGAAGCCCCACCAGGGAGCCGGAAGGCCCGAGCCAGCGCCCGCCGCGCGTCCCTTCCCACCTGGAGGCCGCACATGACCGATGACAGCACGCCGACCGACGAAACGCGGATCGAGGACGCGACGCCGGAGAACAGTTCCGACCTGGAGAGCGCCCGCCCCCGGCTCCGGTTCACCATCGAAACCACCACGTACGAGGCCATCCGCACGCTAGAGCGGCGGGGTAACGGCGAGGTGGTGCTCTTGGCCGAGCGTCACCTTCCCCATGGACTCGCCGGGCACGTCACCATCAAGCGCCTGCGCAATCCCGTCACTTTCGAGCGCTGCCAGCGGCTGATCGAGGAGGTCCAGCTCGCCTTCCGCCTCCACCACCCGGCCATCGCCCAGGTTCATCACCTGAAAATCTACGCCGACCGGCCGCACGTCATCGCGGAGTACGTGGACGGCCCCACGCTGGACACCATCATCAGCCTCGCCACCATGCGCGAGAAGCCGCTCTCCGCGCCTTTCGCCCTCTACATCGCCGCCGAGGTGGCCGACGCCCTCCACCACGCGCACACGCTAAGAGATTCGGAGAACCGGCCGCTGGGCATCATCCACCGCGACGTGGCGCCCCGGAACATCCGCGTGGCCCGGAGCGGCGAGGTGAAGGTGACAGACTTCGGCGCCACCTACTCGCTCATGGTGGGCCGGGAGGAGACGCCGGGCCTGCTGCTCAAAGGCGACGTGGCGTACGCCTCGCCCGAGTACCTGCACCGCAAGCCCATGGATGGCCGATCCGATATCTTCTCGCTGGGCCTCGTCCTCATGGAGATGCTGACGTGCAAGCACCTCTTCGACGTGGAGGACGAAAAGGCCCCTAACGCCACCATGGACGTGAAGACGGAGGAGACGCCCTCGGTGCCCCTCACGCAGATGATCGCGCTCGTCAACCGCTACCGCCCCGAAGACGTGGAGAACGCGATGGCGGGCCTGCCGGACATGCTCAAGGCCATCGTCCACAATGCCCTCCAGCGCAAGCTCTCCGAGCGCTACGCCACTGCCGCCGAGATGCGCGATGCGCTGCGGGCGGCGCTCGCGGCGGAGTCACAGCCCTTCGGCCGGAAGGAGGCGAGCGAGGAGCTGGCGCGGCTGCTGTCGGAGGCGTCCGTCCTGCGCGACCGGGTGGAGCTGGACGAAGAAGGCATCTTCCCCGAGGGCCTGGACGCCGACGAGGCGACGCCCGCACCGAACGAAGAGTGAGAACGGGCGGCCGAGCACTCCTGGAAGCAAGCGGGCCCCAGGTGTGGGCCCGCGTCGTTTCAGCGCAACAACACCTGGGCCACCTTCACGAGGGCATCGAGTTGGTCCTCGTCCATCTTGCGCGCGAGGCCGGTGAGCTGGCGCAGCTTGGGCGCCCCGCCCTGCCCTCGCTCCCCC
>NZ_RAWB01000180.1 GCF_003612055.1 Corallococcus llansteffanensis
GAACGGGGGCGGCCGGGGTCGGGGCCTTCTTGCTCATGCGTGCTCCGGAGGCGGGGTCATCAGGACGAGGAGGCGGGCATTGTCCGGGCCGTCATTGACGACGCCGTGTTCGGAGCCCGCGGGGGCGAAGAGGGTGGAGCCGGGGCCGTGCGTCGCTTCCTCATCGCCGATGCGGAAGCGGCACTGTCCGTCCAACACGAGGTACACCTTGTCGGACGTGGCATGCCGGTGGGGCTTCTGGGCCTGACCCGGGGCCAGGCAGTAGACGTCGAGGAAGAAGCGACCGGACTGGAAGACGGTGTGCTTCTGGAGCTTCTCCAGGGAGAAGCCCTGGAACGCCGCAAGCTGCTTCACATCCATCGTGGCATTCGCTCCTTCGCCTCTATATAGCGACGGGCATGGAACCGCTGTCGCTGCATTTTGTTCACGAGCACGCGGGTGCCCGCTTCATTTCGGTGGGCGGCCGTGAGGTGGTGGCCGGGTATGGAGACGTGGGCGCGGAGTATGGCGCGGCCCGCGACGCCGTGGCACTGCACGATGCGTCCTACCGCGAAATCCTCCGGATAACGGGGGAGGATCGCGCCTCCTTCCTCCACGGCATGGTCACCCAGGAGGTGAAGAACCTCCCGGTGGGCTCGGCCGCCTATGCCGCCTTCATCACGGTGAAGGGCGCCATGGTGGGAGACGCGCGCATCCTCAAGCGGGAGGGCGACCTCCTCCTGGACCTGGAGCCCGGCCTGGGCGCCAAGGTGCGGGAGTTCCTGGACAAGTACCTCATCTCCGAGGACGCCGAGCTGCACGACGCCACCCCGGACTCAGGGTGGCTGCGGCTGCTCGGCCCCCGGACGGTGGAGGTGCTGACCGCCGTGCTGGGCGCCCCCTTTGAACCGCTCGCGGCGAACCTCGGCCGGCAGGCGGTGCTCGCCGGGCAGGACGTGTGGCTCTTGGGGACGGCGCTGCCGGGCGGGGTGGGCGGCGTGGACGTGCTGGTGCCGCGCGCGGGGTTGGAGGCGGTGTGGACAGCGCTCGCACAGGCGGGCGCGGCGCAGGGGCTGAAGCCCCTGGGGTTCGACGCGCTGGAATTGCTGCGGGTGGAGGCGGGGGTGCCGCGCTACGGGCAGGACATGGTGGACACCACCATCCCGCTGGAGGCGAACCTCTCGCACGCCATCTCGTACAACAAGGGTTGCTACATCGGGCAGGAGGTCATCGCCCGGGCCACCTTCCGCGGGCGCATGAACCGGCAGCTCGCGGGGCTGCTGCTGGGGGACGCGGACGTGGCGCCCGGCACGGAGCTGCGCCGGGGTGAGAAGAAGGTGGGCTGGGTGACGAGCGTGGTGCGCTCGCCGGTGAAGGGCCAGCGCGTGGCGCTGGGCTACGTGCACCGCGACTCGCTGGAGCCGGGCACGGAGCTGACGCTCGCGGAAGGTCCCGCCACCGTCACCGTGGCCGCCCTGCCCTTCACCGCCGCGTAGCCCCGAAGCAGGCCGCGCGGCGTTCAATTCCTCGCACTCCCACCCTCCCCCTGTCTGCCCTTGGGGACATGGACATTGCTATCCTGGGAACGCTTTACAAACCTGTAAAGCATTCCAAGGACGACTCGAATGCGATTGGCCATCCTCGTGGGCTTGATGTCGGTGGGGCTGTTGGCGGGCTGTGGCGGTGTGGAGTCGGACGTCGAGGAGCCGGTGCAGGCCATGCGTCCGCCGCCGTGCGAGTACGCGTGTGAGATCGCTCGGAACTACTGTCTGAGGAACGCGCCCACCCCTGAGGCCGTGGAGGCCTGCCGGGCGGATTACCTCCTGTGCGCAAGCGATTGCCCGGCGCCCCTCTAGCGGCGTTTCATCCGGGGTCCCCGCGCAGCAGGCGCAGCACCTCGCGGGGCCCCTGCGTCACCAGGATGAACAGCAGGCCCAGTGCGATGAGCAGCAGGGGAAAGGCGAGCGCGCCCAGCACGCCCCCCGCCAGGAGGCCCACCACTGTCCACCAGGGCCCGGCCCCGAAGCCCATGACCGCGCCCACCACACCGCCCACTGCGGCGCCCGCGAGGATGCTCGGCTCAATGAGGTTCATAGGGGTGACGTCAAGATCGCACCATCCCCCGCTCCCGGGCGCACGAGCAATTCAGAGAACAGGGGGTACGGTGCGCAAGGGCACCGAGCAGCTCCCATGCCGGATGGTAGGCTCCTGAAGCTTGCTTGGGCGAAGGAGTGCTGCGTGGTGCGACATGCGCGAAAGACGCCGACAAGCCTGTTGCTGGGACTCGGAATGCTGGGGGCCCTGCAACTGCCGGCAGCGCATGCGGAGCCTCCCCTGACGAAAGCCCCCGGGTGCATCCAGCGTGGATGGCCCGCGACCGTCACCTGCGGAAGCACGGCGTGCTTCATTTCGAGCTGTGGTGAAGGAAAGTGCCCCTACTGCTTCATTGAGGGCATGGAGAACCTCGTCTTCACGGGATGGGCGGTCTACACGTGCATGAGCGGCGACAGCACGACGGGGAAGGCGCTGCTGTTCAACACGCTGCCCTTCAACGCTCGCCTGGGGCCCATCTGTGGCTGAGGTTTCGTGGGAGCAGGAGGCGACCTGGGTGGTCGAAGCGCTCAACCTCCTGACCGTACTGGCCGCACCTCGTCTCTACGCACGGTGGTGCACGCAAGCCCCAGCTGAGGAACTGCGGACAGTGCTCCAGTCCCGCATGACGGCGCTCTCGGCGTACTGCGCGAAGGCGTGGGGGAGCCCGGATGCGGAGCGCTTCCGTGCAGCAACCCCCAAGGTGCAGGCGCTCGCGGAGTCCCTGGCAGGCGCTCCCCCTGGGAGCCTCACGGAACCCGGATGGAACGCCCAGGCCCGCGAGTGCCTGGACGCGATGGGGGTCCCGGTGCCTCCAGAAGGATGGGAGGCTTTCGAGGGGTGGCGCGTGAGCCTACCCTCGTGAAAGCCATGCCTCCTGAAGAGAAGCAGCGACTCATCGACCGCGCTCGCGCCATCCTTTTGGAGCATATGCGCCGTCGCGAACCGCTGACTCCCGGTGAGGACAGGCCGCGCAGCAGCTACGATGAACTCGACGACGCGGTCAGGGGAGCCCTTGCAGGAGATCGCGGCATGGTCACCACGCTGCGTCGCGTCTTCGATGAGCCGGGATTCGCGATGACGAACTCACTGCACGAGTGCGCGTTGGCCTCTCTCGGGCTCGCGCTGCTCGGAGATCGCCAGTCCCTCCAGCGCATTCGCGGGGTGATCCCCATCAACCTGAACCGCGAGGCGAAGCCGCTCGCCCTCGCGATCCTCGATGCCGGGGAGCAAGAGGACCCGCCCCCGGGCAGCAGCCTGCCCGAGGACTGATCCGCTGCCGCCCGGAGCGAACGCTAGATGCGCCCTTCGGCCTTCTGCTGACGCTCGATGCTCTCGAACAGGGCGCGGAAGTTGCCGCCGCCGAAGCCCTGGTCACCCTTGCGCTGGATGATCTCGTAGAAGAACGGGCCCGCGTCCGGCTGCTTGTAGAGGCTCGCCGCGTCCTTCATGAAGATCTGGAGCATGTAGCTGCGCTCCTTGTCACCGTCGATGAGCACCTCCAGGTCGCGCAGGACGTTGATGTCCTCGTCGATCTTCTTGATGCCCATGTGCTGGATGCGCTCCGGCAGCGCGTCGTAGTACGAGCCCGGCGTGGGCATGAACTGGATGCCCGCGTTGGTCCGCATGTCCTTCACGGACGTCAGGATGTCCTTCACCGTGATGGCCAGGTGCTGCACGCCATCACCGCGATGGTCCTCGTTGAAGATGTTGATCTGGCTGGCCTTGAAGAACGGGAACTTGGGCTCGTTGTTCGCGAACTTCACGCCGCTCTTCGGGTCCCACATCACTTCCGACTTCAGGCCGCTGCCGTGGTCGCGCTTCTGCTGCGACGCCACGTCGTCGGTGTGGAACTCGATGTGCCAGAACTTCTCGAAGCCCATCACGTGCTCCATCCACAGGAGCATGGGCTTCATCGTCTGGAAGTTCGACGTGACGTGGTCCACCCGGTCAAAGCCGTACTTGTTCTGGCCGCCCGTGGGCGTCGCGTGCAGCACGAAGCCCGGGTAGATGGACTTGTAGCCGCTGCGCTGCAGGAAGCGGAACGTCGTGTCACCGAACGGCGTGGTGATGGAGAAGAACGACAGCGTGCCGCCGCCCTCATCCTTGAAGCGCTGGATGTCCGTGATGAACGTGGCGCCGCGCGAATCCAGCAGCTTGAACGCCTTCTCCACGTCCTCCACCTCGAAGTTCAGCGTCCCCACCCCGTCCGGGTGCTTGCGCAGGTAGCGCCACGCCCGGCCGCCCTCGCCGACAGGCTGGCTCACCACCAGCGCCACGTCGCCCGCCTGGAACATCGCCGACTTCTGCTTGCCGTGCGCGTCCAGCTCCGGGCCGGAGACGCCCAGCTCCGCGAAGTCCAACCCCTTCGTGTAGAACTGGCGGCTGCGCTCCAGGTCATGCACGTACCAGTGGATGCTCTCCAGGGTCTTGATGCCCAGCGATTCCTGCTTGGCCATGTCGCTGACTCCTCGTGATGCGAAAGAAGATGGGGACTACACCGGCTGCGCGTCGGGCTGCCGGTCCGGCTGCGCCGCCTGGAAGGCGGGAAGTTCGTTGCACGCCGCCTCGATGCGCAGCAGCGTGGGATAGGGCTTCAGGTCTACACCCAACCGGCGGGCGCCGTAGAGCTGGGGAACCAGCAGGACGTCCGCGAACGACACTGCGTCGCCCACACAATAACGGCCCGCCGTCGCCTGCACCGCTGACTCCAGCGACGTCAGCCCGTGCACGTTCCAGTGCGCCGCCCAGGCCTTCTCGTCCGCCTTCAGCACGTCCTTGACGCGCAGCACCACGGACGTGTTCTGCAGCGGCTGGATGCCGGAGTTCACTGTCTCCGCGAGCATCCGGGTGCGCGCCCGGAGGTACGCGTCGGAGGGCAGGAGGGCGGGCGAGGGCACGCGCTCCTCCAGGTACTCCAGGATGGCCATGGACTCTGACAGCCGGCGCTCCTGGCCGTCGTCGTCCGTCCACTCCAGCGTGGGCACGCGGCCCATGGGGTTGAGGGCGCGGTAGGCCGCCTGGTGCTGCTCGCCGCCGTCCTTCACCAGGTGCACCGCGAGGTACTCGAAGGGGATGCCCTTCAGGTTCAGCCCCAGCCGCACGCGCCAGGACGCGGAGGAGCGCCAGTAGCCATGGAGGCGCACGTGCTTCATGGGACCTTCACCACCGTCTGGGAGATGCGGCCGAAGAGGCTGTGCCCTTCCGCATCCAGCATCTCGATGTCGATGGTGTCCCCGGGCTTCATGAAGGCCGTCTTCGGCTTGCCCTCGTCGATGGTCTCGATCATCCGGCGCTCGGCGAGGCAGGAGATGCCCCGCGAGCGATCCTCGTTGGACACCGTGCCGCTGCCCAGGATGGTGCCCGCGGTGAACGCGCGCGTGCGCGTTAGGTGCTGGATGAGCTCCGGGAAGGAGAAGTGCATCTCCGGGCCCGCGTCCGCGTCGCCCACGAGCTCGCCGTTGAGCGTGCTGCGCATGCGCAGGTGCACCCGGCCGTCCCGCCACGCGTCGCCCAGCTCATCCGGCGTCAGCGCGAAGGGGCCAAACGCGGTGGCGGGCTTGCTCTGGAAGAAGCCGAAGCCCTTGGCCAGCTCCTCCGGGATGAGGTTGCGCAAGGACACGTCGTTGGCGATCATCACCAGCTTGATGTGCTTGCCCGCGTCCTGAGCCTGCGTGCCCATGGGCGTGTCGCCCAGCACGACGCAGACCTCGCTCTCGAAGTCCAGGCCCCACGCCTCGTCGCGCAGGGGGATGTCCGCGGTGGGCGCCAGGAAGTCGCCGGAGCCGCCCTGGTACACCAGCGGATCCGTGCGCAGCGTGGCGGGGGGCTCCGCGTTGCGCGCCTTGCGCACCAGCAGGACGTGGTTGATGTACGCGCTGCCGTCCACCCACTCATAGGCGCGCGGCAGCGGCGCGTGCAGCGCCTTCACGTCCAGGGGGCGGCTCTGCACCGCGTCCAGCTCCAGTTGCTGCGCCAGGGCGCGCAGCTGCGGCTCCCGGGCGTCCCAGTCATCCAGTGCCGCTTGCAGCGTGAGGGCCACGTTGGTGGCCAGCGCATACGCGGAGTTGTCGCGCTTGACGACGATGAGCCGCCCATCGCGGGTTCCGTCCTTGAGCGTCGCGAGCTTCAATTCCGGGCTCCCTCGGCGGCCGGGTGGGGGGAAGGCGGACCGCCTGAACTGCCCGGCTTTTCCGTCGAGGCCCCAGGGGTGTCAAGCACCCCTGTTGAACGCGGCGCGGCATTCCGCTCCGACTCCAGCAACGCTGCTGGCCGGTAGCATGCGCGCTGCTGACAGCGTGCGGTTCCGCACGTCCCCTGTCGTGGAAACCCACGAGGCGTGCGTTCCCCGCTTGACGGGAGCGCCTGGATGGCTGGCTGCCCCGCGAACGGGCGAAGGGGCAGCGGGGAAGAGGACGCGGGAAGCGAGGGCGCTTCGGCTGTTCAAATCCCAAGCAGTTCACGCACGGCGGGTGTCGCTCCCCCTGGCGGGGACCGGGGCGGCAACCCAGGTTGTGGGAAAGGGACGTCCGGCCGACCGCGCCGCCGGGGCGACGTGGCTGGGGCGCGCGAGGGTACCGAATGGCGGGAGGTTTCCAACAGGCCGGCGACACCCCCGGGGAGCCCCATTCGGGCCAGCGGCTGGGCAATCGGTACGAATTGCGCCAGCGCCTGAAGACGGGCCGGGGCATCTCCACCTGGCAGGGGCTGGACCTGCTCACCCGCGAGCGGTTGCTCGTCAAGGTCACCTCCCTGTCCGCCTTCGTCCCCACGGCCCGCCACCGCCTGGAGCACGAGGCGGAGGTGCTGTCGCGGCTGCACGCCCCCGCGCTCGTGCCCGTGCGCCACCTGGGCACCTTCGACGACCTGCTCTACCTCGTCACGCCCTGGATTGAAGGCGAGACGCTGGAGGCGCGCCTGCTGCGCGGCCCGCTGTCCCTGCCCGAGGCCATCACCCTGGGCCAGCGCCTGCTGGAGGCGCTCGCGGAGGCGCACCACGAGGGCGTCCTGCACCGCGACGTGAAGCCCTCCAACGTGCTGGTGCGCGACCACCCGCTGTCGTCCGCGTGGCTCACCGACTTCGGCCTGGCGCGCAGCGAGCGGCTGGACCCCTCCCTGCGCGACCTGCCCGTGGGCACCGCGCGCTACCTGTCCCCGGAGCAGGCGGGGCTGCTCAACCGGCCGGTGGAGACGCCGTCGGACCTGTACGCCGTGGGGCTGGTCCTCTTCGAGGCGCTGTCGGGCCGGCCCGCGCTGGAGGGCACGTCGGTGGGTGAGGTGCTGCGGCTGCACCTGGACTCGCACCCCCGGCTGCGCGCGGTGGGCGTGGAGGTGCCGCTCGCGATGGAGGAGCTCATCGCCCGGCTGAGCCAGACCGACCCTCGCGACCGCTACCAGTCCGCCGAAGCGGCGCTCGCGGACCTGAACGCGCTGGAGGCCGCGCTGTCGCGGGGCGAGGCGGAGCCCGCGCTCGTCACCGGCGCGCACGACCACCGCCAGAGCCTCACCGAGCCGTCCTTCGTGGGCCGCCGCGAGGAGCTGGCGACGCTGGAGCGCGAGCTGGCGCACGCCAGCACCGAGGGCGCCCGGGGCGTCGTGGTGGAGGGCGAGTCCGGCGGCGGCAAGAGCCGGCTCCTGGAGGAGTTCTCCGCGCGCGCCACGGGCCACCGCGCGTGGGTGCTGCACGGGCAGGCGCAGGACCAGGCGGCGCAGCGGCCCTTCCAGCTCTTCGCGGGCGTGGCGGATGGCATCGCCCAGGCCGTGGAGGAGCAGCCCGCGCTGGGGGCGCTCCTGCGCGAGCGGCTCGCGGGCCAGGAGGCGGGCCTGTGCACGGTGCTGCCGCGCCTCACGGAGGTGCTGTCGCCCGGCATGCCGCAGCCCCAGACGCAGGGCCTGGGGCCGGAGTCGCTGAGCGAGAGCCGCAGCATCTGGTGCCTCACCGCGCTGCTCAACGCCCTGGGCACGAAGGAGGCGCCCGCGGTGGTGGTGCTGGAGGACTGCCAGTGGGCGGACGCGCTCACGCTGCGCGCGCTGGAGGCCTGGTCCCAGGGCCGCCGCCCCGCGGAGGGGCGCCTGCTGCTGCTGGTGTCCTTCCGCAGCGAGGACATCCCGGCGGGCCACCTGCTCAGGCGGCTGGCCCCGAGCTCCCACATCAAGCTGTCCGCCTTCGGCGCGGCGGAGGTGGCGCGGCTGGCGGAGTCCATGGCCGGCGTGCTGCCGCCCGAGGCGGTGGAGCTGGTGACGCGGCTGTCGGAGGGCAACCCCTTCATGGCCTCGGCGGTGCTGCACGGGCTGGTGGAGGACGGCGTGCTCGTGCCCGGCCCGGCCGGCTGGCAGGTGCAGCCGGAGGCCATGGCGCACGCGCGCTCCTCGCGCCAGGCGGCCACCTTCCTGGTGCGGCGCCTGCGCCTGCTGCCCCCGGAGTCCCTGCACGTGCTGAGCGTGGGCGCCGTGCTGGGCAAGGCATTCGACGCCAGAGCCGTCGCGGCCCTGTCCGGCACGCCGCTGGAGGCCGTCAACGCGGCGTTGGACCCACCGCGCCGCCGGCACATGCTGTGGATGGAGGGCACGCGCTCCACCTTCGTGCACGACAAGCTGCGCGAGGTGCTGCTGGACCTGCTGTCCCCCGAGGAGCGCCGCGAACTGCACCGGCTGGCCGCGCGCGCCGCCGCGCAGAACGTGCCCACGGATCCCTTCGAGCTGGCCTACCACTTCGACGCGGCCGGCGAGCCCGCGCAGGCCCTGCCCTACGCGCTGGTGGCCGCGGAGCAGGCCCGTCAGCGCTTCGCCCTGGACACCGCGGAGCTCAACTACCGCATCGCCGAGCGCGGCGCGGCGGGCGCGGATCCGCACACCCGCTACCGCATCGCCTCCGGGCTGGGCACCGCGCTGATGATGCGCGGCCGCTACGACGAGGCCCAGCAGCAGCTGGAGTCCGCGCAGCGGCTGGCGCGCGACCGGCTGGAGCAGGGCCGCACGCTGGGGCACCTGGGAGAGCTGGCCTTCAAGCGCGGCCAGACGGTGCAGGCCAACGCCTACCTGGAGCAGGGCCTGAAGCTGATGGGCCGCTGGGTGCCGCTCAACGGGCTCACCACCGGCGCGAGCGCCGCGTGGGAGATCCTCACCCAGGCCGCGCACAGCGTGGCGCCGCGCCTGTGGCTGGGCCGCAAGGCGCTGGCCGAGGGCGAGGAGGACATGCTCGCGGTCAACCTCTACAGCCGGCTCGCCTACGGCTACTGGTACCAGCGGGGAAGGGCCGCCGTGCTGTGGGCCCACCTGCGCGACATGAACCTCGCGGAGCGCTACCCGCCCACGCCGGAGCTGGCGCAGGCGTACTCCGCGCACTCGCCCGCGCTCACCACCCTGCCCTGGTTCCAGCGCGCGTACGCGTACGCGGAGAAGTCCCTCGCGCTGCGCAGGCAGCTGGGCGACGTGTGGGGCCAGGGCCAGTCACTGCACTTCTATGGCCTGGCCCTCTATGCCTCGTCGCGCTTCCGCGAGTGCATCGAGCGGTGCCGCGAGGCGGTGCGCCTGTTGGAGCGCACTGGCGACCCGTGGGAGGTGAACAACGCCACCTTTCAAATCGCCATGTCGCTCTACCGCCTGGGCCGGCTGAAGGAGGCCGCGGGGGTGAGCCAGCGGCTGCACGCGGCGGCGCTCGCGCTGGGGGACCGGTACTCGCTGCGCCTGGGGCTGGAGGCGTGGGCCAAGTCCACCGGGGGCCGCATCCCCGCCGCGCTGCTGGAGGTGGAGCTGGCGGCGCCCACCGCCACCGACCCGCAGTCCTTCGCGGGCGTGCTCCAGGCGGAGGCCCTGCGCCTGCTGCGGGAAGGGGAAGTGGCGCGCGCCGCGGAGGTGCTGGAGCGCGCCGAGCGCGTGGTGGAGGACGCGCACCTGCGCCAGGAGTACGTGGCCCCCATCACCCCGTGGCTCGCCACCGCGCGCCGGCAGCTCGCGCAGGAGAGCAGCCCGCTGAACCCGAAGCGGCGCGACGCGCTCCTCGCGGAGGCCGAGGCCGTGGCGAAGCGGGCCCACGCCGTGGCGCGCACCTACCGCAACAACCTGCCCCACGCGCTGCGCGAGCGCGGGCTGCTGGCGGCGCTGCGCGGCCGTCCCAAACAGGCCCGGAAGCTGCTCAACGAATCGCTGCGCGTGGCCGAAGCCCTGGAGATGCGCCAGGAGCGCGCGCTGACGCTCAAGGCCCGGGGCGACGTGGGCAAGGCGCTGGGCTGGCCCTGGGCCGCGCGCGACGCGGAGACGGCCGCGCGCGACCTGGAGGCCCTGGACGACGGCCTGCAAGCGGGGCCGGGCACCTCGGCGGGCGTGGGCACGCTGTCGCTGGTGGACCGCTTCCCGCGCGTGCTGGACGCGGGACGGCGCCTCGCCTCCGCCCTGTCGCGCGAGGCCGTCTTCGAGGCCGCGCGCCAGTCCATGGTGGAGCTGTTGCGCGCCGAGCGCTGCGCCGTGGTGGATCCGCGCGTGCTGGTGTCGGAGGAGGACGCGAAGTCCCAGGGCCTGAGCCGCACCGCGCTCGCGCGCGCGCTGGAGACGGGCCGCATCAGCGTGATGGGCCAGGGCCTGCCGGGCGGCATCAGCGAGAGCATGGAGCTGCTGGGCGTGCGCTCCCTGCTGTGCGCGCCGTTGCAGGTGCGCGGCAAGACGGTGGCGTGCGTGGTGGCCAGCCACCGCAAGGTGGGCGCGCTGTTCGGCGAGGACGAGGAGCGGCTCGCGTCCTTCGTGGCGGTGCTCGCGGGCGCCGCGCTGGAGAACACGGAGAACTTCGAGCGCATCGCCGCGCTCTCCGAGGAGCAGGGCCGGCTTTACAGAGAAGAGCAGGAGGCGGTGCGCCGCCGCGACGACTTCCTGTCCATCGCCGCGCACGAGCTGAAGACGCCGCTGACGTCGCTGCAGCTGCACATCCAGGGGCTCCAGGCGAAGGCGAAGGGCGCGCCCATGTCGCCGGAGAAGCTGTCCACGAAGCTGGAGTCCGCCTACTCGCAGACGCAGCGGCTGGGAAAGCTGGTCAACGACCTGCTGGACATCTCCCGCATCGCGCAGGGGCAGCTGCACATCAAGCGCGAGGACGTGGACCTGGTGGCGCTGGTGCGCGGGCAGCTGGAGCGCAGCCGCGAGTCCCTGGCGCGCGCGGAGTGCGAGGTGCGCTTTCACGCCACCCAGCCGCGCTTCGTGGGCCACTGGGACGCGCTGCGGCTGGAGCAGGTGGTGGGCAACCTCCTGACGAACGCGATGAAGTACGGCGCGGGCAAGCCCGTGGAAATCACGCTGGACGGGGACGCGTCCCGCGTGCGGTTGCTGGTGCGCGACCACGGCATCGGCATCGCGAAGGAGGACCGGGCCCGCATCTTCGAGCGCTTCGAGCGCGCGGTGTCCGTGCGTCACTACGGCGGCTTCGGCCTGGGGCTGTGGATCGTCCGCGAAATCGTCCAGGCGCTGGGCGGCGGCATCGACGTGGCGAGCGCGCCGGAGCAGGGCTCCACCTTCACCGTCACCCTGCCCCGCTCCGGGGGCCCGGTGCACTGAGCGCTACTGGCGCGTCACTTCCAGGTAGATGACGTTGTCCTGGCTGTCGCGGAACAGGCGCACGTTGGCCACCTGCTCCAGCGGCGTCTCCGCCAGCAGGCTGCGCATGCCGTCCTCGTCGCGGTAGGTGAGCCACCAGTCCATGAAGGCCTCCATGTAGCCCGTCTCCGGCGGGTGCACCGCGAAGTTGGCCACCAGCAGCCGGCCCCCCGGGCGCAGCATGCTGAAGAACACCGACGTGAGGCGGCTGGCCACCGAGTCCGACAGGTAGTCGTACAGCCCCGCCGAGTACACGAAGTCCAGCTCCGAGAACGTCACCTTGCCGGACAGCAGCGCGCGCACGGAGCCGCACACCGGCCGCACCACGCCGTCCGGGTGCAGGCGGGACACCTCCGCCAGGCTCACCGGATCCTGGTCGAACGCGATGAGCTCCTGGAGCCTGCGCTCCGCCACCGCGCGCGACTGCTCCGCCTCCCGCAGGTGGCCGCACGCCACCGACAGCACGCGCCCGTCGGGCCGGAGCTCCGCCGTCTCGTCCATCATGCGGGTGAGCAGCTCGCGCCGCTCGCGCACGCTGCACGCGCTGGGCTGCCCATGCATGTACCGGTACACCTCACGGCCCGCGTGCAGCTCGTCCGCCGCGTGGTCGATGTAGAGGTAGTCGATGAGGGCCGCATCCCCCGCGTAGCCACGGGGCCGCTCGAAGGCGTGCCGCGTGAAGGGGCATTGATGGACGAGGTGCCGCAGGGAGTGCTTGCGCGCGACCTCCATGCAGAAGCGCTTCCACACCTCCGGGCTCCACTGCCGCCGTCGCTCGATGAGGCCGCCGTGCAGCGACGCCATGCCGTCGTGCAGCACTTCGTCGGGACCCTGAACCATGCGCGCGTACAGCGCGTCCAGCCAATCCCGGGCCTCGCTGAAGGGTTCTTCCGGTGACGCCTCCTCCTCCGAAGGTTTCACGAGGAAGAGGTGGTGGGGTTCAGGCGCGACCGGGAAAGCCGCGCCATGGACCGAAGGGAAGGGGTGGCGCATAGGCATCATCCTGACAACCCGGGAGCCGGGTGGTTCCACTTCCTTCGCCCCCGCCACCCGCCAGGCCCGGCTCCAACCAGACGGACGGGCCCTGTGCCCTGCACTGAGCCCGCCCTCACGGAGGACGAGCGGGCGGCTCAGGTCTCAAGACCCCGGAAGGATGAAAGGTCGGTGGAGGGGACTCAGGAGGCCGCGCCCACCAGGCGTGGCAACAGGACCGTGAAGGTGGCCCCGCCGCCGGGCGTGTCCGTCACCGCGATACGGCCGCCGTGCGCCTCCACGACCTGCCGGGCCACCCACAGCCCGAGCCCGAGTCCTCCGAAGCGGCGGGCGGAGACGGCCCGCTCGAAGCGCCCGAAGATGCGCTCGCGGTCCTCCGGCTTCACGCCCAGGCCGTGGTCCACCACCTCGAGCCGCAGCTGCGGGCCCGCTTCGCCCAGCCGGACCGTCACCGGCCGCGACGCGCCATACTTGGCCGCGTTGGACAGCAGGTTGCGCACCAACTGCTCGAGCCGCACCGGATCCACCTCCGCGAGCAGGCCGGCCTGGGCCTCGAACGTCACGAGGCAGCCCGCGCGCTGGAGCTCCTCACGGCCCTGCGCGAGGCAGTCCGCCACCAGCGCCGTCACGTCCGTGCGCTCGCGGTGCAGCTGGAGCCGCCCGGACGCCACCTGGGACACGTCCAGCAGCGACTCCACCAGCGTGCCCAGGCGCTGGGCCTGCCTGCGGGTGCCCGCGAAGCGCTCGGCGACCTGGGCGCGCACGGGGGCCGGCAGCATCCGCTCGAGCATCTCCAGTTGCAGCTTCAGGCCCGTGAGCGGGGTCTTCAGCTCGTGGCTCGCGACGGAGAGGAAGTCGTCCCGGGCCTGCACGGCCTCCTTGAGCGTCAGCTCGCGGCCCAGCTGGAGCGCGGCCTCGCCGCGCAGCCGGGACATGGCGAGCTGGGTCTGCACCCGCGCGAGCAGCTCGCGGCCGCTGAAGGGCTTGACGAGGTAGTCATCCGCGCCCGCCTCGAGCCCCTCCACGGAGGCCTCCTCGCCCGCGCGCGCGGACAGCAGGATGAGCGGCGTGGCGCGCAGCGCGGGGTCGCTCCGGAGGGCCCGCAGCAGCCCGAAGCCGCCGAGCCTCGGCATCATCACGTCGCTCACCACCACGTCCGGTGCGCGCGCGCGCAGGGCCTCCAGCGCCGCCTGCCCGTCACCGGCCGTCTCCACCTCGAAGTGGGGCTCGAGGACGTTGCGCAGGTAGGCGCGCAGGTCCGCGTTGTCGTCCACGATGAGGACATGGCCCCGCTGCGCCGCGGGAAGCCGCGCACCGGCCGCGGGCACCGCCGGAATCCAGCCCTCCACCTCCTGCACGAAGCTGTCGCGCTGGAAGCCGTCGCGTGGCTGGGAGGCGCCCTCCCCCGCGACCCGCCCGGGGGGCAGGTGGTGGCGGCCTCGCGGGATGCGCACCGTAAACTCGCTCCCCTCGCCTGGGCGGCTCCACACCTCCACCGACCCGCCGTGCAGCTTCACCAGCTCCTGGACCAGCGACAGCCCGATGCCGCTGCCCTCGAAGCTGCGGCCCTGCGCGCCCGCCACCCGGTAGAAGCGCTGGAACAGGTGCGGCAGCGCCTCCGCGGGGATGCCCGTGCCGGTGTCCCGGACGGACAGCACCCCGGCGTCGCCCTCGAGCCGCAGCCGCACCCCGAGGCCGCCCTCGAGCGTGAACTTGAAGGCGTTGGACAGCAGGTTGAAGACGATGCGCTCCCACGCCTCCGGATCCACCCAGAGCGGCTCGCCCAAAGGAGGGCTGTCCACGGACAGCGTGAGGCCCGCCCGGTGCGCGGCGGATTCGAAGTGCCCCACGAGTTCCTGGGTGAGCCGCGAGAGGTCCACCGGCTGGAAGCGCGCCTCGGTGCGGCCCGTCTCGAGCCGGGTGAATTCGAGGAGCTGGTTGACGAGCTTGAGCAGCCGCACCGCGCCCCGCTGCACGAGCGCCACCCGCTGGTGCTGCGGACCGGGCAGCGGCGCGTGAGCGTCCGTGAGGGCGTCCTCCAGCGGGCCGAGCATCAGCGTCAGCGGCGTGCGCAACTCGTGGCTCACGTTGGAGAAGAACTGGGTCTTCTGGCGGTCGAGCTCCGCGAGCTGGGCGGCGCGCCGGGTCTTCTCCTCGAGCGCGCGGGTGCTCTCGATGCTCGTGGCGAGCTGCCGCGCGAGCAACCGCAGGAAGCTGCTCGTGTCGTCGTCCAGCGCGATGCGCGGGTTGAGTCCGACGACGAGCACGAGGCGCGACTCCTCCTCGACCGCGTCGGAGAGCGGCAGCACGAGCGCGCGGGTCGGCGGTGGCGCGGACTGCCCGCCCGCGGGGGTCGCGAAGCCGTCCGGCAGGTGTTCGACGAGCTGTTCGCGGCGGGAGCGCGCCACGTCCGCGAGCGGCCACGTCCGCCCCTCCTCCAGGTCGTCACCGGCGGCCGGGGCCGGCCCCAGCCCCGTGCGGGCGACGAGCTGCGCGCGCGCTCCGCGAAGCTCGTACAGGAGGCAGAAGGGCAGGTCGGTCGTGGCCTGGCCGAGGACGGCTTCCGCCGAGCGGAAGACGGCCGCCACGGTCTCGCAGAGCGCCGTGCGCAGGGACAGCTCGCGCACGAGCGCCAACCGCCGCGCGCCCAGCACCTGGGCCGTCGTGTCGGTCACGCGGATGAAGATGCCCCCCACATCGTGGGACTCGTCGCGCGTGGGAATGAAGGCGAACGTGAAGTAGCAATCCTCGAGGAACCCGAACCGCACCAGCGGAACGAGGAGGTTCTCGTTGTGGACGGCCTCGCCGGTGTCGAGCACCCGCTCCAGCATCGGTCCCAGGATGGGCCAGCTCTCCTGGAACACCACCTTGAAGCTCACCCCGAGCCCGCCCGGATGCTTGGTGCCGAGCATGAACCGGGCGCTGTCGTTGTAGAGCACCAGGAGCTCGCGGCCCCAGTAGATGAGCGCGGGCTCCGGCGAGGCGAGCATCACGCTCACGGCCGTGCGCAGCGACTGCGGCCATCGCGAGACCGGGCCGAACGGCGTCCGCGACCAGTCCAGCTCCCGCATGCGCACGGCCATCTCGCCGCGTCCCGGGAAGAGCTTCTCGAGCCCGCGCCCGGAGACGACGGACAGTGCATCCGGAGGACTCATATTCCGTGGCTTCCGAAAGACCTCGGCGCGAGCAGGGGCCGTGTCCAGGTTCTGGAAGCCCTCGGCGACGCAAGAGCACCCGGGTCCTCTTCCGCGGTGGAAAACGCGGCCGGGCCCGGAGGCATTCCCCGACCGGGAGGTCGGTGTCCGAAACCCCCACTCCGGGCGCGGCCCGCGAGGAGCGTCCAGCGGCTCCCCGCGGGCCAGGCCCGCCTCACACCCTCAGCGGGTGCGCGGCCTCCGGGCACTCCCAGTACGTGTACTCGCAGGTGGCCCGCGTGGCGTCGCACGGCACCGCCACGATGGTGATGAGCTCACACGGGTGGAGCGGCACCTCCGTGGCGCGGGTGCGGTGGCCCGCGTCCCGCGGCTCCGGCGTCCCTTCCGGCGCCGCGCCGGTGCCCCCGTCCCCCGGCTCGCTCCCGCCTTCCGGGGGCAGCGGCGCCACCACCGCGTGGTTGTCGGACACCGCCC
>NZ_RAWB01000181.1 GCF_003612055.1 Corallococcus llansteffanensis
GGGCGTGGCGGGGGACTTCCTGTCGACGCGGGTGTCGTACGAGCTGGACCTGACGGGGCCGGCGATGACGGTGCAGACGGCGTGCTCCACGTCGCTGGTGGCGCTGCACCTGGCGAGTCAGTCGCTGCTCGCGGGCGAATGCGACATGGCGATTGCTGGAGGCGTGTCCATCCGGACGCCGCAGGTGGGGGCGCACCGCTACCAGGAGGGCGGCATCCTGTCGCTGGACGGGTACTGCCGGCCCTTCGACGCGAAGGCGGGGGGGACGGTGTGCGGCAACGGCGTGGCGGCGGTGGTGCTCAAGCGCTTGTCGGACGCGGTGGCGGACCGCGACCCCATCCGCGCCATCGTCCTGGGGACGGCGCTCAACAACGATGGCAGCGCGAAGACGGGGTTCTCCGCGCCGTCGGTCCAGGGGCAGGCCGCGGTCATCGCGGAGGCCCTGTCGGTGGCGGGTGTGTCCCCCGGGGACATCTCCTACGTGGAGGCGCACGGGACGGCGACGGCGCTGGGAGACCCCATCGAGGTCGCGGCGCTCAAGCAGGTGTTCCAGGGCGTGGCGCCCGGGGCGTGCGGTTTGGGCGGCGTGAAGAGCAACTTCGGGCATCTGGACGCGGCGGCGGGCATGGCGGGGGTCATCAAGACGGTGCTATCGATGGAGCACGGACAGCTTCCCCCGACGCTGAACTTCACCGCGCCGCATCCGTTGCTGGAGCTGGAGGGCAGCCCGTTCCAGGTCGTGTCGAGCCTGCGCGCATGGGAGGGGCCACGGCCCCTGCGTGCCGGCGTGAGCGCGCTGGGGATTGGCGGGACGAACGCGCACGTGGTGTTGCAGGAAGCTCCGCGTTTGGAGACGGAGCCTGCGCGGCGCGAGGACGAGGTGCTGTTCGTGTCCGCGAAGACGGAGGCGGCACTGGAGCGGATGACGGTGGCGCTCGCGGAGCACCTGCGTGAGCGGGCCGCCACGGGAGCAGCGGGGACCACGGCGGGTGCTTCCGCTTCGCGCGAGCAGGCCGCCTCGGGTGGGGCGGTGGATGCGCGAGGCTCAGCTGCCTTGCGAGAGCAGTCCGTACGTGGGTCAGCGCAGGCGATGGACGCACGAGGCGCTGGTGTCTTGCAGGCGCCGTCGATGGACGCCGGCGGCGTTGGTGCCTCGCGCGTGCGGCCGGAGCAGCTCGCGGATGTCGCGCACACGTTG
Organism: Corallococcus llansteffanensis; assembly: GCF_003612055.1. Taxonomy (GTDB): domain Bacteria; phylum Myxococcota; class Myxococcia; order Myxococcales; family Myxococcaceae; genus Corallococcus; species Corallococcus llansteffanensis. Next base: position 1,199 of record NZ_RAWB01000181.1, read on the forward strand.
CAGGTGGGGAGGGCTCGCTTCCCCTGGCGTCGCTTCGTCGTGTGCGGCCGGGGCGAGGATGCGGCGGCGCTCCTGACCGGAGAAGCCCCGGAGCGGCTGCGCACCGTGTTCGATGAAGGCGAGTCGCGCGGTGCGGCCTTCCTGTTCCCGGGTGGCGGCGCGCAGCGCGTGAACATGGGTGAGGCGTTCCTGCGCGAGCCCGCCTTCCGCGCCGCCATCGACACCTGCGCGGAGTGGCTTCGGGGACCGCTGGGCGCGGACCTGCGGGACGTGATGTTCGCGGGGCCGGAGCGCTTCGACGCCGCGAGCCGCGAGCTGGACCGGCCGCTGTGGTCCCAGCCCGCGCTGTTCGTGTGCGACTGGGCCCTGGCGCAGCTCTGGCTGTCGTGGGGCGTGAAGCCGGAGGCGCTGCTGGGGCACTCGCTGGGCGAGTACGTGGCCGCGTGCCTCGCGGGGGTGTTCACGCTGGAGGAGGCGCTGGGGCTCGTCGTGGCCCGCGGCCGACTGATGGAGGCGATGCCCGCGGGCGGAATGGTGTCGGTGCTCGCTCCGGTGGGGCAGGTGGAAGCACTGCTGGGGACCGCCGTGTCAGTCGCGGCGATCAACGGCCCGGAGACCTGCGTCCTCTCCGGACCGCTGCCGGAGCTGGAGTCCGTCGAACAGGCGCTGACCGCGCGGGGCATCGAGCACAAGCGGGTGCGGTACGCGCGCGCCGCGCACTCATCGATGATGGAGCCCTACTTGGAAGGCTTCGCGCGGGAGGTCGGCCGCGTGAAGTTCCGTGCGCCCACGCTGCCCGTGGTGTCCAGCCTCACCGGTCGCTGGTTGCAGGAGCGCGAGGCTACGTCCCCGGACTACTGGGTGCGCCACCTGCGGCACACGGTCCGTTTCTCGGACGCGCTGGGGTGCCTGCTGGAGTCCGCGGACCGGGCGTTGATCGAAGTGGGCCCCGGCACGACGTTGACCTCGCTGGCGAGGCAGCATCCGGCGCGCAAGGCACAGCCCGTGCTGGCCACCCTGCCGACGAAGGGAGAGTCCCCCGCGAGCCCGCTGACGGCCCTGGGAGAAGCGTGGGCCGCGGGTGTGGACGTGGACTGGGAGCGCTTCCGTGACGGCGAGCGGCGTCGGCGCGTGGACCTGCCGACCTACAGCTTCGACCGCGTGCACTACAGCCTGGACGACGTCCCGTCCGCCACGGCGAGCACGGTCCCGCTTGAACCCGCGGCGGTTGTTCGCGCGGTCCCGACAGGACGGGTGCGGAGGCGCGGCGAGCGCATGCCTCCCCGCGACGCCGCGGAGCGGACGCTGGTCGAGTGCTTCCAGCAGTTGTTCCGGCTGGAGGACGTGGGCATCCACGACGACTTCTTCGCGCTGGGCGGGGACTCGCTGCTCGCGCTCCGGTTGCTCGCGATGATCTCGGAGCGGTTCGACAAGCGGCTCGCCTTGAAGGAGATGCTGACCTCACCCACCGTGGAACTGCTGGCCCGGAGGCTGGGGGGCAAGGAGGAGGCGCGGTCCCTTCCTCCGGGAGTGGCGCTGCTCCAGCAGGGCACGCGCGGACCGCCGCTCTTCTTCGTGCACGCGGCGGGAGGCCAGTCGGTGTTCTACCGGGAGATGGCACAGGCCAGCGACGCGGGACGGACGGCCTACGCTTTTGAATCGCGGGGGCTGGAGCCGGACGGGCCGCTGCACACTTCGGTCGACGAGATGGCGACGGCGTACCTGGAGGCCGTGCGCGCGTTGCAGCCTGTGGGGCCGTACCTGCTCGTCGGCGCGTCGTTCGGCGGCGCGGTGGTCTACGAGATGGCCCGCCGGCTGACGGCCGAGGGCCACGCGGTGCCCCTGTGCGCGCTGCTCGACACGCCGGGGCCAGGCGATGTGGCGGAGGCCCAGGCGGGCGGGGTGGGCTTCCAGCAGGAGACGCCCTTCACGGATCCGGAGCAGGAGCGCCGGTTCGTGAGGGTCTGGGAGGCGAACATGGCCGCCCTGCGCCAGTACCCGATGCCCCGCTTCGACGGCGGCACGCTCCAGTTCTTCCGCGCCGCGACGCAACTGGAGCACATGCCGAAGCATCCGGAGCTCGAGTGGCTGGACACGGGCGCGGTGGTGCGGGTGGAGACGGTGCCTGGCAACCACGCGTCGATGCTCACCGGGCAGTATGCCCAGACCCTGGGCGCGAAGCTTGGGACCCTTCTTCCGTGACGGAAGAAGGGTTCACCCGGAGCCCGGCCGTCCCCGTCGCTGGGCCATGCGCCGCAGGTTGTCCCGTCGCTGCGTGCCCGTGTCCTGCGCGGGCGCTGTCGCCTCGGGAGGCTGCTCCTTCGGCGGTGCCAGATGCGCGGCGAGGGCGCGCACCGTGGGGAACTGGAAGAGCGTGACCAGCGGGACCTTGCGGCCCACCAGTGCCTCCAGCTTCACGTGCACGGCTTGAAGCAGCAGCGAGTTGCCGCCCAGGTCGAAGAAGTTGTCGCCCGCGCCCACGCGGTCCACGCCCAGCACCTGGGCCCAGAGCGCCGCCAGCGTCTGCTCCAGCCCCACTTCGGGGGCGCGGTAGTCCTCGCTCAACTCGGGACGGTGCAGGTCTGGCGCGGGCAGGGCAGTCCGGTCTGTCTTGCCATTGGGTGTGAGCGGCAACCGCTCCAGCACCACGAACGCAGACGGCACCGCGTGCTCCGCGAGCGACTGGCGCAGGGCGGCCCGCAGCGCGTCCACCGTGAACCCCATGCCTTCGCGGAGCACCACGTACGCGACCAGTCGCTTCTGTCCGGGCACGTCCTCGCGCACCCGCGCCACGGCTTCCTTCACCGAGGGATGCGCCAGGAGCGCCGCTTCCACTTCGCCCAGCTCGATGCGGAAGCCGCGCACCTTCACCTGCGTATCCGCGCGCCCACGGAACTCCAGGTTGCCGTCCGCGAGCCACCGCACCACGTCCCCCGTGCGGTACAGGCGCGCTCCGGGCACACCGGAGAACGGATCCGGCCCGAACCGCTCCGCCGTGAGCGCGGGCTGTGCCAGGTAGCCACGCGCCACGCTGGCGCCTCCCAGGTACAGCTCTCCCCATAGCCCCATCGGGACCGGCAGCCCCGCGCCATCCAGCACGTACGCGCGCACGTTGGGCTCCGGACGTCCGATGGGCGGGAGCACGCCCTCGGGACCTTCGGGAGACACGAGCGCGGACGTCGCCGCCACCGTGTTCTCCGTGGGGCCATAGCAGTTGACCCACTGGCCCGGGACTGACGGGCCCGGACGGCGGTGCAGCACGTCTCCAGCGACGTGCATCCGGCGCAGCGGCATCCCCGCGGGCCATGGCAGCTCCAGCGCCGCTTCCGCCATGGGCGTGGGCATCGAAGCCACCGTGATTCCTTCCTCCGCGAACCACTGCACCAGCCGCGCGGTCTCCGTGCGCACATCGTCCGGAGGCAGGTGGAGGCTCGCGCCATGGGTGAGCGTGGGCCACGTCTCGACGACCGATGCGTCGAACGCGAGCCCCATCAGCAGGGGAGAGCGGTCGCCCGGAACAAGCCGCATGTCGGCGACGTAGCCCGCCACCAGGTTGTCCAGCCCACCGTGCGTCACCGCCACGCCCTTGGGCCGGCCGGTGCTGCCGGACGTGTAGATGACGTAGGCGAGTGAGTCCGCGTCCAGCGTCACGTCGGGCGCGGTGTCCGGCTGTGCCTCCAGCGCGGGCTCCGCGTCCAGGCACAGCACGCGCACGCCACTGCCTTCGAAGCGGGAAGCGAAGGCCTTGCGCGTGACGACGATGCGCGCCCCGCTGTCCGTCAGCACATGGCGCCACCACGCCTCCGGCCACGCCAGGTCCATGGGCAGGTAGGCCGCGCCCGCCTTGAGGATCCCCAGCGCGCCCCACACGTATCCAGGCGTGCGGTCCAGGCACAGCGCGACCACGTTCTCTGGCTTCACACCGTCCGCACGCAGCAGGTGCGAGAGCCGGTTCGCCGTCGCCTCCAGCTCTCCGAAGGTCATCCGCTGCTCGCTGCCCGACAGTGCGAGCGCTTCGGGACGGACCCGGGCCTGTTCGCTGATGCGCGTGGGGACGTGCAGATCCCGAGGCAATTCGAGCGCGGTGTCATTCCACGCGACGAGGAGTTGCTGACGCTCGCCCTCCGCCAGCAGGGACAACGACGCGAGCGGGCGCTCAGGGCTTCGCGTCACCTGCTCCAGCAGGCGCACGTAGTGGCCCGCCATGCGCTCCACCGTCGCTTCGTCGAAGAGCGCGGTGTTGTACTCCCAGTGCGTCAGCAACCCGGTGGCGGATTCACGGACGAACAAGGTGAGGTCGTGTTTCGCGAGCCCCGGCTCGAAGGGCACCGGTCCTGTCTCCAGCCCGCGCAGGGGCATGGCGGGGAAGTCCTTGTAGAGCGCGAACACCACCTGGAACACGGGCGTGCGGCTCAGGTCCCGGGGCGGCTGGAGTGCGTCCACGAGCTGTTCGAACGGCAGCTCCTGATGCGCGTACGCGCCCAGGCACGTCTCGCGCACGCGGCCCAGCAGTGCCTGGAAGCCCTCGTCGCCGGACACCTTCACCCGCAGGGGCAGGGCGTTGACGAAGAAGCCGATGAGCCCCTCCACCTCGCGGTGGTCGCGGCCGGAGATGGGCGAGCCCACCACCACGTCCTCCTGGCCGCTGTAGCGCGCGAGCAGGGCCTGGAAGCCCGCGAGCAGCGCCATGAACGACGTGACGCGCTGCTGGTGACACAGCTCGCGCACGGCGGCGTCCACGGCGGCGGGCACGCGCACGATGAGCGCCGCGCCCTGCTGGGACTGGACGGGGGGACGCGGCCGGTCGGTGGGAAGCTCCAGCGCGGTCGGCGCGCCTCGCAGGTGCTGCTTCCACCAGGAGAGCCGCGCGTGGAGCGCTTCGCCCTGCAACGCCGCGCGCTGCCAGCGGGCGTAGTCGGTGTAGCGGATGGGCAGCGGTGGCAGGTGGGGCGTCTGGCCCCGGGTGAAGGCGTCGTAGAGGAGGCCCAGCTCGCGCCCCAGCACGTCCGCGGACCAGCCGTCCGTGACGATGTGGTGCATGAGCAGCAGCAACGCGTGGTCCTCCGCGTCCAGCCGCACCAGCGTCGCCGTCAGCAACGGTCCGGTGCGCAGGTCGAAGACGTGGCGCATCTGCCGCTCGGCCCGCTGGCGCAGGACGGTGTCGCGCTCCGCGAGGGACACGCCTTCCCACCGCTCGAAGTCGAGGACGAAGGGGACCGTGGGCAGGACGCGCTGCACGGGCTGTCCGTCCACCTCCGTGAACACCGTGCGCAGGGCCTCGTGGCGTTCGACGAGCGCCGCGAGCGAGCGCTCCAGCGCGGCCACGTCGAGCGGTCCCTTGCACCGGATGAACAGGGGGAAGTTGAAGGCGAACCCACCCGGGGTGAGCTTGTCGATGAGCCACAGTCGCTGCTGCGGGAAGGACTGGGGCGCGAGGTCTCCGGGCTCCACCCGCACGAGGGGTGGCGCCTGGAGGGGCCTGGCTTCCTGTCGCAGGGCCTCGATGCGCACGGCCAGCTCGGCGAGCGTCGGAGCCTCGAAGAGCATGCGCACCGGCAGCTCCAACTGGAGCGCTTCGCGCAGCCGGGAGGCCACCTGGGTCGCGAGCAACGAGTGCCCGCCCAGCTCGAAGAAGTGGTCCTGCGTGCCCACGCGCGGCACGCCCAGCAGCGGCGCCCAGATGTCCGCGATGAGCTTCTCCACCGCGCTGACCGGGGCCACGTAGGCCGTGCCCGCGACGGCTTCCTCGTTCGGGACGGGCAGGCCGTTGCGGTTCACCTTGCCGCTCGGGGACAGCGGCAGGGCGTCCATGCGCACGAGGGCGGACGGCACCATGTACTCCGGCAGGCGTCGCGCCAGCGCCTGTCGCAGCGCGTCCGGTGCGAAGGAGGACTCCTCCTGCACCACGTAGCCCACCAGTCGCCGGAGTCCCGGCGTGTCTTCACGCACGACGACGACCACGTCCCGCACGTCGGGCAGGGCGCGCAGGGCGGACTCCACTTCGCCCAGCTCGACGCGGAAGCCGCGCAGCTTCACCTGGCCATCCAGGCGGCCCAGGAACTCCAGCTGCCCGTCCGCGAGCCACCGCGCCTTGTCACCCGTGCGGTAGAGGCGTGCACCTGGCGCGGTGCTGAAGGGGGAGGGCACGAAGCGCTCCGCGGTCAGGTCCGGGCGCCCATGGTAGCCGTGAGCCAGCCCTTCGCCCCCGACGTACACCTCACCCGGGACGCCGATGGGGCAGGGCTCTCCCCGTGCATCCAGCACGTAGGACTGTACGTTGGGCAGCGGCGTCCCCACGGGAGGCAACGCGGGCCATGTGTTGGGAGGCCCCGAGGCGCGCCACGCGGTGACGGCGTGGGTCTCCGAGGGGCCGTACTCATTTTCGAGGACGCAGCCGGGAAGCCGCTCGAAGAGAGCGATGAGGGCGGGTGTCACCTGGAGCTGTTCGCCCGCGGTGATGACCTCGTTGAGTGGGGGCAGCTCCGGTGCGCTGCGTGCGGCGTCACTCAGGGACTGGAGCGCGACGAAGGGCAGGAAGATCCGCTCGACGCGGTGCTGGGTGAGGAAGCGCAGCAGGGCCGGTGGGTCACGGCGCAGCTCGGCGGAGCTGAGCAGCACGCGTCCACCGATGCACCAGGTGCCGAAGAGCTCCTGGAAGGAGACATCGAAGTTGAGCGAAGCGAACTGGAGCGTCGTGGCCTCTGCGCGCACGGCACGCTTGAGCAGCCACGCGAGCATGTTGCCCGCTCCCCGGTGGGACATGGCGATGCCCTTGGGCCGTCCCGTGCTGCCGGAGGTGAAGACGACGTAGCAGACGGCTTCGGGCGACAGCTCCACGTTCGGGGATGAAGTGGGACGCGCGGAGATGGCCGAGGCCTCGCCCTCCAACGTGACGATGCGCGCGGACGTGTTCGGAGGCAGGACCTGCACGAAACCCGCGTGTGCGAGGACGACGGGAGCCTGGGTGTCCTCCACCATCAGGGCCAGGCGTTCAGCCGGGTAGTTCGGATCCAACGGGACATAGGCGGCGCCGGCCTTGAGCGTGGCGAGCACCGCGACCGGCATGTCCAGGCTGGAGCGCTCCAGGCACAGGCCCACGCTGTTTCCAGGACCGACGCCCAGGGCGATGAGGTGGTGCGCGAGCTGGTTGGCGCGTGCCTCGAACCGCGCGTAGGTCAGCGACGCGGTGCCATCCGTGACCGCGACCGCATCCGGAGTCCGCGCGACCTGCGCCTCCACCCACTGATGCATGAGCCCTGGCGCGAACGACAGGTCCTTCGCGGCGTTCCACGTCACCACGACCTGCTGGCGTTCCTCCTCGGACAGCAGTGGCAGGGCGGACAGGGGCTGTTCGGGATGGCGGACCGCGCCCTCCAGCAGCCGCACGAAGTGCGCGGCCATGCGCGCGAGGGTCGCCTCCTCGAAGAGGGCGGTGTTGTACTCCCAGAACGCCGTCAGTCCCTGCGCGGATTCGCGCACGAAGAGCATGAGGTCGAAGCGTGAGACGCCCGTCTGGAACAGGACGTCCTCCGCCTGGAGCCCCGGCAGCGACAGGGGCACGGACGCCTGCTGCAGGACGAACAGGGTCTGCACCAGCGGTGCACGGCTCAGGTCGCGCGGAGGCTTGAGCGCATCCACGAGCTGTTCGAACGGCAGGTCCTGGTGCGCGAACGCCCCCAGGCAACTCTCACGCACGCGGCGCAGGAGCTGGCGGAAGGAGCGTGAGCCGGAGACCTCCGCCCGCAGGGCGAGCGTGTTGACGAAGAAGCCGATGAGCCCTTCCACCTCGCGGCGGTTGCGGCCGGAGATGGGGGAGCCGACGACGAACTCCTCCTGGCCGCTGTAGCGCGCGAGCAGGGCCTGGAAGCCCGCCAGCAGCGTCATGAACAGCGTGGTGCCTTCGCGCTGGCCCAACGCGACGAGGGCGCTGGAGAGCGCGGGCGGCAGCGGAACCTGGAGGTACGCGCCGTGGAACGTCTGCACCGGCGGGCGCGGCTTGTCCGCGGGCAGGTCCAGCACGGGTGGCGCTCCGGCGAGCTGTTCCCGCCACCACGCCACCTGCTCTTCCAGCACGTCTCCCTGCAACCAGGCCCGCTGCCACAGCGCATGATCCGCGTACTGGATGGGCAGCGGCGGGAGCGTGGCCTCGGTGCCCTGGAGCCTCGCGAGGTAGAGGGCATCCAGCTCACGCTGGAGCACGGCGATGGACCAGCCGTCGAAGACGCTGTGATGGAACGTGAGCACCAGGACGTGGTCGTCCTCCGCCAGCCGCAGCAGCGTGGCCCGGACCAGGGGGCCCTGGCGCAGGTCGAACGGCACATGGGCCTCGGCTTCCACCTGCTGCTGAAGCGCAGTTTCCAGGTCCACGTCCACCTGCTTCACCGCGAAGTCCCAAGCAGGGCCGATGCGCTGCACGGGTTGCCCGTCCACTTCGTCGAACGTGGTGCGCAGCACTTCGTGACGCCGGATCAGCGCATCAAGTGACTGCTCCAGGGCACGCACCTCCAGCGGTCCCCGGAGTCGGGAGACCAGCGGGACGTTGTACGCGTGGGCGCTGGTGTCGAGCTGCGAGATGAACCAGAGCCGCTGCTGGGCGAACGACTGCGGGATGAGCCCGTCGCGAGCTTGGGGCACGAGCGATGGCGCTGGCTTCCGATGCGCGCCGTGCAGCAACTCCTCCAACCGCGTGGCGAGCCCGGCGACAGTGGGCGCCTCGAACAGGACGCGGAGGGACAGGTCCACCTGGAAGGCTTCCCGCAGTCGGGAGACGACCTGCGTGGCGAGCAGCGAGTGTCCGCCCAGCTCGAAGAAGTGGTCCTGCAGGCCCACGCGCGGCAGCACGAGCAGGGACGCCCAGATGTCGGCGATCACCTTCTCCACCGCCGTCAGCGGAGCAACGTAACCGTCCGGGGACTCCGTCTCCTCCGTGGGCGCGGGAAGGCCGTTGCGGTTCACCTTGCCGCTCGGGGACAGGGGCAGGGCGTCCAGGCGCACGAAAGCGGATGGCACCATGTGCTCCGGCAGCCGCCGCGCCAGCGCTTGTCGCAGCACGTCCGGTGCGAAGGTGGGCTCTGGCTGCACCACGTAGGCCACCAGTCGACGCAGTCCTGGCGTGTCCTCGCGCACCATCGCGACCACGTCCCGCACGTCGGGCAGGGCGCGCAGGACTGCTTCGACCTCACCCAGTTCGACGCGGAAGCCGCGCAGCTTCACCTGTCCATCCAGGCGGCCCAGGAACTCCAGTTGCCCGTCCGCGAGCCACCGCGCCTTGTCGCCCGTGCGGTAGAGACGTGCGCCCGGCGCGGTGCTGAAGGGGGAGGGCACGAAGCGCTCCGCGGTCAGGTCCGGACGCCCGTGGTAGCCGTGGGCCAGCCCCTCGCCCCCGACGTAGACCTCGCCCGGAATGCCGATGGGGCAGGGCGCAAGACGCGGATCCAGCACGTATGCCTGGACCGAGGGAAGGGGCGTCCCCACGGGAGGCAATGCTGGCCACGTCTTCGGCGGGCCCGAAGCGCGCCACGCGGTGACGGCGTGCGTCTCCGAAGGACCGTACTGGTTCTCGAGGACGCAGCCAGGAAGCCGCTCGAAGAGAGCGATGAGCGCGGGCGTGACCTGGAGTTGTTCGCCCGCGGTGATGACCTCGTTGAGCGGGGGCAGCTCCGGTGCACTGCGTGCGGCGTCACTCAGGGACTGGAGCGCGACGAAGGGCAGGAAGAGCCGCTCGACGCGGTGCTGGACGAGGAAGCGCAGCAGGGCCGGTGGGTCACGGCGCAGCTCGGCGGAGCTGAGCAGCACGCGTCCGCCAATGCACCAGGTGCCGAAGAGCTCCTGGAAGGAGACATCGAAGTTGAGCGAAGCGAACTGGAGCGTCGTGGCTTCGGCCCGGACTGCTCGTCGGGTCAGCCACACGAGCATGTTGCCCGCGCCCCGGTGGGACATGGCGATGCCCTTGGGTCGTCCCGTGCTGCCGGAGGTGAAGACGACGTAGCAGACGGCCTCGGGCGACAGCTCCACGTCCGGAGATGAAGTGGGGCGTGCGGTGATGGTGGCGGCTTCGCTCTCCAGCGTGACGATGCGCGCGGAGGTGCCCGGAGGCAGCGCCTTCACGAAAGCCGCATGCGCGAGCATGACGGGCGCCTGGGTGTCCTCCACCATCAGGGCCAGGCGTTCGGCCGGGTAGTTCGGATCCAGGGGGAGGTAGGCGGCACCCGCCTTGAGCGTGGCGAGCACCGCGACCGGCATGTCCAGGCTGGAGCGCTCCAGGCACAGGCCCACGCTGCTCCCAGGTCCAACACCCAGGGCGATGAGATGGTGCGCGAGCTGGTTGGCGCGTGCTTCGAACCGCGCGTAGGTCAGTGACGCGGTGCCATCCGTGACGGCGACGGCGTCGGGAGTCCGCGCGGCCTGTGCCTCCACCCACGCATGGATGAGGCCCGGCGCGGGAAGCCGCTCCTCGCGCGTGTTCCAGCCCACCAGGACCTGCTGGCGCTCCGCCTCGGACAGCAGGGGTAGGGTCGCCAGGGGCTGTTCAGGATTGGCGACGACGCCCTCCAGCAGCCGCACGTAGTGCGCGGCCAGGCGCGCGAGGGTCGCCTCCTCGAAGAGGGCGGTGTTGTACTCCCAGTAGGCGACGAGCCCGTGCGACGTCTGCCGCATGAACAGCATCAGGTCGAAGCGCGAGACCCCGGACTGGAACGGGAAGTCCTCCACCACCAGGCCCGGCAGCGACAGCGGCGCGGACGCCCGCTGCAGGACGAACATCACCTGGACCAGCGGCGTGCGGCTCAGGTCACGCGGAGGCTTGAGCGCATCCACGAGCTGTTCGAACGGCAGGTCCTGGTGCGCGAACGCCCCCAGGCAGCTCTCGCGCACGTGGTGCAGGAGCTGACGGAACGAACCTGTTTCCGCTGCTTCCGCCCGCAGGGCGAGCGTGTTGACGAAGAAGCCGATGAGCCCCTCCACCTCGCGGCGGTTGCGGCCGGAGATGGGGGAGCCGACGACAATGTCCTCCTGTCCGCTGTAGCGCGCGAGCAGGGCCTGGAAGCCCGCCAGCAGCGTCATGAACAGCGTCGCGCCTTCGCGTTGTCCCAGCGACTGGAGCGCCCCATGCAGCGAGGGCGGCAGCGCGACCTGGAAGTTCGCGCCCTGGAAGGTCTGCACCGGCGGGCGCGGCTTGTCCGTGGGCAGGTCCAGCACGGGTGGTGCCCCCGCGAGTTCCTCGCGCCACCAGGCGAGCTGTTCCTCCAGGTCCTCGCCCTGGAACCATTCGCGCTGCCACCGCGCGTAGTCCACGTACTGGAGCGGCAGCGGCGGGAGCGCGGCGTCGATGCCCTGGAGCCGCGCCGGGTAGAGGACATCCAGCTCGCGCTGGAGCACGTCGATGGACCACCCGTCGAAGACGATGTGGTGGAAGACGAGCAGCAACACGTGGTCGTCGTCGGTGACACGCAGGAGCAGGCCGCGCACCAGCGGGCCCCGCCGCAGGTCGAACGGGCGGCGCACCTCCGCCTCCAACCGCGACGGGAGCGAAGCGGGCGCCACGTCCACCTGCTTCAACGTGAAGTCCCACGCCGGACTGATGCGCTGCACCGGCTGTCCGTCCACCTCGTCGAACGTGGTGCGCAGGACGTCATGGCGCCGCACGACGGCGGCGAGCCCCTGCTCCAGGGCCCTGGCATCCAGCGTCCCGCGCAGCCGCGTGACGAGCGGGACGTTGTAGGAGAACCCGAGCGTGTCCAGCTGCGAGATGAACCACAGCCGCTGTTGCGCGAAGGACTGCGGCAGCCACCCGTCCCTCGGGCCGGGCACCAGTGGGAGGGAGCGCAGCCTGCTGCCGCCCTCTCGCAGCGCCTCGATGCGCGCGGCGAGCCCCGTGACGGTGGGCGCCTCGAACAGGGCCCGCACGGAGAGGTCCACCTGGAACGTCTCCCGCAGCCGGGACACCACCTGCGTGGCGAGCAGCGAGTGGCCGCCCAGCTCGAAGAAGGAGTCATGCGCGCCCACGCGCGTGCGCCCCAGCAGGGACGCCCAGACCTCGGCCACCGCCGTCTCCGTGGCGGTGACCGGCGCGACGTGGGTGCCCTCCGGGAGCAGGGACTCCCCGGGCGTCACGAGCGCCTTGCGGTCCACCTTGCCCACGGGCGTCAGGGGCAACCGCTCCAGCTTCACGAAGGCGGATGGCACCAATGGGCCTGGAAGCCTCGCGGAGAGCCCGGCGCGCAGCGTGCCCGGATCCACGTCCGCGCCGACCACGTATGCCACCAGGCGCTTGTCACCGGGGGCGTACTCGCGCACCTCGGCCACCGCATCCTCCACGCCGGGCAGGTGGCGCAGGGCGGTCTCCACCTCGCCCAGCTCGATGCGGAAGCCGCGCAGCTTCACCTGCGTGTCCGCGCGGCCCATGAACGCCAGTCGTCCGTCCGGCTGCCACCGCGCGCGGTCGCCCGTGCGGTACAGCCGCGCTCCCGGGGTGGCGCTGAAGGGATGGGGGATGAAGCGCTCGGCGGTCAGCGCCGGCTGCCCCAGGTAGCCCCACGCGAGCCCGTCGCCTCCCACGTACAGGTCGCCCACCACATCCACCGGCACTGGCTCCAGGTGCGCGTCCAGCACAAGCGCCTGCGAGTTCTCCAGCGGCAACCCGATGGGCACGGGCTGCCGCGTGTCCTGCGCCCGCGTCACCTGATGCGTCGTGGAGAACGTGGTGTTCTCCGTGGGGCCGTAGCCGTTGACGACCGCGCGCCCCGCGTCCAGGAGCTTCCGCGCGGCCACGGGGGAGAGGACGTCGCCTCCGGTGATGACCTGGCGCACGCGGGCGAGCGCCGCGGGCCTTGCCAGGGCCAGCTGCTCGAAGAGGGCGGTGGTGAGGAACAGCGTGGTGATGTGCTCGCGCTCGAGCGTCGCGTCCAGCTCCTCCAGCGAAGGCGCGTGCGGTGGGAACAGGACCAGCTTCGCGCCGTGGAGCAGCGCGCCCCACAGCTCCAGCGTCGCCGCGTCGAACGAGGCCGGCGCCAGTTGGAGGAACACCTCCTCCGGCCCGAACCGCACGAAGGTCGTCCCCTTCACCAGCCGCGCCACGGCCCGGTGGGGGACGCAGACGCCCTTGGGCCATCCGGTGCTGCCGGACGTGTACATGACGTAGGCGAGCGCCTCCGCGGGGACGCGCACCGGGGGCGCGTCACTCCGTGCGTCGGCGAACGCCCGCCACGACGGGTCGAGCATCACCACCCGCGCGTCCAGCGCCGGCAGCGCGGCCTCCCGCCCAGGTTGCACCAGCAGCACGGCGATGCGGGCATCGCGCGCCATGAACTCCAGGCGCTCGGAGGGGTACGCCGGATCCAACGGCACGTACGCGCCCCCCGCCTTGAGGATGGCGAGCGTGGCCACCACCAGCTCCATCGAGCGGCCCGCGCACAGGCCCACCGGCGTTCCCACGTCCACGCCCAGGTCGCGCAGGTGGTGCGCAAGCTGGTTCGCGCGCGCCTCCACCTGCGCGTACGTGAGGCGCTCGCCTCCGGCTTCCAGGGCCACGGCGTCGGGGGCGCGCGCGACCTGTTCGGCGAAGAGGGCGGGCAGGGACGCATCACGCGGGTACGCGACGGAGGCTCCCGTCCCCGAGTCGAGCAGGCGTTGACGCTCCCGCGCGGAGAGCAGGGGCAGCGCGGCCACGGGGCGCTCCGGCTCCGCGACGGCGGCCTCCAGCAGCCGCGTGTAGTGCTCCGCGAAGCGCGCCACCGTGGCCTCGTCGAAGAGGTCGGTGTTGTACTCCCAGATTCCCACGAGCCCGTCGGGTGTCTCGCGCAGGAAGACGGTGAAGTCGAAGCGCGACACGCCCGGCTCGAAGTCCAGCTCGGACGTCCTCAGCCCCTCCAGCTCCAGCGCCGGCACCGCCGAGTGTTGCAGCGTGAAGAACACCTGGAACAGCGGCGTGCGGCTCAGGTCACGCTCGGGCTGGAGCGCGTCCACGAGCTGCTCGAAGGGCACCTCCTGGTGCGCGTACGCGTCCAGGCACGTCTTGCGCACGCGGTGCAGCAGCTCGCCGAAGCCCAGGTGTCCGGCGCCTTGCACGCGCAGCGGCAGCGTGTTGATGAAGAAGCCGATGAGCGGCTCTACCTCCCGGCGCGTGCGGCCGGAGATGGGCGAGCCGATGACGATGTCGTCCTGCCCGCTGTGGCGAGAGAGCAGCAGGTGCATGCCGCCCAGCAGCGCCATGAACAGCGTCACGCCCTGCGTGCGACACAGCGCCTCCAGCTCCCGCCCCAACCCCGGGGGCAGCGCGTGCCGGTACACCGCACCCCGCGTGGACTGCGCGGCGGGCCGGGGCCGGTCCGTGGGCAGCTCCAGCGCGGCGGGCGCTCCCGCGAGTTGACCGCGCCACCACTCCAACTGCTGTTGCAGCACGTCCCCCTGGAGCCACTGGCGCTGCCAGACCGCGTGATCCGCGTACTGCACCGACAGCGCGGGCAGCGTCCCTTCCGTGCCGGCGAGCGAGGCTGCGTACAGCGCCTTCAGCTCCCGCTCCATCACCGTGAGCGACCAGCCGTCGCAGCAGATGTGGTGCAGCATCAGGAGCAGCACGTGCTCCGTCGGCCCCAGGCGCAGCAGCCGCACGCGCACGAGCGGCCCCGCGCCCAGGTCGAAGGGCTCGCGCGCCTCCGCTTCCGCGAGCGCGCGCACGGCCGCTTCACGGCCCAGGACGGGCAGGGCCTCCAGCGACTCCACCCGCAGCGGCAGCGACAGCTCCGGGGCGATGCGCTGCACCGGCCGGCCGTCCACGACGGCGAAGGTGGTGCGCAGGGACTCGTGCCGCTCCACCACCGTGGCCAGGGCGCGCTCCAGCGCGGGCACGTCCAGCGGGCCGGTGAGCCGGGCGAAGTACGGGACGTTGTAGGAGATGCCCCCGGGCGTGAGCTGCTCGATGAACCACATGCGCTGCTGCCCGAAGGACAGCGGCAGCATGGCGTCGCGGGACACGGGGAGCACCGGCGGCGCGCGGCGGCGGGACCTCGCGGGGGACTTCGGCGCGAGGGCGGAAGGGGTGCCGGGGTGCTCTGGCATGGCG
>NZ_RAWB01000182.1 GCF_003612055.1 Corallococcus llansteffanensis
GGTGGATGACGGAGCTGGTGGGCAGCCTCCTGCTCACCGTGCGCGCCTGGCGGCGGATGTCGCCCCGGGAGGCCGACCCCGGACTCGCGGATCCGGCCACGGCGGCCGTGGGTGCTCGCGAGCCAACAGCGGGTTGAGGCCCGGGGGCCGTGGTGGAGTGGCTGGGTGACTTCTAGTCTGCTCAGGCTTCGAGCATGTGGCGTCATCGGAGCGCGGCACCGTTCCTGACACCACGCAGTGGAGCCCTCCATCATGCAACGACAGTCAGGCGCCGGGCTGTTCCTCAAGCGATGCTTCGACCGGGTGGCCGCGGGAGCGGGGCTCTTGTGCCTGTCTCCGGTGATGGCCGTCGCGGGGCTGTTCGTCCGCGCGACCCTGGGCAGCCCCGTCTTCTTCCGCCAGGTCCGGCCCGGCCGGGGGGGACGGCTGTTCACGGTCTTCAAGTTCCGCACGATGCGGGAGGCGACGGACGCGAACGGCCACCCGCTCCCGGACGAGCAGCGCCTCACCTGGTCCGGGCGGCTCCTGCGCTCCACGAGCCTGGACGAGCTGCCGCAGCTGTGGAACGTGCTCCGGGGCGACATGAGCCTCGTGGGCCCCCGCCCCCTGCTCGTCGAGTACCTGCCGCGCTACTCCGCCGAGCAGGCGCGGCGCCATGACGTGCTGCCGGGCATCACCGGCTGGGCGCAGGTCAACGGGCGCAACGCGCTGAGCTGGGAGGAGCGCTTCCGGCTGGACGTCTGGTACGTGGACCACTGGAGCCTGGCGCTGGACGCGAAGGTGCTCGCGCTGACGCTGCTGCGCGTCGTGCAGCGCCAGGGCATCTCCTTCGCGAGCGAGGCGACGATGCACAAGTTCCTCGGCAGCGAGCCGCCGTTACGGCCCGTGCCGGTGGCCCCCGTCGTGCCGCTCCGGGAGGTGACGGGCGGCCCGCTCAGCTCCCCGTACGACGGGCGCGCCCCCGGTGCACGGCCCGCACCACCTCCACCACGCGTGTCAGGTCGTGGGGGGTGAGGTTGGAGCCGGACGGCAGGCACAGGCCCTGCTCGAACAGCGACTCGGCCACGCTGCCCCGCCGCCGCTCGAAGGAGGCGAAGACGGGCTGCAGGTGCATGGGCTTCCACACCGGCCGCGCTTCGATGTTCTCCCGCTCCAGCGCGGTGCGCACCGCCTCCCGGTCCGCGCCGAACTCCTTCGGGTCCAGCGTGAGGGTCGTCAGCCAGCGGGTGTGACGACCCCACGGGGCCTCGGGCATGAACGCGAGGCCCGGCAGGTCCTCGAAGGCGTTCACGTAGAAGGCATGGTTCGCGCGCCGCGCGGCCACCCGGTCCTCCAGCACGTGCAGCTGGCCGCGCCCGATGGCGGCCAGCACGTTGCTGAGCCGGTAGTTGTAGCCCACCTCGGAGTGCTGGTAGTGCGGCGCGGTGTCGCGCGCCTGGGTGGCCAGCTTGAGGGCGTGCTGGACCAGCGCCCCGTCCTGCGACACCAGCATCCCGCCCCCGGAGGTGGTGAGGATCTTGTTGCCGTTGAACGAGTAGATGCCCACGCGGCCCAGCGTGCCCGGGGCCCTCCCCTTGTACGTGCTGCCCAGGGCCTCGGCCGCGTCCTCCACGACGGGCACGCCGTAGCGGTCGCACGCGGCGAGGAGGGGGTCCAGGTCCGCGCTCTGGCCGTAGAGGTGGACCACGATGACGGCGCGCGGCAGCCGGCCCGTGCGGGCGCGCATCGCGAGCTCCTCCTCCAGCAGCGCGGGGTCCATGTTCCAGGAGGTGCGCTCGCTGTCGATGAAGACGGGCGACGCGCCCAGGTACCGGATGGGATTGACCGACGCGGAGAACGTGAGCGTGCTCACCAGCACCTCGTCGCCGGGCCCCACGCCCACCAGCTGCAGGGCCAGGTGGAGGGCGGCGGTGCCGGAGCTCAGCGCGAGCGCGTGGGGCGTGCCCACGCACCGGGCGAACTCCTCCTGGAACGCGTCCACATGCGGGCCCAGGGGGGCAATCCAGTTGCTCGCGAAGGCGTCTTCGACATAGCCGCGCTCGAGCGCGCCCATGTGCGGCGAGGACAGGTAGATGCGGGAGGACATGCAAGAGCTCCGGGGGCGGGCCGGGTCCAGTCCCCGGCACTCCCCGAAGCGTTCGCACACTCCCTCCTCCCGCGCGCTCGGGCGGGAGGAGGGGGTGTCTGTCCGCATTGTGGAACTTGCGGACCGCAGAACTACAGCGCGGAGCCGCTGTCCAGCAGCTTCACGTTGAGCGCGGCGTTGCCGTAGTACTGGGTGTTCTGGCCCACCGAGTGCGTCTCCAGGCGGCGCTGGAGGGCGACGTTGTAGCGGCCCAGCTTCATCAGGCCGTCATTGAACCAGCCCGTGCCACTGCCCGTGCCGTCCACGTAGTTGGCGTAGCGGCCGGCCGAGGGCCAGATGACGTTGTTGAGCGTCACGACGAACTTGCTCATGTCTGCGTTCGTCCACTCCATGCCCGCGTCGTGGGCCTCGGTGATGTAGGCCATCACGCCGTTGCCGTGGGCCACGTCCTGGCCGGGGCGCGACTTGGAGCCCCACTCGGCGGCCCAGAAGTACGCCGACGGGTTCACCATGCTGGTCATCAGCTGACCGCGCAGCGACGAGGAGTTGTTGGGCATGTCACGGTTGATGTTGTTGACGACCGTCAGGTAGGTCGCCTTCTTGGTCGCGTCCGTCGTCATGCGCGACAGGTCCAGCGCGATGTAGGCCCAATGCGACGCCATGTGCGTGTTGACGCGGTAGAGGTAGCTGTTCGCGCCACGCTTGTTCCACTTCTCGAACATGTTCTTTTCGGTGAACGCCAGCAGCTTGTCGTACTGCGCGCGGTAGGTGGCGTTGCCGTACAGTGCGGGCGTCTCCTTGATGACACGCAGCATGCGCGTCACATAACGCCAGCAGTAGCTCTCAAAGAGGGGCACTTCCTGGCCCAGCGTGTCCGAGCGAGCCGAGGCCCAGCCCAGGTAGCCATCCTTGAACTGGCTCCGGGGCAGCGACGCGGACGACTTCGCGTGGCCGACCATGTTGTTCACATAAAGCAGGGCCCGGTCCAGGTACTGCGTCTTGCCCGTGGCGCGATACATCGCGGTGTTGCCGTCGATGCCGTAGGCCAGGTCGTAGAACTGCCAGCTGTCGAGCGAGTTGCTCTTGGGCAGGAAGCTGGAGGTGTGCTCGGAGTTCCAGCGGTTCAGGAACAACGTCTCCCAGCCCGCGACGGTGCGCAGGCCGGTCACGGCCTGGGCGGTGGATCCCAGGGAGGAGGATCCGGCCTCCTCCGGAGAGGTCGGGGCTACAGAGGGAGCAGGCGCGTCCATCTCCGCGGACGGGGGAGCAAGCTCCTCCGCTCCGGGGTTGATGGCCTCAGGGCTGCCAGGCGAGGTTGCTTCACGATTGTCCGTGGCCGTTTCACCGGGAGCGGGGGTCTCCGGGTTGGGTCCGCAGGCACCACCCACCAGCAGGGCGAGCGACATCAGGGACGTCAGGGCGATACCAGGCGTGTTGCGACGACGAGAGTCGAACATCAGGGGGATCCCGGAGGGCAGCACCGGCGGACTTCCCGGTAGGCTACCCTGGCAATGGGAACGCCGGAGTGCGTTCGCGAGCCGCAAGAAGACGCGAGGAGCCCCCTGAATTCCTTTGTGATTAGACAAAGATTCTAGAGGCCTGCCCGTTTGTCTTCATTGCCGGTCCTCAGGGGCTTGATTGCCTGAGCCGGTGATCACCACAAACAGGACGGGGGATAGAAATGAGGAGGGTCCAAGCGAGCGCCATGCTGGTTCCTGACGCGGGAGCCTCGGCGTTGTCCCAGGAGTACTTCCGCTCCGAGCACCACCTACGGGCGGAGCAGGTGACCCATACACTCATCATCCAGGGCGACACGGGCGGCGTGCTGCGCGTGCCACTCATCGTGCGGCCCATCGAGGGGACGCCCTACCGCGACGCCATCTCTCCGTATGGGTTTCCAGGCGGCGTGATGGACGGGCTGTGCGACGTGCCGAAGCACGCCGTGGACTGGAGGGCCACGGAGCTGGTCAGCATCTTCGTGCGCGACCGGGTGGAGGGGCCCCGCTGCTTCGCGGAGCCGACGGCGCGCAACGAGGTGTTCCTCGTGGACCCGCGCCTGCCCATCGAGCTGAAGGAGATGCACCGCCGGCACATGCGGCGCAACGCGCGGCTGGGCTTCGTGAGCACCCTCTGTGCCTCGTGCGATGCGACCCGCGAGGAGCGGGAGGCGTTCCAGGCCGTGTACCGGCAGACCATGGTCCGCGACGGAGCGAGCCTGCGGTACTTCTTCACCGACGCGTACTTCGAGGAGCTGTTCGCCTCCACCGGGACGTGGCTCGCGACGACGCGCGCGCCGGACGGTCAGGTCGCGTCCGCCGCGGTCATCGTCCGCAGTGACGGGCTGCTGCACTACTACCTGGGGGGGACGGCGGATGCGCACCTGGCCCGCTCGCCGGCGAAGAATGTCTTCGAGGCGGTGATCGGGCTCTGCACGCGGCTGGGGCTGCCGCTCCACCTGGGGGGTGGGCTCCAGCCGGGCGATGGCCTGGAGGACTTCAAGCGGGGCTTCGCGAACGCCAGCACCCGGCTGTACACGCACGAAATCATCTGCGAGCCGGGGGTGTATGCCCGCCTGTCGGAAGGACTTCCCTCCCAGGGCTTCTTCCCGACCTACCGCACGCCGCGGAGCTGACCGCGGCAGCGGGGCCCCACGAACACGAAGGGCCCCACGAACACGAAGGGCCCCGCGAACACGAAGGGCCCCGCGAACACGCGGGGCCCCGGGGACCGACCTTGCTTCGGACGACTAGGCGCTCACGGGCTGCTCGGCGCTCACGGGGGACTCGGCGCTCCGGTTCTTCGACGGGGTGTACGTGGGCAGCAGGTCCTGGAGGGCGAGCTTCACGTCGCGGGCGTCACCGGTGCGGGCGGCCCGGTCCAGGCGCTTGAGCTGGAGCTGGAAGTCCGGGGGAGGCGCGGGGCTCCGCGCCACCTTGATGCGGTTGCGGACGTGCTGCGTGAGCTCCTCCTCCTCGCTCATCAGCGTCTCCTCCAGCTTCTCGCCCGGGCGCAGGCCCGTGTAGACGATGGGGATGTCCTTGTCCGGCACCAGGCCCGCCATGGTGATCATGTTCGCGGCCAGCTCCGCGATGCGCACGGGCTCGCCCATGTCCAGGATGCACAGCTCCCCGTAGCCGCCCAGGCCCGCGAGCACCACGAGCCCCACGGCCTCCGGGATGATCATGAAGTAGCGGGTGCAGTCCGGGTGCGTGACGGTGACGGGGCCACCGCGTTGGATCTGCTGCTTGAAGAGGGGCACCACGCTGCCCGCGGAGCCCAGCACGTTGCCGAAGCGGATGGCGGCGAACGTGGTGCGCGAGTTCACGGCGATGTCGCGGATGACCATCTCCGCGAGCCGCTTGGACGCGCCCATGACGGAGGAGGGTTTGACGGCCTTGTCGGTGGAGATGAGGATGAAGCGCTCCGCGCCACAGGCGTCCGCCATGCGCGCGACGTTCTGGGTGCCGAAGACGTTGTTCTTGATGGCCTCCTCGGGCGAGTCCTCCATCAGGGGCACGTGCTTGTGCGCGGCCGCGTGGAACACGTACTGCGGTGAGTACTCCTTGCCGATGCGCATCATCCGGTCCAGGTCGCGGATGTCCGCCACGATGGAGTGCACCGGCAGCCGCGGGTAGCGCGCCTGCAGCTGGCGCACGAGCAGGTAGAGCTCGTTCTCGTTGATGTCCACCACCACGAGCGAGGCGGGGGCGTGGCCCGCCACCTGGCGTGCGATCTCACTGCCGATGGAGCCCGCGCCGCCGGTGACGAGGATGCGGCGGCCGGAGACGAGCCGGTGCACCTCCTCCCGGTCGAACGAGATGGCGTCGCGGGGCAGCAGGTGCTCCGGGCTGAGGTCGTGCAGCATCGCGGCGGTGATCTTCTGGTCCAGGTAGGCGAAGGAGGCCGGGATGATCTTGAAGCTGACGCTCTGGTGCCGGCACAGGCTCAGGAGGTACCGGGTGCGCTCGGGCGACAGGCGCGGGATGGCGATGAGCACCTGCGTCACCCGGTGCTTCCGGATGAGCTCCGGCAGCGCGTCGATGCCGCCGAACACCGGCTTGCCGTTGAGGTAGGTGCCCTGCTTGCCCGGGTCGTCGTCCACGAGCCCGATGACGTGCCAGGAGCTGCCCTGGGTGCGCATCAGGTCGCGCAGCAGCAGGTCCCCCGCGCTGCCCGCGCCGACGATGAGGGTGCGCTGGACGCCGTCCGCCCGCGCGCGCAGCTGGTCCAGGTACCACTGCCGCACCATGCGCGGGGCGAAGCGGTGGATGCCCAGCAGCGTGGTGGTGGCGAAGAACTCCAGGGCGTTCACCTGGCCCGGCAGCGACTCGAAGAAGAGCACGGAGCGCAAGAGCTCGAACCCGATGGTGCCGACGAGGCTGGCCATCACCAGCCGGACCGCCTCGTTGAGCCCGGAGCGGCGGAACGACCAGCGGTGCAGCCCGAACCAGACGAGCGCGCACAGGCGCACCCCCAGCAGCAGCGACAGCGCCGCCGGGAAGGACGCCCGGACCCCCGACGGCAGCACCCCGTCGAAGCGCATCAGCGCCGCGAAGTAGAATGAGGTGGTGATGAGGACCGCATCCACCACGAGCATGCGCAGCGAGCAGAGGCGGGGTGAACTCCGCGCGCTGCCCTCCGCCGCATCCAGGGACCCAACGACCGTGGAAAGCGTTTCGACACTCGTTCCATGCTCCATGAGGCTCCCCCTCTTCGGACTGGCGCGTGTGAGGCTTCGCTTCCTCCGTGACGGCGGGACGGAAGCTCGCTCCAGTTCGGAATTACGAGGAAAAGTGGTAGCTCGCCCCCCCGGCTCCAAGCCGTCCCGGAGTGCATCCGACCCGAGGCTCGGTGTCGCTGCGCGGCAGTCATCAGCAGCCCCGCCCCCGCGGGCGCCTTGGCGCTCAAACACAGACGCAGGAGCGGAGACACTCGCTGCGAGACATTCGCTTCGCGGTTTCCAAGAAAACCGGTGCGGCTTGCCCCCCTGGAAGTGTCACGTACGCTGGACGGCATGACGACCGAGTTCATCCTGCTCCGCCATGGTGAGACGGAGTGGAACGCCCAGGAGCGCCTGCAGGGACACCTGAACAGCACGCTGAGCCCGGAGGGGCTGCGCCAGGCGGACGCGCTCGCGGCCCGGCTCGCGACCGTCCGATTCCAGGCGCTCTACTCCAGCGACCTGGGGCGCGCGGTGCAGACGGCCTCCCGCATCGCGGCGACCACGGGCCACACGCTTCAAGAGGACGCGCGCCTGCGCGAGCGTGGGCTGGGCATCCTCGAAGGGCTGACGCGCACGGAGGCGCGTCAGCGGCACCCGGACGTCTTCGCGGAGTACGCAGCCGGCGGACCTGACTTCGTCGTCCCCGAGGGCGAGAGCGCGTCCCAAAGGCTGCGGCTGGCGATGGGCTGCCTGGAGGAGCTCGCCGGGCGCCACCCACGGGCCCGCGTCGTGGTGACGACGCACGGGGGGTTGCTCAGCAGCCTGTTCCGCCACTGCCTGGGCATTCCACCCGCGACGCCTCGCGCCTTCGCCGTCCTCAACGCGAGCTGGAACCGGTTCGACTTCGACGCGGGCAGCTTCCGGCTGGTGAGCTGGGGGGACGTCAGCCACCTGCGCGGCTCGAGCCTCGATGACACCTGAGCCGAGACGCGGGCTGCCGGAAGGGGTGGTTTGGACCCTACAATGGCGGCGCCATGCGCACGCCATCCTCCCCGGGGCTCGGTCCGCCCGCCGTCTTCGTGGGCCGCGCCCAGGAGGTGCGACGGCTGGGCGACATGCTCAAGCGCGTGCACACCGGGCTCGTCTACGGCCTGCCCGGGGCGGGCAAGTCCGCGCTGGCGGCGGCGGTGGCCTCGCGGCACCGGGGCACCGTCGTGCACCGGCGCGTGCTGCCGGGGGACACGCTGGACACGGTGGTGGACGACGTGCGCCGCCTGCTGCGCGAAGCGCCCGTGGCCCAGGCCCTGTCGGACGCGTCCCGCCTGGACGACCTGGCGCGCGAGCTGGAGGCGCGCCGCGCGCTGTGCGTGCTGGATGATCTGCACGTGCTCGCGCCCCCGGAGCGCGTGGCCCTGGTGGAGGAGCTGGGCGGGCGGCTGCGCAAGGGGACGCTGCTGGCCACCTCGCGCGAGTCCGTGCCCCGACATGCCAGCAGCCCGGACCGGTTCGAGCTGCGGCTGGATGGGCTCGCCGAGGAGGCCGCGCGCGTGCTGTGGCGGGAGCTGGACACGCTCTATGGCGAGCGGGATGGCTTCGCCGCGGCGTGGAGCCGCTCGCGGGGGCTGCCCTTCCTCCTGCGCCGCGCCCATGCCGGCGACACGGGCGGGGAGGAGCCGGTGCGCGCGGCGCTGGTGGCGCTGCCCGGGGACGAGCGCCGGCTGGCCGCGGTGCTGGCGCTGAGCGAGGTGCCGCTCACGGCGAGCACCCTCCAGGGCGTGCTGCCCGGGAGCACGGCTGACGAAGCCCTGCGGCGGCTGGGCGCGCGGCTGCTGGTGGAGACGGACGCCCAGGGCCGGCACGGCGTCCACGACCTGGTGCGGGAGGCCCTCGTGTCGCTGCTCGGGCCGGACGAGCTGGAGGCCGCCCACGCGACGCTGCTGGAGGCGCTGGAGCGCGAGCCGCTGCCCGCGGTGGTGCGGGTGCGCGCGGTGAGCCGCCACCTCCAGGCGATGGGCCGTCACGAGGCGCGGGCGGCCTTCGTCGTCGGCCAGGCGGAGGCGCTGGTGCGCCACGGCGCCGCGGACGAGCTGCCCTCGCTGCTGGAGTCGCTGCCCGCCGCGCTGCACACGCCGGAGGTGCGGCTGGCCCATGCCCGCGCCCGGGTGCGGCTGCTCGACCTGCGGCGGGCGTACCCGGAGCTGCTGGAGCTGCGGGCCTCGCTGGACGCGCCGGGGGCGACGGCGAGCGAGGCCCTGCGAGAGGGCGTGGGCGCGGTGCTGGTGCGCGTGGCCCTCTTCTCGCTGGAGACGGCGGCGTGCGAGCGGACGCTGCAGGCGATGCCCATCCCGAGCAGCGCGGAGGTGTTCCTCCAGCAGCTCCTGGCCCTGGCCGCCCTGCTCTTCTTCCAGGGGCGCATCGACGAATCGCTCGCGGTGCTGGACGGCGCCGCGGAGGCGTCCGGGGAGCGGCGGGTGCTGGGGTGGTGTGCCTATGCCCGCGCGCTGATGTTGTGGATTGAAGGCCGTGACAGCGAGCTGGCGGCGCCCCTGGCCCAATGTGTGGCATTGCTGGAGGACGCGCCGCTCGACTCGCGAGGCCCGCTGGTGGCGGCCATGTCCGCGGGCATCCTCAGCCGGCTGGGCCGCTTCACGGAGGCCGAGGCCGCGCTCGCGAGCGCCCGGGAGCGGCTGGGGCAACTGGGAGCCCCGCGCCTCGCGCTGGAGCTGGACTGCATCGACGCGTGGGTGCGGGGCGAGCTGGGCCAGCGGCGGGCGGCGCTCGCCGCGTTGAGGGCGACGGAGGCCCGGGCGGAGCGCGCGGGCTACCTCTTCGTCCGCATGCTCTGTCGCGTTGGCGCGGGCCGCATGTTGCTGGAGCTGGGCCGGCGCGCGGAGGGACAGGCGCTGCTGGACACGGTGGAGGCGGAGGCCCGGACGCGCGGCGTGGTGGGCCTGCTGCGGGCCGTGCAGGGCGCGAGGACCCTGGACGTGCCGGGGCCAGCGGGTCCGCCCGTCACGGTGGAGCCACGAGAGGTGCGCCCCGGCGTGGCCGCCCGTCAGCGCGCGCTGGCCGCCCTGGACGCGGTCCGGCAGGGGGACTCCGTGCGGGCCACGGGGCTGCTCGCCGCGCTGGAGCCGCTGGCGGTGGGAGGGGACTTCGCGCTGGAGCGAGCCGTGGGCCACCTGGCCCGGGCAGGACTGCACCGGCTCGCGGGCCGGGCCCGCGAGGCGGAGGAGGCGCTGGAGAGCGCCGCCCGCGCCGCGGCGGAAGGCGAGGTGGATCCGGAGCTGATTCCGGAGCTGTCCCGCGCGCTGCCCTCCGCGCCGGGGACGGACGCCGGGCCTTCTGCCGACGCGACGGGCGAGGTGGTGCTGGATGCGCGCCGCCACGAGCTGCGGGCCCTGGGGCGCGTCATCTCTTTGGAACGGAGGGCCCTGCCGCGCAGGCTGTTGTATGCGCTGGCCCGGCAGCCGGGCCGCACGCTGTCGAAGGAGGACTGCGTGCGCGCCATGTGGAACGCGGACTACGACCCGCGGCTGCATGACAACTCGCTGCGCGTGCACGTGAGCCATGTGCGGGAGATGCTGGAAGGCACGGGTTCCCGCGTGGTGTTCGAAGACCCCGGCTACCGGCTGGAGGTCGCCGGGGGCTTCACCTTCATCACGGAGTAGGGCTTGGGGCGGCGCAGTAGCGGACCGCTTGGAGCACATGCGCTTGCGGCGTCTGCGTGGAGGTCATCACGAGCGCCCCCATCCACCGCTCCGGAAGCTCCTCCAGCAGCAACCACTGGGCGAACCGGTGCAGCGGCAGCGGTGCGGCGCTCGGGGTCCAGTCCTTCGGGGCCCTGCCCTGCCCCAGGGCCCAGAAGCGGCCCCGCCAGTTGAACTCGATATCGCCGCCCGTCCCCCCCGCGGAGCGGACGGAAAGCCAGGCCACTTCCAGCCCGTGGGACGTCGCCGTGGCACCGAACCAGGCGGTCTCGTCCAGCGTCGTCACGGCCACGGTCTCTTGCGTGCCCCCGTCGAAGAGGTTCTTCACAACCGCCAACGTGTCGTCATTCCGGGTGTCGCGCACCAGCAGGGCGGGTGACGCGCCCAGCGCCACGAGTTGGGGCGTCGGCGAGTAGGCCGTATTGACAGTGCGTTCATCACCGACGGGTAGCAGGTCACTGTCAAAGCGCTGGAGCCGAACCAGCTCTTCCCCAAGGCCTCCTTGTTCCTGGAGCACCGCCAGCAGGAAGCCTCCATCGCTCAACCCCAGCACCTCCACATGGTCCACGATGGCGCCCTCGGGAGCCATGCGCATCAGGACCCGGGGAGCGGCCAGCACCTTCCCGTCCAGGTCCGTGACCGTGCCCAGCACCTCGTGAGCCCCGGGAGCGGAGGGACCGTCCGCCCAGGCCACGAATACCCGTGAGCCCTCCGCCGCCACGGCCGCCTTGCTGGCGACCCCACCCACGGGATGGTCGAAGAGGACCACGTCTCCCGTACCGCCGTCCTGCCCGGGCATGGGGCGCCCCTGCGCATCGAGAGGGACGAGATGCCCCCGGGTGTGGTCCGCCGTCGCGCCCGTCGAGGAGTAGTACAGCGCGGGGCCACGCGAGGTGGACAGCAACTGGCTCCTCACGGTGCCGAGGGACTGCGACGCATCCACGACGTCCACCGGCACGTCCGTGGTGCCCAGCGGCTTCATGGAGGTGTCCATCCGCACGATGCGCGCCACCGCCGGTTGGTCGAACAACGCCACCAGCACGCCCTCCGCCACGCGGACACTGCTCACGTTGTTCTGCGTCCGGGCGTATGCCAGCGGCGCGACCGTCGACCACGTGGCCGGATCCGCCACCCCGTCGCAGTCATTGTCCACGCCATCACAGCGCGTCTCCACGGCCTCGTAGCTGGAGCCATACGACAGCGCCGTGCACACCGGTTCATAGACCCCATCCACCTGGGCGCGGCGGACCCCGGCACAGACGCCCAGCGTGCGCTCACACGGAGAGGCCTCGGCGGTTCCGCCATCCGGCAGCGAACCCCCACCGTCCAGAGTACCCGCATCCTGCACGGTGCCCGCATCCTGCACGGTGCCTGCATCCTGCGGCGAGGTGGACGTCCCGCATCCCCCCACCATCAGGCTCCCCACCAACGACACGACGGCCCACGTCCAACGCTTGTCCATTGGCACCAGCCTAATCCCTTTCGGTGACCACGTTCACCCGATGAACCGACGATGTTGCTCCCGGGTCCGGCAGGACATGCGCTGTTGCGCCCCATTAAAACTGTAAAACCAGCCATCCAGGTCCCACTCACCCTCCTCGTGAGCTACGAACGGCTCCCAGTCTTGAACACGCCTACAGTAGTTATCCAGTTGCGATAAAACCGCGCACGAGGGTTTACAAGATACGCCGGGCTCCAGCAGAATCCCGCCGCTTCATAAAATCCCACTTTGACGAGGTTCACATGCTTTCAGGTCAGGTCGTGCGTGGCTGGGCTGCCGCCAGCGTGCTGTCGCTGCTGGTCGTCGGATGCGGTCCGCAGGAGAAGCGTGAGGAGCAGGCCCCTGCGGAGGCCCCCGCCTCCACGGCGCAGGACATCGTCGGCGGCACCAACACCACCATCGCGGAGAACCCGTGGCAGGTGTCCCTGCAGAGCAGCAGCGGCAGCCACTTCTGCGGCGGCTCCATCATCGACGCGAACTGGATCCTGACCGCGCAGCACTGCGTGAACTCGGGCGGCAGCATCTCCAAGCCGGGCCGCGTCGTGGCCGGCATCACCAAGCGCAGCGGCAGCAGCGCCGGGCAGATCCGCACGGTGTCCCAGGTCTTCGTCGTCCCGGGCTACGTGGACGCCAACATCGGCAAGGACGCGGCGCTCCTGAAGCTGTCCTCGCCGCTGGACCTGAGCGGCCCGAACGCGAAGGCCATCCCCATCGTCACCGCGGCGGACGCGGCCGCGGGCGTCACCAACCCGGGCGTCATCTCCCGCGTCACGGGCTGGGGCACGCTGAGCAGCGGCTCCTCGTCGCTCCCGGACACGCTCCAGACGGTGGACGTGGCCCTGCTGAGCAACGCGCAGGCGCAGTCCAGCTACCCCGACGAGACCATCACGGCGGACCAGCTCGCGGCGGCCTCGCCGGGCAAGGACTCCTGCCAGGGTGACAGCGGCGGTCCCCTCACCGTCCTCAAGGGCGGCACCCGCGTCCTCGCGGGCATCGTGAGCTGGGGCTACGGCTGCGCGGACGCGCAGTACCCGGGCCTCTACGGCCGCGTGTCGTCCTTCGAGAGCTGGATCAACTCCACCATCAATGGCACGACGCCTCCCCCGGGCACGACGCTGCTCGAGAAGACGGGCCTGTCCGGCGCGTCCGGCTCCTTCACGCACTTCGCCATCACCGTGCCCGCCGGCGCCGCCACGCTGACCGTCGTGCAGTCGGGCGGCACGGGTGACTCGGACCTCTACGTGCGCCAGGGCTCGCAGCCCACCACGACCGCGTACAACTGCCGCCCCTACACCAGCGGCAACGCCGAGACCTGCACCCTGAACAGCCCCGCCGCGGGCACCTGGTACGTCTCCGTGCGCGGCTACACGTCGTTCTCCGGCGTGTCCGTCAAGGCCACCGTTCCGTAGTCCCGGAACGCACGCCGCCTGAAGTCCGGAAGCCCCCTTCCTCCCCTGCGGAAGAAGGGGGCTTCTGTGTTCCGTACTTCGTGAGCCTGGGCTCACCGTGGTGGCGGTGTAGACTACGGCGAGACTGTACACGCCGGCCGCTCATTTGGAGGAGCTGGAGCGGCACACGCTCACTGAGTTAACCGGACGCCCACAGGCACCACGCCTACGAGATACTTGTGCGGAGCCACGGCATGTCTATCGTGCGCCTGCACCTTTCCGAATCGGACCCCATGTACGTCCAATCGCTGTCCATCCTCAACGTACGCGGCTTCAAGTCCGTGGCGATGAAGCTACGCCATCCGGATGAACCGCGGGAAGAGGATGCTGCAGGGACCGTGCTACACCTCCCCAACATCACGCTCCTGCTCGGCAACAACGGTTCAGGGAAGACGACCGTGCTCCGGGCTGTTGCGCTCAGCACGCTCGCCCCCATCCTCACCTACGGCTCCGGCTACGTGCCCTACGCGCTTGTCCGGCGTGTCAGGAAACACGCGGCGCGTGGCTCGACGGCGACCGCAATGGCCATCCTTCACGAGCAAGACACCAAGGGTAAAGCGACCCTCACGGCGCTGAGCGTCCACCTTGCGGCCGCTACCGGTTTCACTGATCGATTCTTACTGCGGTCCAAATCCTCCTTTAGGTGGACGCGCAAGATGTACGAAGAGGACTCGCCCGCTTTTTTTGTTCTGGGCTACGGCGCCACGCGGCGGGTAGAAACAGGGCCCGTGGGCACGGAGTTGCGAGCCAAGGAACGCCTGCTCCGTTACCAGCGAGTAGCTGGCCTCTTTGAGGAGCACATAACTCTCGTGCCTCTATCCTCTTGGCTTCCAGGATGGCAATACAAGCACCGTTCCCACCATCGGGAAGTCTTCGAACTCATCAACCAGCTCCTCCCAGATGCAGAGCTTTTGAAGAAGTCCTCCACGGATGGCGAATATCTCTTCCGGCGAGGGGGGGCCACACTCCCCTATCCTGCGCTATCGGATGGATACCGGGCTTTCATCAGCTGGGTGGGCGACCTGCTCTACCACCTCTGCCTGAGCTGCCCACCGGAGATGAAACTGGTGGACTGCAAGGGCATCGTGCTGGTGGATGAAGTAGACTTGCACCTGCATCCGGAATGGCAACGTCACATTGTGCCGCGTCTGTCCCAAGCATTCCCCAATCTCCAGTTCATCCTCACATCACACAGCCCACTCGTGGCGGGAACGCTGTCCTCCCGGAACGTGTTGCTTCTTGAGGAGCTTACGCTCCCATCCGGGGAGCGCCTCACAGCGGTACGTCCTCCCGAGGACGAACTGTACGGCCTCAGTTCCGATCAGATCCTCACCAGTGACTCATTCAAGCTGGAATCCACGCGGGACGAGCAATTCTTCGAGCGCCTCAAGGCGGCGGCGGATGATGCTCGTGAAGGAGGCGTAAACGAGGCGCTGCGCTTCATGAGGATGGTAGGCGGTGGCGCTGCGGCAGAAACGCCCCTTGCGTTGAACAAGAAAAAACGCGCTTCCCCCCCACCGCGCCGCAAACCAGCCACGACCCGCGTCGGCGAAGGCCTGCGTGCGGTTGCAAAGCCCAAAAATGTGAAGCGCGTGTCCGCTCCCCGCAAGCGAGGAGGACGCTCTCGGTGATACGGTTGACCCTCTCTTCTGGAAGCCTGCGCACGCTCATCGAGCATCAGGTCCCTGGCTGGCTCGCTCGTGCGAACAGGCACACCTCCGCGATGCGCCGACGTCGACGCTTCAGCGGACCTGCCATTTGGGGCGAAATAAAGCGCATCCTCATGGAACTGCAACACCACAAGTGTGCTTATTGCGAGCGCCCCATGGGGAATAGCGTCCAAGCGAACATCGATTATGATGTCGAGCACTTCCGCCCCAAGGGCCGCGTCACGCCCTGGCCACCTCCTGAAAAAGCTCTGCGCCTGGGCATTCGCTATTCCACGGGGAATGGAGCGGCTGACGGCTACCCGCTGCTTGCCTATGAGCCCGGCAACTTGGCTGTTGTCTGCAAAATGTGCAACTCACCGCTGAAGTCAGATTATTTTCCCATTGCGGGCACTGCTTCCAATGCCAGCACCGACATCGCCGAACTCGATGCGGTGGAAAAGCCGCTACTCATCTTTCCCCTGGGCACCCAGGGACGTGCGCCCGAAGAGTTCATTACGTTTCACGGCATCGTCCCAGCCCCCGTGAAGCGCTCGGGGCCTGCGCGTCGACGAGCCCGAGTGACCATCGACTTCTTCGAGTTGCACCTGCGCACTGACCTCAACGACGGGCGAGCTCACTGTCTGGTCCAACTTTGGGACAAGATCCAACTCGCCAAGAAGGGCAGTTCCAAGCAACGCCAGGATGCACGCGAAGTGCTCGCCGCAGCCCAGGAGGACTACTGGCCCTTTAGTGGATGCGCCCGAGCCTTCCTATCACTGCACACCAGCGACCCGCAGCGTGCCGAACAGTACTACCGCGCTGCCCACGACATCGTCACACGGAAAGAGCCTGGGTTGTATCCTGGGTCCCGTTCAACAAGTCCGCGGCGGCATCGCCCCACTCGCTAGCCCCCCATCCCACCATCGCCGACGCCGCCGCGCGGTCCATCACCTTGAGTGATAGCATTGATGTTTTAGTGGCACATCAAGCGAACGTGCTCCAGCCCGTATCGCCAGGATGGTAGACCCGGCGGCATGGCCCGGACTGGACCCCGTACTTCACGCTGCCCCGACTGCAACGCCCCCTTCAAGCTCCAGGCCAGGCAGACGCACTACACCTGCGGCTACTGCGGCATCTCCTTCGACCTGGGCGACACACAGACGCGCGCGCCCCTCCCCCCGCCCCCGGCGAAGCC
>NZ_RAWB01000183.1 GCF_003612055.1 Corallococcus llansteffanensis
CAGCAGAAGGCCGCCGCCGCGAAGGCCGCCGCCGCCCGCCGGAACACGTCCGGTTTCGAATCCACCCCGGCCCCCGGAGCCCGAGGCCCGGCCGCCGCCATCGCCCGCTCCGGCAACACCGGCACCCTGCTGGGCGCCGCGCCCACCTCCGCGGTGCGTCCGGGCGCCACGGTGGAGAAGCCCGTCACGCGCACCATCACGTTCACGTACGACGCGGGCCCGCACAACCAGCTCACCAACCCGAAGCTCAAGGGCAGCTGGGACGCGGACGGCCGCTTCAACGCCGAGTGGAGCGGGGGCGGCATCCCCATGAAGCCCCTGGGCAACGGCAAGTACGAGGCCACCGTGAAGGTGGCGGACGACGGGCTCGCCCGCAACTGGGAGTGGGGCGTCAGCGTGGACGGCCCCACCGGCAAGGACCAGTGGGCGGTGATGGGCGAGGGCAACCTCAAGCTGGACCTGTCCAAGCCCACCGCGTCCTATTCGCCCACGACGTACCACCAGATGGGCGCGCAGCGCTCCGGCCAGGACGTGTCCTTCAAGTTCTGGGCACCCGACGCGCGCGCGGTGCAGGTGAAGGTCACCGACAAGCAGGGTCAGCAGCAGCGCATCCCGCTGACTCGCGATGAGGGCGGCAACTGGACCGCGCAGGCGAAGGGCGCCTGGAGCCAGCTGGAGGGCAAGTCCTACGTCTACGAGGTCGTGGACTCCACGGGCGCCACCAGCGACCGGCCGGATCCGTATGCGCGCCGGATGATGGGCGAGCAGCGCGGCCTGGACCGGCTCTTCCTGGACCCCATGCGCGGCAAGGAGGTGGACCGCTACTTCCCCGGCGCCACCGGCCTGATGCGCTTCGACGTGGACGACGCCGAGGACGCGGACAGCGCGTACCTCGTCCTCAAGGACGGCGACGGCAACCCGCTCAACAAGGCGCAGCTCCAGGAGCGCCTGGGCACGTTCGACGACACGCTCATCGACAAGATGCGGGGCGGGAAGTTCAACGACTTCTGGTCGCGCAACGTCACGGACGACGGCCGCATCAAGATGACGAACGAGGGCGGCGCGTGGACCACGCTCGTCAATGATCCGGCGAAGCTCGAGGGCCTGCGCTACGAGTTCCAGGTCTTCGACAAGGACGCGGCCGGCAAGCTGCACCTGCGCGACGACGTGAACAACGACGGGAAGCTCTCCCAGACGGAGCGCGTCTCCTCGTCGGAGAACGACCCCTGGAGCGACCTCATCACCGTGGGCAGCGGCGTGGACTTCCGCGGCTCCATCTTCACGGACCCCACGGCGTTCCAGTTCAAGAACGACAACGTGCCGCGTGAGAAGGACCCGTCGAAGTGGACGGTGTACCAGCTGCACGCGGGCAGCTTCCTGGGACAGGCGGGCAACGCCAACCGCTCCACCATGGAGGACCTGATCAAGAAGCTGGATTACTTCAAGGAGCTGGGCGTCACCACGCTGGAGCTGCTGCCCACGAACGAGGTGGAGGGCAGCCGCAACTGGGGCTACCTGGGCGTCAACAGCCTCGCGGCGGAGAGCTCCCTCGGCTTCGAGGATGAGACGGGCCAGTGGGTGGAGGGCGACGAGGCCCTCAAGCGCTTCATCGACGCGGCCCACGGCAAGGGCCTCAACGTGGTGTCGGACGTCGTCTACAACCACGTCTTCGGCGACCACAATGGCCTGTGGAACGTGGGCGGCCCCAGCAACCCGTACTTCAACTGGTCCAAGGAGCCGGGCAAGTTCGAGCAGCGCGACACGCCCTGGGGCTCCGTCCCCGCGTACAACACGCCGCAGGTGAAGCAGCTCTTCGTGGACCACGCCGTGCAGCAGGTGTCGGAGCTGAAGTTCGACGGCCTGCGATTCGACTTCACGGAGCCCATCAAGGGCGTGGGCGGCAAGGCGGGCTGGGACATGCTCCGGGAGATCAACCGCCAGGTGCACTTCGTGAACCCGAACGTGTGGACCGTGGCGGAGCAGTTCGACTACGACCCGGCCATCTCGCGCCCGGCGCAGCCGGACGGCACGGGCGGCGGCTTCGACGCCCAGTGGTACACGGAGTTCCAGCACCGGCTCATCAACGACAACAGCAAGCCGGGCCTGGTGCAGGCCGCCGCGCGCGGGCTGAAGACGGACGTGGACGCGTTCGTCAATCTCATGACGTCGCCGCGCGGCCTGGACAGCTGGAAGAACGCGCTGTCCATCATCTCCAACCACGACGAGGTCGGGAACGCGCAGCGCACGATGAACACCGCGGAGGGTGAGAAGGCCACCGACTTCCCGGACCAGTGGACGCGCGGCGCCGCCCGCTTCGCCGCCGGCATCGGCATGGCCGGCCCCGGCATCCCGATGTTCTTCCAGGGGGACGAGTTCGGCGCGCAGAACGACTTCCGCTGGGGCAACCCCTCCACCTGGGACAGCAACTGGAGCTGGCAGGACGTGGGCAAGGACGTGGACTTCACGAAGGTCACCTTCAACGACGCGACCAAGGCCACCTACGAGCGCCTCTTCACGCTCCCCCCGGACGCGCAGACGAAGGACGCCGCCTACAAGGCCTTCTCCGCGGACGACCGCAAGCTGTTCAAGGAGATCTCCTCCCTCCCCGCCGACGAGCGCAAGGGCGCGATGCTGGACGTCACGCGCCGGCAGAGCTTCAGCTTCTACAAGGACGCCATCGGCCTTCGGAACAGCAGCCCGGCCTTCAGCGCGGCGGCGGAGGTGAAGCGCGTCTACACCCACAACGACGACAGCGTGATGGCCTTCACGCGCAAGTCGGGCAACGAGGAGTTCCTCGTCGTAGGCAGCCTCAACAAGAAGAACCTGGACGGCTACGCCCTGCCGCTGCCCCCCGGGCAGTGGAAGGAAGTGCTGAACAGCGACGCCTCCGCGTACGGCGGCGGCAACTTCGGCAACTTCGGCGCCACGCTGAACGGCGGGAACACCAAGGTGAACATCCCCGCCGCCGGCTACGTGGTGCTCAAGAAGGTGGGGTAGCCGTCGGAGCGGCCGGGCTGGGGAGCAGGGGCGGCCGGTCCTTGCCCTCCATCGCCCGCTGCAGCTCCAATTCCTGGAGCAGCACCGCGGGCGCCACGGTGGACACGGGCACGTTGCCGCTCTCCGCGCCGCAGAAGCCGTTGAACACACCCAGCCGCTGGCCGGTGGCGAGGATGCGGTTCACCGAGGAGAGCGGCGTGCCGACGATCTCCACGCCGCGCACCAGCGTCTCCTCGCCCGTCTTCACGTCCACGCGGTACACCATGCGCGGCACGCCCTTGAAGGCCTGGTAGCCGAAGCTGGACGTGTTGGTGTTGCCGCCGGTGATGTCGCGGATGATGAGCCCGTAGGGCTTGCCCTGCCGCTTCGCCTCCGCGATGAGCCGCTTCTTCAGCTCCACGTCGCTCACCTGCTTGGAGCTCTCCACCAGCAGATTGGCCATGCGCGCCACCGGCTGGAGCGTGCCCTGCCCGCGCCCGTGGCCGTTGGACTGCGTGAAGCCCTCCACCGGGTGGCGGCTCATCAGGTAGCCCTTGAGCACGCCCTTCTCCACCAGGCTCACCGCCTGCCCCTTCACGCCCTCCTCGTCATAGAGGTAGTAGCCGTTGAGCGGCTCGCCGTTGATGTCCCGCTTCGACGGATCATCCCGGAGCGACAGGAACGTTGGGAGGATCTGCTTGCCCTCCTGGCCCTTGAACGTCTTGCCGTCGTTGTCGCCGTCCTGCCGGTCCGCCTCCAGCCGGTGGCCCAGCGTCTCGTGGAAGAGCACGCCCGCGGCCTCCGGCGCCAGGATGGCCGGCCCCGCGTACGGGACGATGGCCGGCGCCTGCCGCAGCGCGAGCAACTCGTCGATGACCTTCTGCGCCGCCGCGTGCACCTTCGCGTCGTCCGGCATCCCCGCCTCGGTGGGCAGGTAGAAGCTGCGCGAGTCGTCCAGCATTTGCCCGTCCGGCGCGCGCGTCACCGCGGAGACGTGCAGCCCGTACAGCGTCTCCTCCGTGATGAGGCGCGTGCCCTCGGACGACACGAACAGCCGCGTCGCCTTGTCCGCGGTGATGCGCACCTCCGAATCGAACAGCTCCGGGTGCGCGTTGAAGCGCGCGGACACCTCACGCGCGAGCTTGCGCCAGCGCTCGCGGTCGAACGGGAAGGCCACCGGCGGCTGCACCCAGGTGGCGGGCGCCTCCTTCGAGAAGGACGGGGGCCGCTTGGGGTCCTCCACCGCGTAGACGTCCTCGCCCTTCTTCTTCAGGAACTGGAAGAGCGCGGCCTTGTACTTCTCATCCGTGACGAGCCACAGCGCCGTGCGCAGCGCGAGCGGCGAGTCGTCCAGCGGCCCCTCCTTGCGCGCGGTGAAGCTGGAGCCCTTGCTGGTGCTGAAGCCGAAGTCGAGCGAGTCCGCGACGGAGCTGTCGAAGTCGTAGCTGCCCACGCGCACGTCCACGCCCAGCTTGCGCTCGCGGTAGTCATCGTCCTGGAACACCGCCCCGTAGCGCGCGACGAGCAGCCGGGACTGGTAGTCCTTCACCAGGTAGCTCAGGAAGTACGGCGCCTCGTGGCCGCTCACCTTGAGCTGCTGCTGGTTGCGCGTCAGCTCCGTCGCCATCGCCTCCAGGAGCTGGGAGCGGGCATCGGGCGCGGGCGCCGCGCCCATCAACAACGACGCGGCTGCGAACAGCGGGAACAGGGGACGGAAGGCTCTGGGCACGAAGCCCACTGTAGCCAAAAAAGGGCGAGGGCCCTCCCCTCACGCGCCGCCCCTCCCGGCGACGCGTGAAGCGAGGACCCTCTCGCCTGCCCCTGCTTCAAAAGCCCGTTACGCCTTGAGGATCTTCTCGCGTCCCTCCGTGACGGCCTTGGTCGCGTTGCGCGTGTCGATGACGATGTTCGAGCGCTGCACCAGCTCGTTGTAGTCCACGTGCGAGTGGTCCGTCAGGATGATGACCACGTCGTACTGGTTGAGCGTCTCCGGATCCAGGGGGACGGACTTCATCTCCATGTTGAAGCCGTGGCCCTTGTGCAGCTCCTTCACGAACGGGTCGTGGTAGCTGATCTCCGCGCCCTTCTCCTTGAGCAGCGTCATCACGCGCAGCGACGGGGACTCGCGGAAGTCGTCAATGTCCTTCTTGTACGCCGCGCCCAGGCAGAGGACCTTCGCGCCGTTGAGGACCTTCTTGTTCTGGTTGAGGGCCTCCATGGTGCGCTGCACCACGTAGTAGGGCATCTGCCAGTTCACCTCACCGGCCAGCTCGATGAACTTGGTGTGGAACTCGAACTCGCGCGCCTTCCACGTCAGGTAGAACGGGTCGATGGGGATGCAGTGCCCGCCCAGGCCCGGGCCCGGGTAGAACGGCTGGAAGCCGAAGGGCTTGGTGCTGGCGGCCTGGATGACCTCCCAGACGTCCACGTTCATGCGGTCGCAGAGCATCTTCATCTCGTTGACCATCGCGATGTTCACGCAGCGGTAGATGTTCTCCAGCAGCTTGGAGAGCTCCGCCACGCGCGTGGAGGACACCGGGACGACTTCCTTCAGGGCGCTGCCGTAGAGGGCGACCGCCACCTCGAGGCACGCGGGCGAGTAGCCGCCGACGACCTTCGGAATCGTCTTGGTGTTGAAGCCCTTGTTGCCCGGGTCCTCGCGCTCGGGGCTGAAGGCCAGGAAGAAGTCCACGCCCGCCTTGAGGCCGCCCTTCTCCAGCAGGGGCTTGAGGATCTCCTCGGTGGTGCCCGGGTAGGTGGTGGACTCCAGGATGAAGAGCTGGCCGGGACGCACGTACGGCGCCAGGGCCTCGCCCGTCTGGATGATGAAGCTCATGTCCGGCTCACGCGACGCCGTCAGCGGCGTGGGCACGCAGATGATGACGCAGTCCAGCTCGCGGGACTTGGCGAACTCGTTCGTCGCCTTGAGCTTGCCCGCCTTGGTGAGCTCCGCCAGCGGCTCGCTGGGGATGTGCTTGATGTAGCTCTCACCCTTGGCGATCTTGTCGATCTTGCGCTGATCCACGTCCAGGCCGGTCACCTTGAAGCCGGCGTCCGCGAACGCCATGCCCAGGGGAAGACCGACGTAACCGAGACCCACCACGCCCACCTTCGCCTCCCGATTGCTGATCCGCTCCAGCAACGGGTTGCCAACCATCACGCGCATTGTCGTTACTCCCAGCAGTTGACGTGTGGCCTCGCCGGCTCACACGTCCCGACCCACACCATTCACCTGAAGACGAACACCCACCCCAGCCTCGCCGGAGGCGCCAGCTGCCTCCGGAACTCCACCGACACCGCCGGCACCACCCGTCCATACCCGGGCGAGTAGCGCGACGGCACGAGCGAGGTCTCCAACCCCCGCTCCAGCAGCACCCAACCCACGGGCGCCTCCGCCGGTCCAATCTCGATGGCCCGCGCTTCGAAGGCCTCAGGGCCCTCTTGCACGCGCCGGGCCCGCGCAATGACTGCCGCGTCGGGCTCACACCACCGCGCCTGCCCATCGGGCAGATGCAAACGTCCCACCACCTCATGACGGCCCGTACCGACGAGCCGGTCTCCCACGGCCAGCGCGCGCACGTGCCGGTCCAGGAAGAAAGTCCTCTCAATGCCTACCGGCGACGGAAGGCCGCGGAACCCGTCGTGCCGCACCACCAGCCGGTCGTGCACCGCGCCGGGCTGGAAGGCCACGACGCGAGCCCGTGCATCCTCCGGCAGCGCGAACAGCCGCGCCGGATCCAACGGGGCCTGCTCCGCCCCATCCACCTGAAGCGTGTTGTGCGCCGCGGTGCTCCGCATCGCGTTGCGCAGCGCCGGATCCCGCGTGTACGAACCCGTGCCGGGGTCGACGATGACGGGGCGGCCATGAACATGAAGCTCGAAGGAAAGCTTGTCGTTGTGGCTGTGTCCTCCGACGCCCCGCTGCCCCTGTTTTCCGGCCGAGACTGTGAGCACGACACCCGCGCCGCGCAAGGTGTGAAATCCACCTTCCGCGAAGCTCACCGACGCGGGCGCCGGCGCCACGGGCAGCGCGTTGAAGCGCGCGAGGCCCGTCTCGCCCAGGAGCCACGCCGCCTCGTCCGGGAACACGCCGCCCGCGAGCCCCACGTCGTTGAAGAGCGCCGCGCCCAGGCCCGAAAGGTAGCCCTGCTCGCGATCATCCCGGTCCTGGAACGGAAACACACGGCCCGAATCGTTGTCGCCAATCTGCGGCGCCAGCCCTGCTTCGGAAGACCAGGCGCGGGACGCCACGTACATCAATCGCAGACGCGCTTCGTACGCGGGCCCCAGGGACACGCCCGCGCCGCGCGCGACGAGCCAGGCCAGCGTGAACAGCTCCACCGACAGGCGGTGGTAGGGAATGGAGCCCTCGAAGGACGTGCCCTCGGGGTGCACCTGCGCGTCCATCTGCGCGCGCAGGCCGTTCGTGGCGAGCGCCACCTGTCCGGGCGCGCCCGGCAGCTCCGGGAACAGCAGCCCCACCACCGCGAGCCCCACGTAGTTGGACACCAGGTGGTTGTTGGGCACCGCGCCGTGGTCCTCCAGGTGGGCCTCCACCCACGCGGAGTGCTCGGTGAGCGCGCCCAGCACGGGCACCAGGAACTCCGGACGGCGCACCTCCGGCGCGTCCGCGAACATCACCAGCGCCTGCGCGAGGTTGGCCGCGCGCAGGGCAATCTCCATGGGGCAGGTCCAGTGGACGCCCGTGCCCACGGGGTTCGCCTGTAGGAAGTCCAGCGTCTGCGCCACGAAGGCCGTGGCCAGCCGCGAGCGCTCCTCGGACGTGTCCGCAACCCACGCGCCCTGGGCCAGCGCCACCAGGCTGTCCAGCCGGCCCATCACCCACGGGTACTTCGGATCCATGCCCGGCACGAGCAGCCGCAGGCTCTCCACGGGTTCGGCCGGGTAGCGCTTGCCGCTCAGCGCATCCAACGACCAGTCCACCGCACGGCCCTCGCCGAAGGACACCGGCGTGCCGAAGACGTTCCACTCCTGCTTGAGCGCCTGCGCCGCGCGGACCTTCGTGCGCTCCTTCGCACCCGGAAGCTTCTCGAGGGCGGCGCGGACGGACTCGCGCTGCGACAGCTCGCACCAGGCCCGCGACGTGCGGTGGTCGAGCGCCAGCGTCACCAGCGCTTCGGCCGTGGTGGCACCGAAGGACTCCAGGAGCTGGGCCTCATCGGCCTGCTCGCGACGGCGGTAGATGGCCTGCCGTGCGACGCCCTGGACACGGCGGACCGCGCTCTTCGCCAGGGCTCCTGGCGCCATCCGAGCGATCGCCGCGTAGTACTCGAGAGTTCCCATCCGCCCCTTCCAGACCGACCTGACGTGGGCAGGAGATAGCAAGCGCCCGGCCAGCGCCTTTTCCCAGCAAGTCCAGGGGTTTGCCGCAACCCTCCTCCCAGAAGGACGGTAAAATTGTCCGTTCCTGCCGATCACGCTGGGTAAAGGATTGCCGATGCGCGCCGGAAGAAATGCCCAGCGAAGGAGCCGTTGCGCCTCCACCCAGTCATGACCATTCCTTGGCGCGTGCGGGCTGGGGCTTGGATGGGGCGGCGCATCGAGGACGACCTCGATGCCAGGGTGGAAACGACGCTGACGGCGGTGGCCGAGCAGGCGCTGCGCAATGGATCGCGCGCGGGCCTGGAGGCTCTCCTGAAGGCGACATTGCGGCTGACCGGTGCGACCGGCGCGGCCCTCTATGAAGGACGCGCGTGCGTGGTGAAGGTGGGGCGGGTCCCCGCCCTTCCGAAGACAGCGGTGAAGCGCGGTGCAAGGCCCTCCGTGCTGGAGGTGTGGCCTGCCCCGCTGACGACGTCGCAGCGGCACGTGGTGGCGCGCTTCGGTGCGTTCGCCCCGGCGCTGCTCGCGGCCCATGCGCGCGAAGTGGCGCAGGGCGCGCGGCACTCCCGGCTCCTGGAGGCGAAGACGCGCCTGGAGCGCACGGTGGGGACGCTGGAGAAGCGCAGGTCCCGCGCGGCGCACGACCTGCGCACGCCCCTGATGGTCATCAAGGGCTACGTGGACATGATGCTCAAGGGCACCGCGGGGCCGCTCAACGCGCAGATGCAGCGCTACCTGGAGCGGCTCGCGAAGTCCGCCACGGACCAGAAGGACCTCATCGACCGGCGCCTGTCACCGCTGGCCCCGGCCCTGGACGACCTGCGCCCCGTGTTGCGGAGCGCCTTCGCGCCCACGCCGGGACGCAGGCAGGCCCCCCCCACGCTGACGCTGCCCGGGGAGCGGGCCGTGTCCGTGCGAGGCACCCGGGCGGACTGGGAGCTGCTGGCCCGCACCGTGGCCCGGAGCACCGGGGGCGCGGTCGCCGTGGACGTCCACCTGGGCCCCGCGCTGGACGCCACCCAGTGGCTGCTGCGCGTCCGGGCGTGCCCTGGCGCGGCCCTGGCGCCCCGCACGGAGGCCGTCCTGCGGCACCTCGCGGAGCGGCTGGGGGGCACGCTCGCCGTGCACCAGGAGCCCCGGCTGGAGCTCGCCTTCGTGTTCCCGGGCGACGACGCCTTCGCGGTGCCTGCTCACCGCTAAGAGTGTGAGACTTCGGGAAACGTCGGGATATCGCACGAAAGGTAGGCGGAGGTCGCAACTCGCCTACCTGGCCTTGCGATAAAAGGGAAAGCTGTTTTCCTTCCTGCCCTCGAAGGTCTCCCCCCATGAAGGTCTCCCGGAATTCGAGCATCCGCTCCACGAAGTCCGAGTCCGCGCTGTCGTCGCCCCCCAAGCGCAGCAACTCCGTGGATTCGAAGCCCAACACGACGACGACGCGCCCCACGCGTTCGAACTCGGCGCCCCCGCCCACGCGTCCGCCGAGCGACCTGTCCACCGGCAGCGCGTCGCGCACCCGTCCTCGCAACCCCGACGGGGCCGCGCGGGTGAACGGGGCGGAGGCGGGCGCCGCCAAGAAGCCGACGACGAATTCGGAGATCCGCAACTGGTACAACCAGAAGGTCGCCAGCATCCCGGCCAACGACGCGAAGCTCAAGGCGCAGGGCGCGTCGCTCGAGGACCGCGCGAAGGCGGCGGTGAAGATCCGCCACGAGGCCCGCCTCGAAGCGCGCCAGTTCATGAGCAACCCGTTCGAAGTCGCGATGCTCAAGGCGCGTGACTTCTTCACCTACGGCCGGCTGGACGGTCCCTCGTTCGATCAGCTGGTCAAGGGCGCCAAGGCGAAGGGGTTGACTGGGGACGCCGTCTACCAGAGCCTTATCGACAGCTCGAAGCGCACCAACCAGACCGTGAACAACCACTTCAACCAGCAGGCCAAGCTATGACGGGTGATCAATTCCTGAAGCAGAAGCTGGAATGGGTGAAGACGTCGGATGCGCTGCATCCGCTGCGCACCAAGGCGGAAGGCCAGGAGCTGCGCATCCGCATCGGCGACTTCCCCGAGGAGTCCATGTACACGCTGCTCGTCGGCGAGCAGGAGGTCGCGCAGTTCGACGACTGGCCCAAGTCGTGGGTCCGCCCCCGCTGAGCTGAAAGCCGCTGAAGTGACGACGCCCTGTCCTCCGCTCGCGCGAAGGCCAGGGCGTTGTGCTGTCCGGGCAGCGCTACTGTCCGCTTGACGCGGGCAACAGCTGGCGCACGAGCTCCAGCAGCTTGCCGCGCTCCACCTCGCGCTTGACGAGGTAGCCGTCCGCGCCGGCCTCCAACCCCGCCGCGCGGTCCTCCTGGCTGTCCAGCGACGTCACCAGGATGATGGGCGTGCGCCGGAACATCGGGTGTCCCTTCATCCGCCGCGCCAGGCCCACGCCGTCCAGCCGGGGCATCTGCCAGTCGCTGACCACCAGGTGGCAGTGGACGCGGTCCAGCACGGCCCACGCCTCCTCGCCGTCCGCGGCCGTCACCACCGGGTAGCCGGCGATCTCCAGCAGCGACTTCATCGCGAAGCGCGTCGTCAGCGAGTCGTCGCACACCAGGATGCGCGGCAGCTTCGTCTCATTCAAGGCGCTGCGCATCTCCGGCTTGGCCGCGCGCAGCAGCTCCAGCGCGTTGAGCACCGGCACCACGCGGCCGTCGTCCAGCACCGCCGCGCCCGCCAGGTGCGGGACGCCCTGCAGGTGCTTCCCGAGCGAGCGGACCACCAGCTCCTGCTGCCCCACCACCTCGTCGATGGCGTACAGCACGCGCTCGTCGCCCAGCGCCAGCAGCACCGCCGTCTGCCGCCTCCCGGACTCCAGCGCGAGCTCCAGGCGCGGCAGCCCGATGGCCTCCGACAGCGTCAGGAAGGTGAGCTGTTCGCCATCCAGCCGCGCCACCACGCGTCCCGCCACCGTGCCGATGTCATCCTTGTCCAGCCGCAGCACCCGCTTCACGGTGTCGGAGGGAATCGCGGTGATGGTGTTGCCGGTGCGCACCAGCAGGCCCAGGGCCGCGGCCAGCGTGAGCGGCAGGTCCACGATGAAGCGCGTGCCCTTGCCCTGCGTGTACTCCACGTCCGCGGAGCCCTGGAGCCGCTGCGCGGTGGCCAGCACCACGTCCAGCCCCACGCCACGTCCCGACGTGGAGGTGACCTCCTCGCGCGTGGAGAAGCCCGGCTGGAAGATGAGCCGCGCCGCCTGCACGTCCGACAGCTTGTCCGCCGCCTCCTGGTTCATCAGGCCCCGGCGCACCGCCGTCGCGCGCACGCGCACCGGATCCAGGCCGCCACCGTCGTCCTCCACGATGACGCCGACGCGCGTGCCCCGCGCCTCCACCCGCACCGTCAACCGGCCCGCCTCCGGCTTGCCCGCCGCGCGCCGCGCCGCGGGCATCTCCAGGCCATGGTCGATGGCGTTGCGCACCAGGTGCACGAGCGGATCCTTCAGCGCGTCCACGATGCGCCGATCCAACCGCACCTCGGTGCCGCCCAGCTCCAGCACGACCTCCTTGCCCAGCCGCGACGCCGTCTCCCGCACGGTGCGCCGCAAGGGCTCCAGCACCTGCGAGGCCGGCACCATGCGCAGGTCGCGCAGGTCGTCGCGCACCACCTGCGCCACCAGCGCGTGCTGCTCGCCGTCGCGGTGCGCCTCCTTCGCCTGCTCCAAGAGGCGCTTCTGCATGCCGCGCATCAGGCTCACGCCGGTGCGCAGCGGCTCCAGCGCGGAGCCTCCCCCGGCCATGGCGAGCTGCGAGGCGGCGCGCTCCAGGTGCAGCAGCACCTCATGCGCCTGATCCGTCAGCGAGCGGTAGCCTTCGGTGCGCCGGCCCTGCTGCGCCCGCCCCGCCACCAGGTGCTCCACCTGGAGCGCCAGCGAGTCCAGCGTCTTCACCGACACGCGCACCGCGCGGTCCACCGCCCCGCCACCCCGGGCCTCGGAGGATGTCGTCGCACGGGGTGCGGGCTTCGGCACCGCCGGGGCCACGGCCACGGGCACTGACACCGCGCTCTCGATCTCGTCGTCCGACACGCCCAGCGCCGCGCGCAGGTCCACCAGCGCGCCCGCGACCTCCGACGCCGCGAGCCCCGCCGCGTCCCCGCCCTCCTCCATCCGCGTGAAGCCCAGCGCGGCGGCCTCGGCGAGCGAGGCCACCTGATCCGCCTGCGCGGACTCCGCGCTCAGCCGCAGCGCATGCGCCCGCTCCACCGCCGCGCGCACCGCGCCCGCCCGGTCCTCCACCTTGGGGGACACCAGCCGGCCCAGCGCCGCCTCCAGCGCCGACAGGATCCTCAGGCCGTCCACGCCCAGGGGGCTCGAACTCGCACCGCCCTCCGGCGACGGGGCGACCGCTTCGCCATGGCCCAGCGCCTGGAGCAGCGCGGACACGCCGTCCACCACGGGCTGCTCGCCCGCGTCGCCCCGGTTGAGGGCGTTCTCGATGGCGGACAGGCCCCGCAGCATCGCCTCCACGGCGGTGCGGGAGATGGGCTCCTCCACGTTGACGTGGGACAGCCCGTCCTCGATGGCGTGGACGATGCGTTCGATGTCGTCCAGGCCCAGGCTCGCCGCGGAGCCCTTGAGGCTGTGCACGACGCGCTTGAGCGACGGCAGCAGGTCCGGCTCGCGCGCGGCGGCCGGCTGCTCCAGCCCCAGCACCTTCGACCCGATGGCCTGGATTTGCTCCCGCGTCTCCGCGGCGAACACCGGCCAGATGCTGCGCAACAACTGCGGATCCATGAAACCCCAGTCCCCTCTAGCCGCGCCGAGCGGCCGCCGGGTTGCCCAGCTGCGTCAGGTCCAGCACCGTGAGCCGGTCCGTCGTCAGGAAGAGGAACGGGCCCGGCGGCGGCTGGGACAGCTCCGCGCGCGGCAACTCCCGCCGTCCATCCACCATTTCCGCCGCCAGCCCGAACGCCTCGTCCTCCATCTCCACCACGACGACCTTGCTCAGGTCGGACATGCCGCCGCCCTCCAGGCCCAACAGCTGCCGCAGGTCCAGCACCGGCACGATGCGCGAGCGGCTCACCACCGCGCCCAGCACGTGGCGCGGCGCCCCGGGCAGCGCGCACATGCCGCGCGCCTCCAGCACGTGGTCCACCATCTCGATGCGCACCGCGTAGCGCTCGCCGCCCACCTGGAAGGCGAGCACCGTGACGACCTCCTGGCGCTCCTCGTGGCGAGAGCCGGCCAGCGCCACGGCACGCGCATGGAGCACCTCGCGTCGCTTGTGGGCGCTCACCACGTGGGCGCCCTCGAGCAGCATCTGCGCCGCGTCGAGCGAGGCCTTCAGCTCGTCGAAGTCGATGGGCTGGTATTTGGGTTCGTC
Source organism: Corallococcus llansteffanensis (assembly GCF_003612055.1). Taxonomy (GTDB): domain Bacteria; phylum Myxococcota; class Myxococcia; order Myxococcales; family Myxococcaceae; genus Corallococcus; species Corallococcus llansteffanensis. Next base: position 13,678 of record NZ_RAWB01000183.1, read on the forward strand.
GCTGGGCATCGCGCTTTAGTACTTGGTGGCCGGCAGCTTGAGGATGTCCCGGACCTTCGAGCGGAGGTCATCCACCGAGACCGGCTTGTTGAGGAACGCGCTCGCGCCCACCAGCTTGCCCTTCTGCCGGCTCGCGTCGTCCTTCAGGGACGTGAGCAGCATGAAGGGCGTGTCGTGCAGCTTGGGGTCGCCCCGGATGGCGGCGCACAGCGCGAAGCCGTCCATCTCCGGCATCTGCACGTCGGAGATGATGAGGTCCGGCCGCTGCTCGCGCGCCCGCTTGAGGCCCACCGCGCCGTTGGGCGCGTCCACGAAGTCCAGCCCCCATCCCATCAGATACACCTGGAGGAGGTTGGTGATGGTCTTCGTGTCCTCCACGATGAGCACCTTCGCCGCCTTCTTGGCCCCGCCCGTCACGTTGCTGTTCATAGCTGGTACCTGCCCACTAGATCAGAGAAGCGCTTCGACAAGGTGGAGAGGTTGCCGGCCACCTGCTCGATGCGCCGGGTGCCCTCCACCGAATCACTCATGGCGGACGTCAGCTCGCCCATCGCCGTGGCGATCTGTTCCACCCCGATGGTCTGCTGCCGCGTGTTGCCGGCGATCTGCCGCGCGGCCCCCGACGACTCGCGGATGACCTCCGACAGTCCCAGGATGGTGTTGCCCGCGCTGCGCGCCAACTCCATCGCCGCCTGCGCGCGCCGGCTGCCTTCGTCCGTCGTCGTCACCGCCACACGCGTGCCCTTCTGCACCTCCCCCAGCAGCACCCGCACCTGATCCGCCGCCATGCGCGACTGCTCCGCCAGCGTGCGCATCTCCGTGGCCACCACCGCGAAACCACGGCCGTGCTCGCCCGCCTTCGCCGCCTCGATGGAGGCGTTGAGGGCCAGCAGGTTCGACTGTTCGGCCACGTCCTTCACCTGCCCGATGATGTCGCTGATCTGCAGCGTGCGCTCGTTCAGGTCGGTGATGGCCAGGGCGATGGCCTTCACCTGCTCGCCCAGCTTCTCCATGCCGGTCACGCTCTCCGTGACGACCTTCTGGCCCTCCGCGCTGAGCGACTCCGACTTCTGCGTCTGGGCGATGACGGCGTCCGCGTAGGACGTCGCCTGCTTGGACGTCTGGGCGATCTCCGCCACCGTGGTGCTGGTCTCGTTGATGGCGGAGGCCTGCTGGTGCGCCATCGCGGACTGCTGCGTGGACGTGGCCAGCACGTTCGCCGCCTCGTACTCCAGGTCCGTCGCCGCGCCCCGCAGGTCGTGGAGCAGGTGCGCCAGCGCGTCCGCCATGGTGGCGAAGCTGCGCGCCAGTTCGCCAATCTCGTCCGTGCCGCGGGTGTCGATCTGCTGGCGCAGGTCCCCCGCCGCGATGCCCACCGCCGCGCGCGCCAGCCGCTCCAGCGGCACGATGAAGAGGCCCGCCATGCCGGCCGCCGCCAGCAGGCCCACCACCAACACCAGCAGGCCCACGCCCGCGGTGCGCCAGGTGCTCGCGGAGAGCGCCCCCGACAGGGCCTCGCGGTCCAGCGCCAGCTGCACGGTGCCCACGCGCTGGGGCGTGCCGCCCGGCGGGCCGAAGAGGATGGGCGCCGTCGTCTCCACCACGGGCAGCGTGCCCACGGTCAAGAGCCGGTCCACCACCCCGTCGCCGTCCGCCGGCTCCACCGCGGTGGCACTCGCGAAGTGCTCCGCCGCCGAGCGCGCCAGCACCTTGCCGCCCGCATCCCGCACCACGATGTACGCGATGTCCGGCACGCTCTTGAGGGCCACGTCGGTGCCCAGTTGGAGCATCGTCGCGTCCTGGGCGGCGGCGGACGCGGACACGCTGAACGCCATGCCGATGCCCACCGCGCGCGCGCGCTTGGTGAGCTCGTCCAGCAGGCCGTCATGCATCTGCATCCAGAACGCGAAGGTCAGGATGCCGACCAGCACGATGCCGAACATGCCCGTGCCGACGAGGATCTTCGTCCGCAGGCTGAGCCGCGCCGAGTCCAGGCCTTCGGGCAGCGCCACCTTCATCCCTTGCACTTCCACGTTATCTCCACCTCACGTCGGGACGTGCGCCGTCAGCGCGCGCCCTGCCAGCCCATCTGCGAAGGACGGGGCGACAGCGCCTGCCGGAGCCCGCCCGCCGTCATCGTATTCTCTACCCCTCGCAGCGGGTGCTCGTCATCCAGTCCGTCCAGCGCGCGCAGCGCGTTCTGCCGCGCCCGCTCCGCCTCTTCCCGCCGATCCATGCGGCTGTAGAGCGACACCAGCGTGGCGTGTCCCAGCGCGAGCTGCGGCTCCAGGTACAGCGCCTTGCGCACCGCCTCCACCGCGGAGACCAGGTCGCCCCGCGCCTCGGCCACCATCGCCAGCAGCAGGTAGGCCTCCGGTGACAGCGCGCGCGCCGCCTCGCGCCCCAGCGCCTCCGCCTCGTCGTAGTGGCCCGCCTGCGCCGCCTCCAGCGCGCGCGTCAGCACCTGTCTCTTATACACATCT